>NZ_JAEUOL010000243.1 GCF_016789985.1 Accumulibacter sp.
CGACCTGTGGGTCGGCGTTTTCGTTGCTTTGGGCCTCGCTGCGGTGCTCTTCCTGGCACTGAAGGTCGGCAACCTCTCGGCGGCCAACTTTGCGGAGACGTACCCACTTTCGGCCAAGTTTGTTAACATCGGTGGTCTGAAGGTGCGTGCTCCGGTGAAGAGTGCGGGCGTCGTCGTCGGGCGGGTCACCGAGATCCGTTTCGACCCCGAGTCCTATGAGGCGGTGGTGACCGTCAGCATCGACGGCCGTTACCGTTTCCCCAGGGATACCTTTGCATTGATCCTGACCGCCGGCCTGCTCGGCGAGCAGTACATCGGCCTCGATCCGGGAGGCGACGAGACGATGCTCAAATCCGGTGACGCAATCGCCAAGACGCAATCGGCGGTGGTGCTGGAAAAACTGATCAGTCAGTTCATGTTCAACAAGGCGTCCGAAGGACAAAGCGACAAATAGAAGGGAGAACCCAGTGAAAAGACCTCTTTCAAGGCACGCCTCTTGCTTAGCTTGTGCCGCGGCGATGATTGCTGCCAGCGGCTGCGCGACGACCGCGAACAACCCGAAAGACCCGTACGAAGGTTTCAACCGCGCGATGTTCGCCGTCAATGAAGGTCTCGATGTGGTCATCAAGCCAGTGGCACAGGGCTACGACGCTGCCGCGCCGCTGCCGCTGAAGGTGGCGATCGGCAACTTTTTCGGCAACGTCTGGGACGCCTGGACAGCCGTCAACAATTTCCTGCAGGGCAAGGGTCAGGAGGGCATGTCGGATGTTGGTCGGGTGCTGATCAACAGTACCATCGGCATCGGCGGCGCATTCGACATCGCCGGCGAAATCGGGCTCACCAAGCACCAGGAGGACTTTGGCCAGACGCTCGCCAGATGGGGGGTCGGCGACGGCCCCTACTTCTACTGGCCAATCATCGGGCCGCGGACGACGCGCGACACCTTTGGCTGGATGGTGGACGTCTATATCGACCCCGTCTGGCGGGTCGACAACATGGCTCTGCGCAACAGCCTCGTGGCAACGCGCTACATCGACGTGCGCGCCAGCCTTCTGCCGTCCGACAAGGTGGTCGACGAGGCCGCTTTCGACAAGTACGACTACGTCCGGAATGCCTATCTGCAACATCGGCGCAGCGAGATTTTTGACGGGCAACTGCCGCACGAGGTCATTGTCGACGAACCGGCGAAATAGGCAGATCCGCCAGTCACCCCCCCACCAACCCGAGCCCGGAAACCCTATTTCAGGTAACGCCCATGAAGTCCCTTCGCTCCCTCCTGTTTGGTCTGTTCATCGTTCTGGCTCCGGCCACCGCCGCCGCACAGGAACTGGCGCCCGATGCCATGGTTCGGCAGGTGACGGAAGATGTGTTGACCGTCGTTCGCCAGGACAAGGACATCCAGAATGGCAACACGCGCAAGGCGATGGACCTGGTCGAGACCAAGGTCCTGCCGTATTTCAACTTCCAGCACATGACGGCGCTGGCTGTCGGGCGTGACTGGAACAGGGCGACAGCGGAACAGAAGAAACGCCTGACGGAAGAGTTCAAGACGCTGCTGGTGCGCACCTACTCGAATGCGCTGACCTCCTACAAGAACCAGAAGCTGGTTTACAAGCCGAGCAAGATTCAGCCTGAAGACAGCAACGTGTTGGTGAGGACCGAGGTCGTGCAACCCGGCAACAAGGCGGTGCAACTCGATTACGCACTGGAGAAGCTGGGCGATGGCTGGAAGGTATACGACGTGATCGTTGCCGGCGTCAGTCTGGTCACCAACTACCGCGACACCTTCAGCCAGGAAGTGCGCAACAATGGCATCGATGGCCTGATCAGCATGCTGGCCAATCGCAACAAGCAACTCGAAGCCGGCAAGAAATGATCGAACGGGTCGAGGACGGGCTGCGCGTCACCGTGGCGATGGTGATCGCCAACGCTCGCCCCCTGCTCGAAGCGGGACGCAGCGGCCTGTGTGCAGGCCACGCCACCGACCTGCTACGGGTCGACCTGGCGGGGGTTGGCGAAGTGGACTCGTCGGCGTTGGGCGTCGTGTTTGCCTGGCTGCGCACGGCCGCCGAGCGCAGCCAGGCACTGCGCATCGTCAACCCGCCGGCAAGTCTGATCAGCCTGGCAGCGCTTTACGGCGTTTCCGAACTGCTCCCGCTCGCCTGACCGGGGCCACCGGTCGCTGTCGGCCCCCATCCCATGAGCATCGCCGTTGCGATCGATCGCGTCGAGAAGCGTTTCGCTTCGCTGCAGGCGCTCGCCGGCGTTTCGCTGCAGATCGCCGAGGGCGAGTTCTTTGGTCTGCTTGGGCCAAACGGTGCCGGCAAGACGACGCTGATCTCATGCCTTGCCGGTCTGGCCCGGCCAGATGCCGGCAGCCTGACGGTCATGGGTCACGATGTCGTTGGCGACTACCGTGCGGCACGTCGTCTGCTGGGCGTCGTACCGCAGGAACTGGTGTTCGATCCCTTCTTTTCGGTGCGCGAAACGCTGCGCATCCAGTCAGGTTACTTCGGAATCCGCCGCAACGACGACTGGATCGACGAAATTCTCGCCAACCTCGATCTGACGAGCAAGGCGGACACGAACATGCGGCGTCTGTCAGGCGGCATGAAACGACGGGTACTGGTTGCCCAGGCGCTGGTGCACAAGCCGCCGGTCATCGTACTCGATGAACCGACAGCCGGAGTGGACGTCGAGTTGCGACAGGGCCTATGGCAGTTTGTCCGGCGCCTCAATCGCGACGGGCATACGGTGATCCTGACCACGCACTATCTCGAGGAGGCAGAAGCATTGTGCGGACGGATTGCCATGCTCAAGCAGGGCAGGGTCGTCGCCCTCGATTCGACCAGCAACCTGCTGGCGCGCTTCGCGGGACAAACGCTGAGCGTGCGCCTGGCCGCCCCTGCCGCCCTGCCGCCCATGCTGCGCGCCCGGGCGACGGAGAACGACGGGACATGGATTTTCCATCTCGCCGGGCTGCACGAGATCGAGCCGTTGCTGGCCACCTTGCGCGAGGCGGGCTGCCACATCGATGACCTGCGTCTGACCCAGACCGACCTCGAGGACGTCTTCCTCGGCGTCATGACGAGCGACAGGGCAGCGTGATGCTGGGCTTCCGGACTCTGCTCTACAAGGAGGTGTTACGCTTCTGGAAGGTCAGCTTTCAGACCGTGGCAGCGCCGGTGCTGACGGCCATGCTCTACCTGATGATCTTCTCGCATGTGCTCGAAGCGCACGTGCAGGTACACGGCGTCCCCTATGCCGCCTTTCTGATCCCTGGCCTGGTCATGATGTCGGCCCTGCAGAATGCATTTGCCAACAGCTCATCGAGTCTGATTCAGTCCAAGGTGACCGGCAGCGTTGTTTTTGTTCTGCTGCCGCCGATCTCCTACGGCGAGTTCTTTCTCGCCTATGTCGTCGCCGCCATGCTGCGCGGCGTGATGGTTGGCGCTGGCGTCCTGCTGGTGACGAGCTGGTTTGCGCTACCTCAGATGCAGTCCCCGCTGTGGGTTCTGACGTTCATCGTCCTGGGCGGCGGAATCATGGGGGCTCTGGGTACGGTGGCCGGTATCTGGGCCGACAAGTTCGACCAACTGGCCGGTTTCCAGAACTTTCTCGTCATGCCGCTGACCATGCTGTCCGGCGTTTTCTACTCGATTCATTCACTGCCCGACTTCTGGCAACAAATCTCACATTTCAACCCTGTGTTCTATATGATCGACGGCTTTCGCTTCGGCTTTTTCGGCGTCTCGGACGTGGCGCCGGAAACCAGCCTGGCGGTCGTCGGCACGAGTTTCGCGCTGGTATCGGCAGCCACCCTGCTGCTCCTCCGGAGCGGCTACAAACTGAGATCCTGAATCATGATGCACCCTGAACAAATCCGGCAACTGATCGCCGAAGGCCTGCCTTGCGAACACCTGCAGGTGACCGGCGACGGCCACCACTTCGAAGCGCTGATCGTCAGTAGCTCCTTCGTCGGCAAGAGCCGCGTGCAGCGCCAGCAACTGGTCAACCAGATCCTCCATGCGCATTTCAACAGCGGTGAATTGCACGCCCTGTCGATGAAAACGCAGACGCCTGAAGAATGGGGTGCGGCACGTGGATAAGTTGCTCATTCGGGGCGGCCGGCCGCTCGCCGGTGAAATAGCCATTTCCGGCGCCAAGAACGCGGCCCTGCCCATTCTCTGCGCCAGCCTGCTCTCGGCCGATCCGCTGCAACTGACCAACGTGCCGCGACTGCGGGATGTGTCGACCATGTTGCGCCTGATCGAGCAAATGGGGGTCAAGGTGGCGCACGAGGGTAGCGACGGCGTACTGCTTGACAGTCACGGCCTCGACAACCCGCTCGCCCCCTACGACATGGTCAAGACCATGCGTGCTTCGATCCTGGTACTCGGCCCATTGCTGGCGCGTCATGGTGAAGCCCGGGTGTCGCTTCCGGGCGGCTGTGCGATTGGCGCAAGACCGGTCGAACAGCACACCCGAGGCCTGCAGGCGATGGGTGCCGAGATTCAGGTCGAACATGGTTACATTCATGCGCGGCTGGGCGCAGGCAGGCGCCGCCTCAAGGGTGCCCGCATCGTGACCGACATGGTCACCGTCACCGGCACCGAGAACCTGATGATGGCGGCCGTCCTGGCCGACGGAGACACGACCATCGAGAACGCGGCACGCGAACCGGAGGTGGTCGATCTGGCCAACTGCCTCATCTCGATGGGCGCCCGGATCTCGGGAGCCGGCAGCGACAAGATCCGCATCCGCGGCGTCGAGCGCCTGCACGCTGCGACGCATGCGGTCATGGCCGACCGCATCGAAACCGGCACCTATCTCTGCGCAGCGGCCGCCACCGGCGGTGACATTCGCCTGACCGGGACCTCGGCAGCCTATCTCGACGCGGTGGTGGACAAGCTGCTCGACGCGGGCTGCGAGATCGTAGCCGAACGCGAGGCGATCCGCCTCAAGGCACCGCCCCGGCTCAAGGCGGTCAGCGTTCGCACCTCGCCCTACCCGGCCTTCCCGACCGACATGCAGGCGCAGTTCATGGCGGTCAACTGCGTTGCCGAGGGGTCGGCGGTGATCCGCGAAACGATTTTCGAGAATCGCTTCATGCATGCCGTCGAACTGATCCGCCTGGGCGCCGACATCAAGATCGACGCCAGCAACGCGATGGTTACCGGTGTCGAGCGTCTTGACGGCGCCACGGTGATGGCCACCGACCTGCGTGCATCGGCCAGTCTGGTCATCGCCGGGCTGGTGGCGCAGGGTGAAACGCTGATCGAGCGGATCTATCATCTCGACCGGGGTTATGAAGGGATCGAGCAGAAACTCGGTCGGCTCGGCGCGCAGGTGAGAAGAATCCGTTGAAACCTGTCGCCTGAACTGCCGTCAGCAGCGCCGACGCTTCGCGGAGGCTGACGGAGCGCCCGGCACAGCGCGGCGTGGTGAGCGGAAACCGCGAGACGAGCCGTTATGCCGACCTGCCAGGAGCGCCGGGCGTCGCGACGTCCTGTATCAGTTGCAGGTCGTTATCCTGGGCAAAGTGAAGTACGAAACGATAGGCCATCGGCTCCACCTCGTACAGCCGCCCATCGACGAAAACGGCCTTCTCCCCCTGGTAAGTTCGCGGGCCGACGTAGGGCGAGTAGCGCATTCTCTTCTCGGCGCCAAAAGCCGACAGCACACCACAGAGGCGCTCGGCCCAGTCGCTCGGGCGGAACTTCTTGCCTGCGATGGTCAGACCGACGATTATGAAAGATGAATGCGGCGTAGTGGTCATGGCTCGGTGATGTCGTAGCGAGGTGAACCGAGAATTGCTCTCTTGGGGGCCGTTGAACGCCTGCCTGCAGGTTCGACGGGCCGATTCTAACAGAAAGATGGCGGCTTTGCCGGGTCTTGCAGCGACCGCCGGGAGCCATTCCGAGCACAAGCAGCCGTCAAACTGTTCACGGCTGCTCGAAAGCGTGGGGTGGTGGGCGATAGTGGGTTCGAACCACTGACTTCCACCGTGTGAAGGTGGCACTCTACCACTGAGTTAATCGCCCGATTTTCTGTCGCTTCGTGGTCTGTCGCCGATCAAAGCATCCGGCATTGTGACCGTTGCTGCTCGGCTGCTGCATCCAGGCTTCCGCACCCGTGCCACCAAGGGCGGCGAATGCACCGGCGCGACTGCCGCGCCGGCAGCGTATGAATGCAGTCGAGCATGCCCGAAGAAGGCGCGATTACACCACAAGTCGACGGCCTGGTCAATGCGATGCCTGACCCTGACGGATCCAGGGTAACGGATGACAACCCGGCAGATGACGCGGCGCGACGCCACCAGACGCTCCGCCTTCCAGGGCATGGGCCATGGCCCTTCAGAAGCTGGCCCAGTCGGGACCGGGCAACTCGGTGAACGCCTGACGCAGGCGCTCACCCCACAGCGTGCGGATCTGGTTGAAGTAGGCGTTCTGCGGACCGATGGTGAAATGGTCGCGAACGCGCAAGGCGTCGCGCTCGTAGATCAGCAGATCAAGCGGCATGCCGACCGACAGGTTCGAACGGATCGTCGAGTCCATCGAAATGAGCGCACACTTGGCGGCTTCCTCGAAGCTGCTGCGTCGAGTCACGACGCGGTCGATGATCGGCTTGCCGTACTTTGACTCGCCAATCTGGAAATACGGTGTGTCCTCGCTGGCTTCGATGAAGTTGCCTGCCGCGTAGATGCTGAACAGACGCGGTTCTTCGCCGGCAATCTGCCCGCCAAAGATGATCGAGGCGTTGAATTCGATGCCGAACTCCCGCAAGGCCGCCGCATCGCGCTGGTATACCTCACGTACCACGCCGCCTATGTGGCGGGCAGCCTCGAAGAGATTGGGCAGATTGTAAAGATTCTCCTGGTCGTCCCGACCGAGGCGTTCGCGCAGAATGTTGACCACCGATTGGCTGACCGACAGGTTGCCAGCGGTCATCAGCACCAGAACCCGCTCGCCGGCACGCTCGATGACCGACATCTTGCGAAAGGTATTGATGTGATCGACACCGGCGTTGGTGCGTGAATCGGAGAGGAAAACCAGCCCGGCATCCAGTCGCATGGCAACGCAATAGGTCATTCGGTGCTCCGGGACGAGTTCGGGGATCGGCGCACGACAGCCCCGGTGCGCCCGGCGGATGCAGCGGCCATCGAAGCCGCTCAGGCAGCGATCAGGAAGTCGCGACTGATCCCGTCGCCGAGTTCGTAGATGCGATCCATGAAATCGGTCAGGTACTCATGCAGTCCGCCGGCAAAGACATCGTCGATGCGCGCGAAGTGCAGCCGGGCATGCAGAACGCCGGCCTGGCGCTCGGTTTCCGCTGAGGCAGCGTTGGCGATGAGTTGCAGCATGCGGACGATCCCGTCGGCACAGGCGTGCAGCGATCGCGGGAGATCCATGCGCAGGATCAGCAGCTCGGCAACGCGGGCCGGAGTGATCGCGTCACGATAGACCTTGCGATAGACCTGAAATGCCGAGAGCGAACGGAGCAGGGCTCCCCAGCGGTAAAAGTCGCTGGCTCCCTCGTCGTCACTCTGGCGCAGGATGTGATACTGCATGTCCAGGATGCGGGCCGTGTTGTCGCCGCGCTCGAGCAATCCGCCCAGGCGGATGAAATGCAGGGCATCGTCCTTGAGCATGGTGCCGAAGGTCACGCCGCGCGTCACCGCCGAGCGCAGCTTGACCCAGTCAAAGAACTCGCTGATCCCGCGCGCCAGAATCTGTTCGAAAGTCTGCTGCCGCAATTCGATCCAGGTGGCGTTGACGCTTTCCCACATCTCGGCGGTCAGGGTGCCGCGCACGGCGTGTGCATTCTCGCGCGCGGCGCGCAGGCAACTGTAGATCGACGACGGGTTGGCAGGATCGGCAACCATGAAGCGCAACACATTGTCGACATTGACCTCACAATAGGTCTCGGCAAAGGCCGACTCGAGGCTGTTGAGCGCAAGGATGGCGCGCCAGTTCTCGTTCTGCGCGGCCAGCGACTGTGGCACCAGCGACATCTGGTAGGACACGTCGAGCAGACGCGCCAGGTTCTCGGCGCGCTCGGTGTAACGCGCCAGCCAGTAAAGGTGGTCAGCAGTGCGGCTCAACATCTCGGTTCTCCGTCCATCTCAGTTTTCCAACACCCAGGTGTCCTTGGTTCCCCCACCCTGCGACGAGTTCACCACCAGCGACCCGGCGCGCAGCGCGACTCGCGTCAGCCCGCCAGGCACCATGCCAATGCCGCGCTTGCCCGACAGCACGAAGGGACGCAGATCCAGATGGCGCGGAGCGATCCCCGACTCGACGAAGGTCGGACAGTTGGAGAGCGCCAGGGTGGGTTGCGCAATGTACTTCTCCGGCGCAGCGACAATGCGGGCGCGGAAGTCCTCGATTTCCACCCGGGTCGACGCCGGCCCGACCAGCATGCCATAGCCACCCGCCCCATGAACTTCCTTGACCACCAGTTCGGACAGATGCTCCAGCACGTAGCGCAGGTCGTCCGGCTTGCGCAGCATCCAGGTCGGCACATTGTTCAGCGTCGGCTCCTCGCCGAGGTAGAAGCGGACCATCTCCGGCACGTAGGGATAGATCGACTTGTCATCGGCCACTCCGGTACCGATCGCATTCGCCAGGGTGACGTGACCCGCACGATAGGCGGAAAGCAGCCCCGGAACGCCGAGCATCGAGTCTTTGTTGAACACCAGCGGGTCCAGGAAATCATCGTCCAGGCGGCGATAGATCACGTCGACCCGTTGTGGTCCCTGTGTCGTGCGCATGAACACCGTCTCGTCCTTGACGAACAGATCCCTGCCCTCGACCAGCTCGATACCCATTTGCTGCGCCAGGAAGGTGTGCTCGAAATAGGCGCTGTTGTAGGCGCCAGGCGTCAGTAGCACGACCGTCGGATTGACGACGCCTTTCGGCGCCACCGTACGCAGATTTTCGAGCAGCAGGTCGGGATAGTGCTGTACCGGTGCAATCAGGTGCCTGGAAAAAAGTTCCGGGAAGAGCCGCATCATCATCTTGCGGTCCTCGATCATGTAGGAGACGCCTGACGGAACCCGCAGATTGTCTTCCAGGACGTAGGACTCGCCCGCCCCGGCACGCACGATGTCGACCCCGGCGATGTGCGCGTAGATGCCGGACGGAACCTCGACACCGATCATCTCGCGACGAAACTGCGAATTGTCGAGCACCTGCTCTGCCGGAATGCGTCCTGCCTTGATGATCGCCTGCTCGTGGTAGATGTCGTGCAGAAAAGCATTCAGCGCCTGCACGCGCTGTCGCAAACCAGCCTCCAGCGCCTGCCATTCAGGCGCCGGGATGATGCGCGGAATGATATCGAAGGGGATCAGGCGTTCGGTGCCGGCCTCCTCCCCGTAAACGGCAAAGGTGATCCCCACCCGGTGAAAGGCCGTGTCCGCCTCCGCCCGCTTGCGCTCCAGCCGCTCGGCCGGCATGCTCGCCAACCATTCGGCAAAGGCCTGGTAGTGCGGCCGCAGCATCCCGGCCGGATCGTACATCTCGTTGTAGAAATCTGCGCTCATGGGGCTCACCGCCAGTATAGGTTTCCTCGACAGAAGCAGAAAGCGTGCCAATGAAGCAAAGCCAGCGAACGTCCGCGCGACGCGCCAGGATCCACGCCCTTCATGCCAGCCAATGGTGCGGGACCGCACGTTCGCGCACGCTCGCGGTGCATGCGCGACACGCTGCCCTCGAGGTCGGAACCGATTGGCTCAGGGTACACTCTTCCCCGGATCCTGCCAACAACGAGCATCCGCAGGCTACGCCGAGAGGCCGCTCGCGGTGTTTGCGTTACAATGCACAGCCTGTCCGTCGAGAGCGGCTGGCAGACGGAACCCCGCTCTGGCGGGCTCGATCAGGGCGGCGAAGGAAGAAACGACATGGCTTTTGCGATACCGACCGGCGACTCAGTGCGGCCAACCGACTGGGCCGGCCTGGGCTGGCTGTTCCTCTTTTTCTGGTATTTCCCGGGAATCAATCAACTGCTCCTGCTGACCACCGGCTTCGTCGGGTCGGTCCCCTTGCGCCAGTCGCTAGTCTTCAGCCTGCTCTGGCTGGTACCGGTGATGATCTTCCCGCGCATGACCAGACCCTTCGCGGCAGTGATCGGCGTGATCCTCTGGTTTTTTTCGCTTTTCGGCCTGTTCTTCTACTTCATCTACCAGCAGGAATTCTCGCAAAGTGTCATTTTCATCATTTTCGAATCGAATGAGACAGAGGCCAGCGAATACGCCGCCCAGTATTTCGCCTGGTGGATGATTCCCGCCCTGCTGGCGTACACCACCGGCGCCGTGCTCCTCTGGAAACGCCTCCGCCCGGTCTTTCTCTCCGGCAGGCACACCTGGGGCTTCACGGCAGCGGTGACGGTGCTGCTTTTCATCTTTCCCATCGGCAAAGCGATCGCCAACAAGGGCGCCAGTTTGCTCACGGTACAAGGCGTACTGGAAAAGAACATGGGACCGGTGATCCCCTGGCAGATGCCGGTCGCCTATATCCAGTACCGGGAACAGTTGGCCAGCATGCAGGCACTGCTCGAGGACAATGCCAGACTACCGCCGCTGGCCAATCTGCGCGATGCCCACGCCGGACAACCTTCGACGCTGGTCCTCGTCATCGGCGAATCGACCAACCGGCAGCACATGAGTCTGTACGGATATGCCCGGCCGACCACCCCGAAACTGGACGCCATGCGCGATCAGTTGCTGGTGTTCAACAATGTGGTCTCGCCGCGCCCCTACACCATCGAGGTGCTGCAGCAGGCCTTGACCTTCGCGGATCAGGAGCACCCCAACCTGTACCTGACGCGTCCGTCCCTGATGAACATGATGAAACAGGCCGGTTACAAGTCTTACTGGATCACCAATCAGCAGACACTCACCAAGCGCAACACCATGCTGACCACCTTCTCCAAACAGACGGAGGAACAGTTTTACCTCAATCACAACCGCTCCCAGAACTCGCCGCAGTATGACGGCGCCGTCCTCGAGCCGTTTCAGCAGATCCTGCGCGACCCGGCGCCGCGCAAGTTCATCGTGGTGCACCTCCTGGGCACCCACTCCAAGTACCATTTCCGCTTCCCGCCCGAGTATGAGCAGTTCAGCGGCCGGAAGGGACTGCCGACGACCCTCGATGACAATCAGGTCGAGGTGGTCAACGACTATGACAACGCCGTTCTCTACAACGATTACGTGGTGTCCAGCCTGATTGCCAGCCTGTCACAGGCCAGCCCGCACGCCATGCTGGTTTACTTTTCCGATCACGGTGAGGATGTCTTCGATTCCGCGGGGCACAAGGTCTTCGGCCGCATCGAGGACACGCCGACGCTGCCCATGTACGCCATTCCCTTCCTCGTCTGGATGTCCGACGGGTGGCGCAGCGAGCGACCGCTGAACTATTCGCGGGAGACCCTCGACCGGCATTACAGCACCTCCCATTTCATCCACACCTGGGCTGAGCTGGCCGGCCTGACCTTCGACGACTTCGAAGCCAGCAAGAGTCTGGTGAACAAGGCTTTCAAGGAGCGCCCCCTGTTGGTGGGCAACCCCTACAAGCCAAAATCGATGACCGACCTGAGAGCGCAGATGCCGGCGGCCGAAGGCCGCTAGCGACACCGCGTCCCGGCTACGTCCCGGCTACGTCTCGGCCATGCCCGGCAGACCCGTTGCCGGGACGCTTCACGGGCGGCTGTCCCGGCGTTCGAGGTTGTCGGTCAGCACGCGATTGCAGTCGCGAACGCCAATCGTGTTGCCCGCCAGGGTGCCATCGCGCGCCTGCAGGTCGGCCATCGCGTTTTCGATCGCCGCCTGCGCGGAGAACAGGCAAGGCGTGCTGTAGATCGCCATTTTCACCCCGGCGTCGTGCAGTTCGCCCAGGGTGCAGGGCGGCGACTTGCCACCGGCAATCTGATTGAAACAGAACGGCCGATCCACCTCCTTCGACAGCCGACGCACGATGTCCAGGGTTGGCAGACCATCGATCAGCACGGCATCGGCACCCGCCTCGGCAAAAGCCTTCACCCGGCGAACCATGTCGTCCTGATCGGCCGTATCGGTACGTGCGACGACCACCAGATCGCGACGGGTCGCCAGTACCATGCGCAGCTTGGCCAGGTACTCGTCGAGTTCCATGATCTGCTTGCCCTCGAAGTGTCCACAGCGGCGCGGCCGCTTCTGGTCCTCGAGCACTACCCCCGAAGCGCCGGCCGATTCGAGCACCGAAACCACATGACAGGCAACGTCCGGGTCGCAATAGCCGTCGTCGATGTCGACCAGCAGGTTGTGCGCCGGGAGCACCGTGCGCAGACGCTGCACAAATGCCAGGATGTCGGTCCAGGTGACGAAACCGATGTCCGGCAGACCGTAGTTGCTGGCCGCAAAACCGAAGCCGCTGACGAACAGGCTGTCGAAATGGCGCCCGGCAACCGATGCCGAAAAAACATCGTAGACGCCAATGAACGGCAGGACGCGTTCGTGGCTGGCCATCGCCAGCCTGAGCCGCTGGCCGGCCGACGTGCTCTTGGGTGCTGTTTCATTTCCCATCAACGGGTCTCCTCAATCAGATCCAGGATACTCGCCATCGAGGCGAGGCGGTCGGGGTCGAAGCCGCGCGCGGCAAAATCGATCCCGTAGGTTTCCTCCAGATACAGCACGATCTGGACCAGCGCCAGCGAGTCGATCAGCCCCGAACTGACGAGGCCGTCACTTTGGCCGAGACTCTCCAGCGGCCTGCCCGGCTTCTGGATCGTGCGCAGGAACTGCTCCAGGTGCTGCCGCCACTGCTGCCGGTCACCGTTCATTGCGCGGCTCCTCCGGCAAGGATGCGTCCCAGATCCAGGGCCGGCAGATCGGCACAGGCCGCCTTCACGGCGTCGCGATTGATCTTGCCACGCGACGTTCTCGGAATTTCGTCGATCACCCACCAGCGCACCGGCATCTTCGGTTCGGCGAGGTGTTGTTTCATCCACTCGTACAACCCGCGCAGGGTGGCGTCATCCTGCCTGGTCATCACCACGGCCATCCCCACCACCTGCCCGTAAAGGGCATCATCAAGCGCAAAGGTGCACACGTCGCTGGCAGACTCGAATCGTTCGACGACCGCATCGACATCGGCCGGATAGATCTTCATGCCGCCCTTGTTGATTTCGTCGCGCTCGCGGCCACGCAGCACCAGCCGGCCCTGCTCGTCGATCAGGCCGATGTCGCCGGTCAGGAACCAGCCGTCCACCACCGCCAGTTCCGTCAGATCGTCACGCTGGAAGTAGCCCTTCATCAAGGCCGGCGTATTCAGCCAGACAAAACCCGACTCGCCGACTGCGCACTCGTCTTCCGCGCTGAGCGGGCGAGCGGTGTCGGACGTACGCAGCACCTTGATCAGGGCACCCCAGCCTTCGCCGATCAGGCCGTCCTCAGCCGGACAATCGGCATTGGCCAATCCGGCCACCCAGCTACCGGTCTCGGTAATGCCATAGGAGTTGCACACCTGACGTGCCCCGGTCCACTTGCGGATGTCGTTCCAGGCGCCGGCCGACAGTGGCGCCGAGCCGCAATGCACGCGCTGCAGGGTGCCGCCCTGCGGTGGCCGCGAGAGCTTGAGGGCCAGCTTCCACACGGCCGGCACCGACGACATGAAGGTGATCCGATGGTCGTCCAGGAAGCTGCCGAGGCGCATGATGATGTCGGGACGGAACGGCGGCGTGATGAACAGATCCTGTCCGGACAACCAGGGGAACAGGCAGTTGCAGATCAGACCGTGACCGAAGTGGGTCGGCAACAGGCACAGGGTCCGCGCAAAGGCCTCGGTACCGAGAGCTTCGTGCAGGCTGATCCAGCGCGCCCGGAGCGAGCGATGCGTATGCACCACGCCTTTCGGAGCGCCGGTCGATCCCGAGGTAAACAGGATCAACGCATCGTCATCCAGGCGACTCAGGCCAGCCGCCGCCTCCTGGGTGCCGGTGTCACAGGTGTCGACCACGCCGACCCCAACCTCCGACAAGCTCTCGATGACGCGGCGGTCGGTTTCGTCGTCAACCACGGCAATGCGCGGGTCCGCCGCGGTGACCAGCGTCTGCACCTCGAATGGCGTGAGGCGCGCGTCGATCGGTACCGCACAGGCACCCAGACGCCAGATGGCAAGCAGCTCGGCAAAGAACTCGAGGCGATTGCCGAAGGGCAGAAACACCCGGTCTCCCCTCGCCAGGCCACGCGACTGGAAACGCCCCACACGCAATGCCACCTGGCGATTGATCTCCTGGCGTGGCCAGCTTCGGCCGCTGAGCGGCTCGCTAAGATTCCCAACATTCAGATCGACGAACATGTCTCCACCACCCCTGAAAAAAATCAACTCAGGCCAAACAGGCCCAGGAAAAAATCCACCCTGGCCAGGAAGGACGCACCACTCCTGACATTCCAGATAAAGATCAAGCTGAAGAAAGTCCATACTCCGGCGATGCGCAGCAGACGCCGCGCCGGACCACCGGCCGCTGCCTGCCCGCCGCGGCGCTGCGCGCGCGCCATCGACAGGTAGATGCCGAGCACGAGCAGCAGGCAATAGAACATCCGGCAGCGCAACTGGTACAGCGCGCCGAATACGTCGCCGAGGACGAGCCGCGTCTCATACTGCAGCAGATGGTAGTACACGTTGCCGACGAAGGCAGCGGCGAAAACAGCGAGAAAGAGTCGCAGTTGCGGCCGCTTCCGCAACACGCCACCGAGCTGTGCAAAGGTGGGCATGAAGAAGAAATTGACCAGCAATTCCTTGAAATAATAGTAATAGCGATTCCAGAACTCGACGATCGACTCGGCGAGCAGCGGTTTGTAGGTGTTGCGAAAGACATTGAAGCCAAACAAACGCAGGATGCCGATGATGCGATGGCCGGCAATGGCATGCTCGAGCACCTGCCAGACCATCTCGCAGTAGATGCTCGCCCACGCCATCAGCAGGGGTGCCTGCCCCCCCTCGTACACCAGTTCGCGCAGCCTGGGAACACCGACCGTCCGTCCCCCCAATCTGCCTGTCAGCCAGTCGCCGGGCCCATACAGAAGCGCTTCCATCAAGTCCTGCAGCAGCCGCCACAGCAGGCACAGGAAGAGCAACTTGAGGCCGGCCAACTGCGACCGGGCCAGTTCCTCCGGCGTTTTCGCTTCGCAACGCGACAAATAGGCCAGGCCCTTGCCGTACGGCGTGTTGGACCCGCCATAGACCGGCCACAGGGTCAACAAGTGGTCCAGGAAGGTGGTACCCTGAATCCTGCCGTGCTGCCCGGCCAGCAACACATAGCCGCACCGCCAGATCAGGAACGGAAAAATGATCCCCACCCCGAGCAGTACCGACCGCCACAGGCCGGCTGCCGGCGAACTGTTCCAGAGGATGGCCAAAACGCCCCAATAGAGCAGATGGAGGGTCAGGATCGGGTGTCGGCGCACCGCCGCAGGCAGGGCGGCAAAACTCGCGGCGGCTTTGTAGCAAAACCAGAGGAAAGCGAACAGAACCACGATGACCAGCGCGCCACCCAGCCCGTCAGTCGGCACTGGTAGCTCGCTGGCTTGCGCCAGATCCTTCAGCGGGCGCCTGAAACCCACCCATACGGCCAAGACAGCCAGAATCAACCGGCGCCTGGTTGGTGTAAGCCATTCCAGGAGGCGCCTCAGGCGCGCGCACCACCAGGCAATCACCACGGGATTTTCGTGAAACTGCGAAAGGCGGCTCAATTTCATGCGATCGGGAACTTACCGCCTGGAACTTCGGCTGGTCAGAAAAAAAGCCGTAATCCTAGCATTTCTGCGCCTTCATTCCTATGCACGAGGCGCCTGTACAGCACCATTGGCGCCACAATCCACGTACGGCGACCGGTCGCTTCGCCCGGCAGACGCGCCGCGGGCAAGCGACAGGCACTGGTCAGCGGCGGCGGGAGCCGCCGCCGAGAATTGATCCAAGCACACCACGGATGATTTCGCGGCCAACCTGCGAACCGATGGCGCGCGCAGCGCTCTTGGCCGCCGTCTCGATCACCGAATCGCCACGCCCCCGGCCACCCGCAGACCTTCCGCCAAACAGATCACCCAGGCCGCCCAGCCAGCCGCTGCCGGAAGCGGTGGGATCCGGTTCGCCGCCCGTCCCCGGCGCTCCCCCGCCTGGCTGGGCACTGGCCGGAATCCCCTTGAGCTTCTCGTAGGCCGACTCACGATCGACCGCATTCTCATAGTGCCCGTAGATTGCCGAAGCCTTGATCACCACCTGCCGCTCTTCTGCCGTCTGCGGGCCGATGCGCGATGCCGGAGGCAGGATGAAGGCGCGCTCGACCACGTTTGGGCGGCCCTTCTCGTCGAGGAAGGAGACCAACGCCTCGCCGACACCGAGCTCGGTGATCGCGCTTTCCGCATCGAACTTCGGATTGGCACGCAGGGTCTGCGCCGCCGCCTTGACCGCCTTCTGGTCGCGCGGGGTGAAGGCACGCAGCGCATGCTGCACCCGATTGCCCAGTTGTCCGAGGACGCTATCCGGAATGTCGAGCGGATTCTGGGTGACGAAGTAGATGCCGACCCCCTTCGAGCGGATCAGCCGCACGACCTGTTCGATCTTTTCCAGCAGCGCCGCCGGCGCTTCGCTGAACAGCAGGTGTGCCTCGTCGAAGAAGAAGACCAGTTTTGGCTTCTCGAGGTCCCCGACTTCGGGCAATTGCTCGAACAGTTCGGACAACAGCCAGAGCAGGAAGGTCGAGTAGAGGCGGGGCGAAGCCATCAGCTTCTCGCCGGCGAGAATATTCACCATTCCCTTGCCGTCGTCGGTCTGCATCAGGTCGGCGATATCCAGCATCGGCTCGCCGAAGAACACTTCCCCGCCCTGCTCGCCGAGATTCAGCAGACCACGCTGGATGGCGCCGATCGAAGAAGCCGAGACGTTGCCATACTCGGTGGTGAAGCTTTTCGCATTCTCGCCGACGTGCTGGATCATCGCCCGCAGATCCTTGAGATCGAGCAGCAGAAGACCGTTGTCGTCGGCAATCCTGAAGACCAGTTGCAGCACCCCGGCCTGGGTGTCGTTGAGATTCAGCAGACGGGCGAGCAACACCGGCCCCATGTCCGAGATCGTCGCCCGCACCGGGTGTCCCTGGTTGCCATAAACGTCCCAGAAAGCCACCGGGCACCTGGCCGGGGCATAATCCTCGACGGCCAGCGCCGCGAGGCGTTCCTGCAGTTTGGGTGTGACAGTCCCGGCGGCGGCCAGGCCGGAAAGGTCGCCCTTCACGTCGGCCATGAACACCGGCACACCGATCGCCGAGAAACGCTCGGCCAGCAGTTGCAGCGTGATCGTCTTGCCGGTCCCGGTGGCGCCGGTGATCAGGCCGTGCCGGTTGGCCAGCGCCGGCAACAGCGCCAGTTCGACATCTTCGTGCTTGGCGATGAGAAGGGGTGAGACCATGGTCAACTCCGGGAAGCGATGACAGGGAAAACGGGGCGGCTGCTAGGTGCTAGAATGCAGGGCTTGATTATCGGCCATTTGCGGCTGGTTTTGTTGCCTCCGGCAACACCGCAAAAGCATCGGCATTCGTCAGAGGGCAGCATGGCAGGACACTCCAAATGGGCCAACATCCAGCACCGCAAGGGCAAGCAGGATGAAAAGCGCAGCGCATCATTCTCCAAGATCGCCAAGGAAATCACCGTATCGGCCAGGATGGGCGGCGGCGATCCATCCTTCAACCCGCGTCTGCGCCTGGCCATCGACAAGGGCAAGGGCGTCAACATGCCCAAGGACAAGATCGACAACGCGATCAAGAAGGGAACCGGCGAACTCGAAGGCGTCGATTACGTCGAGGTACGCTACGAAGGCTATGGCATCGGCGGCGCCGCGGTGATCGTCGATTGCCTGACCGACAACCGGACCCGCACCGTTGCCGACGTCCGGCATGCCTTCAACAAGTACGGCGGCAATCTCGGCACGGATGGCTGTGTCGCCTTCCAGTTCAGACACTGCGGACAGCTGCTGTTTGCCCCGGGAACTGACGAAAGCAGCCTGATGGAGGCGGCAATCGACGCGGGGGCCGACGATGTGCTGAGCAACGACGACGGATCGGTGGAAGTGCTGACCGCGCCCAACGACTACATGACGGTCAAGGAGGCACTGGCAGCGGCAGGCTTCACGGCCGAGTATGGCGGGGTGACCATGAAGGCCGAGAACGAAACCGAGCTTGGCGGTGACGAATCGATACGCATGCAGAAGCTGATCGACGTGCTCGAGAGCCTGGACGACGTCCAGGAGGTGTATACCAGCGTGGTGTTCGACGACTGAGTAGCGGCCGGCCAACGGCCAGGCCTCGGTCGCAAGCCCTGCTCAGCCTGACGGGCTGACCGCCGGGCGTTGGGCCAGGCGCTCTTCCAGCAAGCTCAAGCGACGATCCATTTCGCCGCTGCCAAAACCCAGGTCACGAATGATCTGCAAACGCTGCAGGGCGTCGGCCGCCGTATAGAAGGAAGAGAAAGACCCCAGCCGTTCGAGTTCCTCGAGCGCGCCCGCGAGCACCCAGTTGCCGATGGCCTCGCCGGGATCCACGGTGTCGAAGCGTGCCCCCGGAGCGAGAAAAGGTTCGCTGGTGTCGACCTCCTGCTGCTGGAAAATGGCATTGCACAGGTGCGACAGGGCATTCACGGCAATGCCCCTGGCGCCATAGTCCCGCGCTGCACGCGCCAGGCTGGCCAGCCGCAGGCCCGAAGCCTGCCTTTCGCACAAGGCCAGAAAGAGATGGAAACTGGCCTCGAGCGCCAGGAAGCGTTGCCCTGCCGAGAGCGCAGGATCGCGGCTGCGCGCATGGAGGGCGAGCCCCCGCTCGACCTCCTGGCTGCCGCCGGTGGCCGCGGTCTGTGTCCACTCCTCCGCGAGTTGCCAGCCGTAAGGCAGGGCGAGAAGCGTTTTCCGCCAGTGGTACGGACTTTCCGGCCCCTCGTCGGCGGGCGGATGTTTCTTTCGCTGTTCGATCGTGCCCAGGGCTGTCCTTTCGAGCAGAAAGCCACTTGCAGCCAGCCATGCGGCACGCTCCGGCTTGCAGCAGAAGAGGTTGAGCAGGAAACCATCAGGCGGCGACTCTCGATCGAAGGGAAGCAACAGGTCCAGCCCCGGCACCAGGCGATAGGAATCATAGCCCAGGGCAGCAAAAGCCTCGACCAGGCCCATGTGCCATTCGCTCCCCGCCTTGATCTCGTACTGGACCAGGGGCGACAGCCGCGCGAAGAACTGCCTGCCTCCCCTGAGGATGTTGGCCTCTTCCCCTTCGGCATCGATCTTGACGAAATCGATCTCCTGCCAGTTATGGCTCGCTAGGCACTCGTCGAGGGTCGTCAGCGCCACGGTCTCGCTGGTACTCGTCGCCGAGGGCCCATGGACGAGCGCATTCAGCTCCGAATTGTCGTTGAGTGATAGTTGCGCCGTGCCACTGGCCGAGGAGAGAGCGCTCTGCACCAGAACGACCTGCCCGCAGCCATTGGCTGCGATGCCCTGCGCCAGGAGCCGGGCAGTCGCCGATGCCGGCTCGAACGCCCACACCTGGCCGCCTGGTCCGACGACACGTGCCATGCTCAGGGTATAGACGCCGTAGTTGGCGCCGATATCGATCAGCTTTTGCCCCGGTTGCAACAGACGACGCAGGAACTTGATCTCATCCTCGAACCAGTCTTCCTGCTCACGCAGGACGTAGGGCGTAATCAGATCGAGCGAGTCAGGAACCACGATCCTGACCCCGTCGCACATGGTCAGTGTCGTATTTGTGGTCATCGGTCACCGGCCTTTCGCGTCAAGGTGTGGCGGACGGCCAGGGAAGCGCCTCCCTGGTTCCGCGCAACTGCTGGTCCCACATCCGGAAATACACCTCCTCGAGCGAACGCACGAAGCGGGGCATGTCGAACAGCGCACAATGACCCTGCTTCTCGACCAGCCGCGCGCGCAACCCGCCCAAGCGCTGCGGGTCGCCGACGAGCGCCCGCACAAGACGGTAGTACTCGTCGGTGGAATGGGTGACCAGTTCATCCAGTCCTGCGGCGCGCAGCACGCTGGCGCCGACGCGCCCGGGAAAGGTGTCGCCGAGCAGCGCGACCATCGGAACGCCGGCCCACAACACGTCGATCCCCGTCGAATGCGAGTTGTAGGGAAAGGGATCGAGTGCCAGATCGGCCAGTTGCAGGCGTGAAAGATGTTCGGCGCGTGCGTCGACGCGCGGCGCGAACACCAGCCGTGCCGGATCGACAGCGCGATTCCCGGCTTCCTTGCGCAGACGTTCGACGGCCGACCCGCCAGGCTCGCTCAACCACAGGCAACTGCCTTCCAGCTCGCGCAGCAAGCGGCACCAGAGATCGAAGACCTGCGGGTTGAACTTGTAACTGTTGTTGAACGAACAGAAAACGAAGCCCTCCTCGGGCAATCCGGCGTCGCGCCGCGACGGCGGTGGACCAAGGACGATCGTGCTGTCGGCCGGGAGATAGCAGGACGGGAGCTGGGCAATCTTCTCGGTGTAATACGGTGCATCCTGCAGTGGGGTGACCACCGGATCACCGAGCAGATAATCGGCCAGTTTGCCGTGTCCGATGGTCCCCGCGTAGCCCAGCCAGTTCACCTGCAGCGGCGCCGGGCGCAGCGCCAGCACCTCGGGACGGCCATCCGCCGTCCAGCCATGCAGATCGACCAGGATGTCGATTCCGTCGGCACGAATGCGATCGGCAGTCTCCGTCACGCTGTACTCGATCACCTCCACGAAATGATCGAAGGCGGTGCGCAGACGCCGCAGGATGTCGCTCTGGTCATCAAACCCCATCGAGTAGGCGAAAACCTCGATTCGCGACCGGTCATGCAGTTCGATCACCTGTGGAATGACGTGCCCGACCGGGTGATTCCGGTAATCGGCAGACAAGTAGCCGATACGCAGGCGTCCGTGCTGCAGTTGCCTTTCCTTGTGCTCCGACCAATCGGGTTCGGCAGCATCAAGCAGGCTTTCCCTGATGTTCCGTCGAAGATAATTGGCCGCCACGCGCCCCTGTTCCTGCACAGTCACCTGGGGAAATGCGAGGACAACGAAGGGATTGTCCGTGAGCGACTGGTAGTCGGAGCTGAGAAGCCGCAGTTGGCGAAGCCTCTCATCGAGCTCGTCCCAGTCGCAACGTTTGAGGCTGGCGCGCAGAAGCTGCGAGAGGATCGACGCATTGTTCGGCTCGTTCTTCCACAGCTCGTTGAGGCAGACCCACGCTTCATCGCTACGACCGCTGTTGATCAGCGCATAGGCCAACTGCTCTATAGCGTCGACGTAATCGCCAGGATGGCATTCGATCGCTTTCAGCAGATAGTCCACAGCCTCGTTCCAGCGGTGCATGCGCACCAGGGCGACGCCGTAGTTCTTGAGCACTTCCGGGTCATCCGGCTTGAGTTCGATCGAACGGCTGAAACACTCCAGCGACTCATCCCAGCGCATCAACGAGGACAACACGATGCCCAGGTTGTTGTGCAGTTCGGGATCGCCCGGGGTCAGCGCGACGGAGAAACGGAGGACCGGCAGTGCGTCATCATGGCGATCCTGACCGATCAGGGCGAAACCCAATGCTTTCAGGGCAAGTTGGTTGGTCGGGCTGCGTAGAATCCGGTTGGCAGCCACTTCTGCGTCCGCATAGCGCGAAGCCTCCACCAAACCCATCAGGAGTCTGGACTCTGCACTTGGCGGAGCGACCTTGATGCCGCCCGCTGGCGATTTCGTGCGCGAACTCTTCATCTACTCCCAATCCTCCAAATATCGCCAGCTCCCCCGACAGGGCCAGACAGGCAAGAACGGGACGCGTGCAGCAGTCAGGACTGTCCCACGGCATGCATGAACGCCACCTCGAGCGACAGCGTCGGACGCACCTCGAGCAACACATGCCCGGCCTGGCGCAGCGCGTCGAGCCGCATCCACAACTCGTCGCGAGGCACCTCGCCAATCCACCGGCCGGCAAAATCCTCGCGCATTCCCGTGACGGCCACCGAACCGAAGCTGCGGACCAGCACCACTTCCTTGTCGCCACCGAGCTCCGCCGGCGCGCGTACCGCCCGCAGCACGCCCTCGTGAATCAGGCCAAAGCGATCGGCCAGCCGCTCGACATCATGGAGCACATGCGAGGTAAAAAAAAGCGTGCCGCCGCCACGTTTGTACTCGGACAGGATCTCGACCACGTCGCGCCGGCCAATCGGGTCGAGGCCGGATAGCGGCTCGTCGAGCACCAGCAGCCGAGGCTGGAGGCACAGCGCCTGGGCAATGGCGACTCGCTGCGTCATCCCCTTGGAGAACGAACGGATCGGCTTGCCGGCAACAGCCGCGAGCCCCAAGCGCTCCAGCCACTGCTCACAGTGTCGCTCGATACCATCCACCCTGACCCGGTGCAATCTCATACCCATTGCCAGGATTTCCAGCGGCGTCAGGTAATCGTAGAGATAGGGGTTCTCCGGCACATAACCCAGACCGCGACGCGCGCGTGGCTCCTCGACCGGTACGTCAAATAGGCGAGCACTACCGCCGTCGGCTCTGATCAGGCCCATGAGAATCTTGATCGCGGTGCTCTTGCCCGCGCCATTCGCCCCGATGAAGCCGAAGGCTTCGCCCGCCTCGATCACCATGGACACGCCGCGCAGCGCGGGCAGCGAAATCGTTCTCCATTTCTGACGATAGGACTTGCTGAGCCCTTCGACGACTATCGCGGCAAGCGTCATTTGCTTACGGCAGGCGAAGAACCGAGGATCGGCCAACCTGAACTGTCGAGACCAAAACCATAACCCAGGGGGTCCTGGGGAATTGCTGCGAGCAAACCCGCGGTCACCAGGTCATCGAGCCGCTCCACCCCTTTTCCGTAGCGCTCACGGTACTGCGTCACCGCATCCTGCAGATGCTGGAGATCGCGCAGGCGAGCCGCCCTCACCTGCAGATACCTGCGAAAGTTTCCCGGCGGCGAATCCTCCGCGATCGCCTCCACCATTCCGGCCGCAGTGCCCGTCTGGTAGCCCTTCTCGATCCAGACCGCAGCGAGATTCTGGAGCGCCCACTGATCCTGAACGTCGGTCGCTCGTGGCACCCCGGAGAGCAAGAGCTTGGCTCCGGTCGCCGGATCGCGGCGAAAATGATAGTGCAGAAAGCCATAATGAAAAAGCGGATACCAGTCGAAGGTGCGCGCTTCGGAGGCCTTGCGCAACACGTACTGCGCGGCGTCCACCTGACCATTCCACGGCAGGATCGCCGCCGCGATGTAAAAGTTGTCCTCGTGCACGGGGTTGAACCATGCGATATCACTCTGCAACCTCGCCTGCACCGCGTAGTCGGCTGCATCCATGCGCTCGGTGTCGGCGACCAGGACGCGAAAACCGGCGAGATTGGCGGCCAGATAGCGATCGCCCCCGGCCATCAGGACCTGGGCGAAACGGGGTAGCGAAATCAGGAGTTCAGGCTGCGCGTGAGCCCCGGGAAGACCGTAGAGACGGTTCTGGGCGAAGCCATAGGCGCAAAGCGAGAGGACTGCAGCCAGCCAGAGGCCGGACTCGACTCGACGGCCTTTCACGAAAACTCCCTGCGTGCAAAGAGCAGGCTGGCACAGACCAATAGCAAGGCAATGTAGGACCACGCCATGATCGCCGACCAGAAAATCGTCTCGCACCCCGGCGGCAAGCCGTACATCGCCCACTCGCGCCAGTCGAGCCGTGACAGATCGGGCACCACCCAGCGGATCAGTTCAATGACGGGCTGGTAAATGCCGAGTAGCTGCTGGTCACCATCAGCCCCCCGGGCAAAGTAATCGAGGGTTGCCCCCAACGCCTTGCCCGCAACCGCAAAGCTGGCCCCCAAAGCCAGTGGCAGAACCGACACAGTCGACAATGAAGCGACACAGATGGAAAAAGCTCCCACCACAGCAGCGTCGAGCGCCAGGCCTGCTACCGTAGCCCAGAAAGGAAGGCCGAGATCGACCGCGAATTCCTGCTGGTAGCCACTGCCCGCCAGCAACACGGCGAGCAGCAGCAGAAAACCGAGGAGCACGGTGGCAAGCAGCGAGAGCACCAGCATGGCCAGAAACCGCCCGGTCAGGAAAGCCGTGCGTGAAACCGGATAAGCCAGAGAGAAGAGAATGACCCGACGATCGATCTCGCGAGCCACCAAGTCCTGCACCCAGAACAGATTCATCAGGATCAGCGAGAAACGGACACCGGAGAAGCCGACATCCAACGCCACGGTCTGCGGCTGCCGTGGAGAGAAGAATCCGGAAAGGTAGGCAATCGCGATCATCAGCACGCCGAGGACGAGAACCGCCTGGAAACTCTTTCCTCGCAGTCCGGAGCGAATCCCGGAAGACATGAACTCTAGCATGATGCGGCAGCCACAAAAAAAGCGAGCGGCCGATCCGGCACGCCCGCTTTCCCAGACGGTGACGAGACTCAGGAGGAAGCTGCCGCGCCTCGCGCGGTATTCGCATCGTTGGCAACACACGCACCACCGGCGGCGGCGGCGGCACAATCCGAGTATCTCGCCACAGCGCCGCCAACGCTCGAGCCATTGAAGCTCGACTTGCCCTTGGACGATGCCGCGCCAACCCTGAAGAGAAGCGCACTCTCATCATTCCCCGTCAGAAACACGTTTGCCGAACATTTCGGCCTGAACCCCACCTTGACGAAAGACGTGGACCCGCCTGCGCTAGCGCTGACCGCCGCGTTGGTAGCCACATTGGGTGCATTGCAGAAGGCTGACGATGCGGCATGCGCTGGAAAGCTGGCGGCCGCTGCTGCTGCCAGAACCGAGCCAAGAATCACTTTTTTCATGACGTTCCTCCAAACAGGACTAATGGGTTTACTGGGTAGAGCTCGCGATCGCGGTCGTCAGAAGGTTCTTCGCATCGGCCTGAGCAGACTTGTCTTCGCCCTTCTTGGTGTACTCGCTGAACTGCGGGATGGCGATCGCCGCCAGAATCCCGATGATCGCGACAACGATCATCAGCTCGATCAGGGTAAAACCCTTTTGCAGCTTTTTCATGAGATTGAACTCCTTCACGGTGAGTGCAACGGACGATCCGTCGCAGACACACGAGCAAGCTCCATGCCAGCTTGCCAGGACCCAGGAACCTCGGCTGACCGGTGGGTTTCTGGCGGCGGACTGCCCATTCGCGGCACCCGACTGCCAAGGATCGTCACCCCAAGACAGACGGGTACCCGCCAAATCATGAGCCAGGAGGCGGATTTACAACCACGCACGGTGGGCTGAAGCATCTCGGCACGCGCTTATCCGCCCAGCGCACCGCCCACGAAGTTCCCGCCAGGCGGTTCTGCTTGCCCTACAATCTCACCCGGCGGACTACCCTGACAACCCGTCGCAACGCGAGGTCCCGACGCGCCACCATGGTCCAATGGTGACTGGGACGTTTCAGCTCATCCTGGGAGGAAGGCTGCCATGTGGAGTCTCAAGGAGCTTCTCACTGACGTTTCCCTGATCAGTATTGTCGATATCGGGGCCGCGCTCGGCGAGACTCCACCTTATCAACCAATGGTCGATGCGGGCTGGGCAAGAGTGATTGGCTTTGAGCCCGACCCGGTTGAGTGTGAGCGGCTCAACAATACCTTTGGCTCGCCCCACCGCTTCTTCCCCTGCTTCGTCGCCGACGGTCGACCGTCGGTTTTCCATGAAACGAACTGGGTTTTGACAGGTTCCCTGTTTCATCCGAACTCCCCATTGCTCGAGCACTTCCAGAATCTCGCGGAGGTCGTCACGCCGGTGGCCGAGCATCCCGTCGACACGGTCAGGCTGGATGACATCGACGAGATTGACGACGTTGACTTCTTCAAGATCGATGTTCAGGGGGGTGAACTGGCCGTCTTCCAGAACGCGCAGCGCATTCTTGCCGATACCCTGGTCATTCAGACGGAAGTCGAGTTCGTTGAACTCTATGAGAAGCAACCCCTCTTTGCCGATGTCGATCGCTTCTTGCGTGCCAACGGCTTCCAGTTCCACACTTTCAACGGCTTCGGCATGCGCGCCTTCAAACCGCTGATCCCTGCCGACGACATCAATCAGGGATTCCGCCAGTTCCTTTGGTCGGACGCCATTTACGTTCGCGACTGGATGAAACTGGACGCACTTTCGCAACGCAAGCTGCAGACCTACGCCCTGCTCGCGCACGATCTGCTGGGGTCCTACGACCTGGCGCATCTGGTTCTCGGCGCGCTGGACAAGAAGACTGGCGGGAATCTGGCGTCGGCCTATCTCGATCGCCTGATTGCCGAGTGACGGGCAGGAGCGTGGCGCTGACCAGCTTCCGGCAGACGGGTTGGCATCTGATGAACCGACGCTCGAGCCGCATCGCCCTTACCACCCATCACTTTTAATGTAATCTCTCATTATTATGAGGCAACACATTGAGAGACGATGGGAAAGACAGATAAGTTAGCGGACGAGGTACGGTTTGGTCTGGAAGAGGCCCTCCCTGGGATGCGCAAGACGATCCTGAAAAAGCTACCGCTAGCGGTGGCGGCGATGATTCAGGCGCGCACACCGAACACGATGGAATTGTCGACGCTACTGGC
>NZ_JAEUOL010000246.1 GCF_016789985.1 Accumulibacter sp.
GAACACTCTCTCTTACGTTCGATATATCGACGACTTTGCTGTTTTTCCTTTGACGAACTTATGGGGTGACACAGCAGTATCCGGTTTTGCTGAAGCTCGAACTTATGTCGTTCAGACGACCCCCTTAGCCATTCAACGCTGCCTCCTCATGGCCACCGACCCCGGGGACCTCGTCCTCGATCCCACCTGCGGTTCTGGCACCACCGCCACCGTCGCCGAACAGTGGGGCCGCCGTTGGATCACCATCGACACCTCGCGCGTCGCGCTGGCGCTGGCCCGTGCCCGCATCATGGGCGCCCGCTATCCCTTCTACCTGCTCGCCGATTCCCGTGAGGGCCAGATCAAGGAGGCCGAAGTCACGCGCAGCGCGCCGAGTTCACAGCCGACCCACGGCAACATCCGCCACGGCTTCGTTTATGAGCGCGTGCCGCACATCACGCTGAAGTCCATCGCCAACAACGCCGAGATCGACGTGATCTGGGACGCGTGGCAGGAAAAACTGGAACCCTTGCGCGGTCGACTGCAGGAATTGCTCGAAAATGACTGGCAGGAATGGGAAATTCCGCGCGAGGCCGGCAAGGACTGGCCGGACGCGGCCAAACAGGCGCACGCCGACTGGTGGCAGGCGCGCATCGCCCGGCAGCGGGAAATCGACGCCTCCATCGCCGCCAAGGCCGAATTCGAATATCTCTACGACAAGCCCTACGAGAACCGGAAGGCAGTGCGCGTCGCCGGCCCGTTCACCGTCGAGAGCCTGTCGCCGCACCGTGTCTTGGGTGTCGATGAAGACGACGAGCTGATCGACACCCTGCGCCAGCAGGAAGCCAGCTATGCGGCGAAGCAGTCCTTCCCGCAGATGATCCTGGACAACCTGAAAACCGCCGGCGTGCAGCAGGCGCACAAGGCCGACCGCATCAGCTTCGTTTCGCTGGTCGCCTGGCCGGGCGACCTGGTCTGTGCGGAAGGCCGCTACCTCGAAGCCGAAGGCGTGGAAAAACGCGCCGCCATCTTCATCGGCCCCGAGTTCGGCACCGTGCAGCGCGCCGATCTCGTCGAAGCAGCGCGCGAAGCCGCCGATGCCGGATTCGACGTGCTGATCGCCTGTGCCTTCAACTTCGAGGCGCACACCACGGAGTTTGCCAAGCTCGGCAAGCTGCCGGTCCTCAAGGCACGCATGAACGCCGACCTGCACATGGCGGAAGACCTCAAGAACACCGGCAAGGGCAACCTGTTCGTGATCTTCGGCGAGCCGGACATCACGCTTCTGCCCGAAGGCGACAGCCTGCGCGTCAAGGTCAATGGCGTCGATGTGTTCAAGCCGCAGACCGGCGAAGTCATCAGCGACGGCGCCGACGGCATCGCCTGCTGGTTCATCGACACCGACTACAACGAAGAAAGCTTCTTCGTCCGCCATGCCTACTTCCTCGGCGCCAGCGATCCCTACCGCGCCTTGAAGACGACGCTGAAAGCCGAAATCGACGCCGCAGCCTGGGCCTCGCTCAACAGCGACACCTCGCGCCCGTTCAGGAAACCGAAGTCCGGGCGGATTGCGGTGAAGGTCATCAATCACCTGGGGGACGAAGTGATGAAGGTGTTTCGCGTGGCATGATGCTTGACTGGATTAAAGAGTACGGAGAAACCGAATGGCGTTGATCGAAGGATTTCGGGTCAAGAATTACCGGGCGCTGCGGGATGTAACGCTGGGTAAATTGTCGACTGGACAACAGCAGGCCGACCCGCTGACGCCCTTCACGGTGGTGATCGGCAAGAACGGCGCCGGCAAGAGTACTTTGTTCGATGCCTTTGGCTTCGTCGCCGATTGTCTATCGACGGACTTGGAAACTGCCTGCGACGCCAAACAACGTGGCGGGTTCGAGCGGATGCGCTCGCTTGGAACAGACGAACCGATTTGCTTTGAGATTTACTACCGCGAATCAAAAAGCGAGCGGCCGATCACGTACGAACTACACCTCGACTTGGATGAGTCGGGCCGCCCCTATGTGCAATACGAGTTTCTCGGGCAACGCCGAAAAGGTCAGAAGTTTGGTCGTCCCTATCCCTTTCTGCGTTTGACGCAAGGATCAGGAATGGCATGGGCGGGTGACACCGCTCTCGAGGGCGAGGGCGACGAGGAGCCAAACACGAAGAGGGACGTTACCCTCACCGATCTTCGGCAACTGGGTATTGCCACGTTGGGAACGCTCAAGGAACATCCACGCATCAAACGGTTCAGGGATTTTTTGAAAGGCTGGTATCTCTCCTACTTCCACCCTGACGCGGCACGCTCAATTCCTTCTGCCGGTGCGCAGCGTCACCTGAACATGCACGGCGACAACATCGGCAACGTGGTGCAATACATGGAAAGGGAGCACAAGGAGCGCTTCCAGTCAATTCTTGATCGGATCGCAGCAAAAATCCCCGGCATCCAGAGCATCAAGACATTGGTGACGCAAGACAAGCGGGTACTGCTGCAATTCAATGACGGGGCGTTCGCCGATCCGTTTTACGCAGGGCAGATGTCAGATGGGACGCTGAAAATTTTCGCTTACCTTTTGTTGATGGAAGACCCTGAGCCACCTCCGTTTATTTGTATCGAAGAACCGGAAAATGGTCTGTATCACAGATTGCTGGATACGCTGGCCACCGAATTGCGGAATCACGCGACCGGGAAAAAGAACGCACCGCAGATTTTCGTGACGACCCATCAGCCTTATTTCGTAGACGCGCTGACTCCTCAGGAAGTGTGGATACTGAAAAAAGGTGCAGATGGGTATTCGACGGTACGACGCGTATCCGAACTGGCGTTGGTGACGAATTTGGTCGACGAAGGCTTGCCGCTTGGTAGTCTCTGGTATAGCGACTATCTGGACGTGGACTGAGTCATGCATATTGAAGTGCTTGTGGAGGACAATTCGGGGGCCAAGTTGGTCGTGACGTTGCTGCCTGCTTTGATTGGGAGCTATGGAGAGCCACATACCTGGCGTGTTCACGCTTACAAAGGGATAGGACGTCTGCCCCCCAACCTGGCAGCCGGGGGTGACCCGGCCAAACGTGCTTTGCTCAATCAGCTTCCAAGATTGTTGGCCGGATATGGCAAAACACCTGGCATCGACGCCATCGTGGTGGTGGTCGATAACGATGAACGCGACTGCAAGGTGTTTCTGGGGGAACTGAAAGCGCTTCTGGCAAAGTGCGACCCCGCCCCGAATACGCTTTTCCGACTGGCAATTGAGGAGATGGAAGCTTGGTATTTTGGTGACAGACAGGCGATCTTGTCAGCTTACCCTAAAGCAAAAATGGCTGTACTGGATGCTTACGTGCAAGACAGCCTTTGCGGGACGTGGGAACGCCTCGCCGATGCAGTGTATCCGGGAGGAAGCGCAGCGATACGTAAAGCAGGCTGGCCGCTGCCTGGGCAAGTCAAAGACGAATGGGCAGAAGCCATCGCACGTTACATGAACGCGGAGGAGAACCAGTCCCCCAGCTTCGCTAAATTCCGTGACGGAATCCTGAGCTTGATTGCCTGACTTGGCGGGTTTTCTTATGGAATTGCGTATCGCCGATACTTTTACGGATAGCCTGGCCCGGCTGAGCGGCGACGAGCAGAAGGCCGCCAAGACGACGGCCTTCGACCTGCAACTGAATCCCGCCAGCCCCGGCCTGAGTTTCCACAAGCTGGATCGTGCCAGGGACAGGAATTTCTGGTCGGTCCGCACAAGCAGCGACATTCACCTGATCGTCCATCGCGGCGAATCGAGCCTGCTGCTCTGCTACGTCGATCATCACGACAAGGCGTATGAGTGGGCCGCGCGGCGCAAGCTCGAAACCCATCCGAGAACCGGCGCGGCGCAACTGATCGAGATCCGCGAGACGGTGCAGGAAATCATCGTGCCGGTCTACGTGCAGAGCGAGTTGCCGCTGGTGGCGCCCCCGCGAAACCGGCATCGGCAGCGAAGCCGCTGTTCCCGGGCGTGTCCGACGACGAGTTGCTGAGCTACGGCGTTCCGCCGGAGTGGTTGCCCGATGTCAAGCAAGTGACCGAGGACACCCTGCTCGCGCTCGCCGACCATCTGCCCGCCGAAGCAACCGAGGCGCTGCTGGAACTCGCGACCGGCGGCAAGCGTTAGTGCAACATGCTTTCTGTAAATTTCCTTCGAGCTGGAACGGCGTTGCCGTGTTGCCCGCAGCGATGTGGGCGCGTCGCGCCCGAAGAGCGGAGGGCGGCTCGGCAACGCGGCGCGAAGCCAGCCGGCCTGTATCCCAAGTGATTCTTTCGGGGCACTCTTACCCAAACCTTCGAAGGAGTCGACAAAATGGCGCAACGCGTCGAGCATCACCCCCTGGACGCCGCTT
>NZ_JAEUOL010000264.1 GCF_016789985.1 Accumulibacter sp.
GAACACGGGTTACCCACCGCGCCGCTCGCCTCCGGCCATAGAGGGGCCGGCGGCGGCACCGTGGATAACCCTGCCCTGGAGTACTATCCCGGCGCTTGATTCTCAAGCGCCAATCCGTCCACCGAAAGGGGGCAACTCCAATAACGAGAAAGGATGGCTGGCTGGTGATGCAACAGCAAGGTTTCCCGCCTTGGCAGACGCAACTGGCTATAATTTGGATCAAAGGTCGGGGGCAGAAACCACTGCAGAATTCCAAGACCCCTGTCTAAAGTTGTTGGGGCCGGTTGCCTTGGACCTTACCGATATGATGGCTCGAAACTCGTGAAAAGCCTTCGGTCATTCGGCTTTGCTACCCGCTGGCGAATCGGCACACTTCTTCTGTGGCTGGTTCTTGCCTGCCTCATGCCGGGGATACTGGGCGTCGTGGTCCTGTTCGCGCGGGAATACCGGAACGGACGTGCCCAACTCGAACGGGACTTGATGGCCACGGCACGTGCTATGGCCCAAGCCGTTGATAGCCAGTTGCTCAGGGCGCGGACCGTCGGGGAGGTACTGGCCACGTCGGGCGCCCTGAACCGGCAGGATCTGGAGGGCTTCCACCGACGGGCGCGAGAGGTCATCGCAACGACGAAAGTGGGCATGAACGTAGTGCTCAGCGATGAGAGCGGCCAGCAGATCGTCAATACGCTACGGGAATACGGCGAGCCCCTGCCGCGGCATGGCCATCCGGGGATACTCCGTCATGTCTTTGAGACCGCACAGCCGGTAGTCTCGGAAATCTACATCGGCGGAGTGCTCCGCAAGCCCGTGGTCAGCATCGACCTGCCGGTGATCTTCGACGCAAAGGTGGCCTATGTTCTAAGCGTTGGTTTGTCGCCGTATGACTTCAACGCCATTCTCGTCACACAAAACTTCCCAGCGGGTTGGGTTTCGGCAATCTTCGACCACACGGGCACCATAGCCGCGCGGACCCAGTCCCCTGAAGAATTCGTTGGCCAGAAGGGAACGGCCGAGTACATCCAGCGCATCAGCGAATCCACGGAGGGGGTCATGGAGACAGTCACGCGCGAGGGGATTCCGACGCTTTCGGCCTGGAGCCGCTCGTCGGTTACTGGCTGGAGCGTCGGTATCGGCATTCCACGACAATTGTTGGAACGGGGTCTGAGGCACACCATGACCTGGATAGCCTTGGGTCTGGCAACTTTGCTCGTCATCGGGCTGGGTTTGGCCTGGATGGCGGGGCGGATCATAGCCGCTTCAGTGCGTGCGCTGACCGAGCCGGCCATCGCCTTGGGAAAGGGGCAGTTGGTGCCCATTCCAGAGGTATCGATCCAGGAATCGGCCGAGGTCGCTAGTGCACTTCGTCAGACCGGAGAGCTGTTGGCGGAACGTTCTGCCGCCTTGGTGGCCGCCAATCGGGAACTGGAGCAGCTTGCGCGGCGGGATACGCTCACCGGTCTGCAAAACCGGAAGTCTGCCAATGAGAGGCTGCGCATGGAGTTCCTCCGCTTGAAGCGGTCGGGTCATCCCTATGCCGTTCTGTTCATGGATGTCGACTGGTTCAAGGAGGTCAACGACACCTTCGGCCACGAAGCCGGTGACCAGGTCCTGCGACACATGGCGACTGTCCTCACGAGTTCCTTGCGAGCGACGGACTTCGTTGCTCGTTACGGTGGGGAAGAGTTTTTGGCCCTCCTCTCGGAGACGACTCGCGAAGGCGCATTGCGGATCGCTGAGGTCGTTCGTCGCACAGTTGCCGACCAATCTTTCCCCGTGGTTGGGCAAGTCACGGTAAGTATTGGTGTCGCAATGGCCGGTAGCGAGGATGAGGATGAGGAAGGAGCGGTGCGCCGGGCTGATACGGCCCTTTATCAGGCCAAGGAAGATGGCCGCAACGCGGTCCGGTCCCGCTAGCCCAATAGCCGCATGGGCTATGCGCAACAAATGAATAACTCCACTCTCAAGAAACACACCGCAAGTGACTGGTTTTGAATGATGTTTTCAAGAGTGACATTCGGTAGCGACGAGTTCCATTCCCATTTTTTCAGCGCGCTGGGCGAGCTGGCGCAGGACGCGTTGGCGGTAGCGCTCCTCATGGTAGTCCTGTCCCTGGTCGGGGTATTCCTCGCCCTTGGTGAGCATGGTGTAGATCAGGCGCGCCAGTTTGTGAGCGGCGGCGGTCACCGCCTTGGGCTTGTCCATGTGCGACCATCCGCCTGAAGTAGGCGCCCAGTGCCGACTGGCTGGTGCGCAAGGCGGCCGCGGCAGGCCGCAGCGCCTGTGCCGCTCATCACCTTGCCGCCGGTGATCTTGAATCGCCCCGAGTTTCGTAGAGGTCCCGTGGTTTGAGTGCAGACGTGTTTGGCCTGAACAGTGAGTTGCAAAGGATACCGATCCTCCGCCTCGGCAGGCGGAATGTATCCGAGAGGCTCAAGCAGGCGCTGGGGGTTGAACCAGGTTCCCCATTCGAGGGTGGCCAGTTCCAGGGACTCCCCCATTTTCCGGGGGGGCCGGCGGTGGATCAGTTCGGCCTGGTCGAGACCGTTGATGGTTTCAGCCAGGGCGTTGTCGCAGGAATCCCCTGTGCTGCCAACGGAAGGCTCAATACCGGCCTCGGCCCGGCGCCCGGGGTAGCGGATGGAAACGTCTTGCGATCCGTGATCCGGAGGAGGGATCAGGCTGGCATCCCGCTCGGGCTGGCGGGCGTGGAGCGCTTGTTCCGGCGCATCAGCCGTTCGACGGGGCAGCGGGCGACCGGGATGCCTTCGCGCGGCCACTGCCGCCAGACCTTGTCGGCATCATGGACCTGAAAGTTGGCTTGCCAAACCCGTTGAAGGTGGGGGATCAGAAATTCATCTCGGCGCGCCCGGGCGCTGCGCCATGCGGGATCGCGTTGCCGGGCAGCAGGGCGCCCGTAGCCGGACGGGACAAGCTGCAACAATTTGCCGATCGGCTCGACCCCCCCCAACCGCTCGCGGTGTTGGTCAATGGACGACCTCACTTCTTCTTGAGGCGGTCGGGCTTCGCCGGTGCGAAAAACGCACTGGCCAATCGCAGAATCTCGTTGGCCTGGCGCAATTCCTTCACTGCTCGTTCCCGTGCCTTGAGGCGTTCCCGCTCGGCAGTTGTCACGCCGTCGCGCATGCCCGCATCGAGCTCCTGGCGTTTGACCCGGTTATGCCGCGTGGCGCCGGCACAGCCAGTCTTCGGTGCAATCGATTCGACCACCGCCCACAGCGAGGGGTCATCCTTGCCCGCCTCCTGACCCATGCGGACAGCACGTTCTTTGACTTCCGGTGAATATTGCTTCGGCTTGCTCATCGTGGCTCCATTTTCTCGGGTAATGGAGCCTTCTCAATTCACGGGGCGATTCACATAGCGCTCGAACACGTCGACCATCCTGGAGAAGTCCGAGAAACTGCGCGTCAGGCGGTCGATCTTGTAGACGACCACGATGTCAATCTGGCCACGCTCGATGTCGGTCATCAGACGCCGGAGCGCTGGCCGCTCATGTGACCACCAGAAAACGCCGGGTCGTCTAGTCATCGGTCACCGGAATCCAGCCCTCGGCACGCTGGTTGGCGATATAGGCCTGGCCGGTATCGCTGGGGGGTGACGGCTGATATCGTGACTGCTGCGCTGACCCTGACCTGGTTCCGGAAGCGGCCGGCGCCGGGACTGTTGTATCACTCTGACCTGGGCAGCCGGTATGCGAGCCACATTGTCGAGCAGGGTGACCAGTGGGTGCCGGTGATTGCACGGGCTGCTGCCGACGGTCTCTTGTAGTGCTGACCATCGCGTTCGTACAAACCGTCCGACGTGACAATGACGCGGTACGCGCGGTCGTCCCGTTCGCGAATCAGGACCGATCCGGGCATCAGGCGCACCTCGGGGTCGCGCCCAATCCTGATCCTGGAGTGCTGCTCGCCGCAGTCGACCAGATGCACCTTGACCTCCTTCGGCAGGCCGCCGTAGGCAACCTCCTGCAGCCGATAGACGAGGCAGCCTTCGAGGTGGTGAGGTAACGTGCCTCGGCCGGCTGGCAGACTGGAATGTGTCCAGAGCCGCCCTGCACCGTCCCGGCACGCAAGCGTCGGCTTTTCAGGGAGGAGGAGACGGTCGGCAGGATTGATAGACGGTCCGGTCGTCGGCCCGGGCCGACCATGAGCTTCAGTTCCGCCGAAGTCCGCAATGCATTGGTTACCTGCCCACGGTAGAAAACCTTCCTGAGCCGCAGTCTTTGATTCCGACGAATGCGTGCTGTCCGCCCAGAACAGAGGGTCAGGTTGTCAATGACATCGGACAGCCGAAGATTGACAACAGCCAGTCGATTCAAGCTGAGTACGATTCTGGCGTCCTTACTGTTACGGGCAGGAGGGCAAACTCAGCAGATTGTTTGGTTTGTCTCCATCGGCTACGGTCCGCAGAAATCGCTTGCCACGCAAGGTTTGATCCACCATTACCTCCACACGATCCCCGGTGGGCTCCTCGACATAAAAACTTTGGCCGCGCTCGATCTCCTCCAGCGCCTGGCGCACCGTTAGATACCAACGCCTTCCCGAGGGCATCAAGCCACCCACGCCCGCCAGACCAGCGAGCACTCCGCGCGGCGGGCGGCGCACGCATTGAATGCGTTGCCCATGCCAATGAATTTTGCATGCCACGGTGTCGGCGATGCCCACGCCGCGCGCCAGCAACGTGGCGCGGAATTCATAGTGGCCGTTGTGGGTGCCGTGGTCTGTGCGGTCGGTAGGTCCCCTCCAAAACACCACGTGCCGCTGCAATGAATTACTGTGTAGCGGTACACCGCTCACCGGACCATTGATGGTGCCGGGGAGCGGCAGACTAGCACCGTGTACCAGTTCCCACGGCCCGCCGTCCAGCCGCACAGTAAGTGTAAGCTGCGCTGGAATGGCCTGAAACGAAGGTCCCGTCAGCGTGGGCACCGCGCCGTAGACAATTTCGACGCGCGGCGGGAATAGATCCCAATCACGTGCGACCAGATCTACAAAATGGATGGGCGAGGTCGCCGGCGCCTTCCAGATGCGCAGGCGTGCCCGAAACGCGCCACTGGCGCCGATCAACTGCGGGTCAGGTTGATTGACGCGCAAATACAGGCGACGGCGACCGCTTGCCGGTTGATCTCGCTGCAGGTACTGCCAGCGACGCGTGCCCGTGCCCTGCCCTACCATGAACCAACCGTTAAGCCTTGCCGCCAACGCGTACTGGCGTGCATTGGGGTCCATGCCGGTGTGCACTGGCCACTCCGGGTCAAGCGGCGCAGGCCAGCTCAAACCCGCCACGCCGATGCTTGCTTGCGGCGCACCGAAGATGCTCACCGTGCCGCTGCCATCCAGGCTAAAGCTGTCGCCATACTCGATGTCGATGCCGGTGTCCACCTCTTTCACCGTGGGTGGCACGGTAATGTTTCTCTCCAGCGTGGGTGGCAACGTAGTGTCGGGCGCCACCTCGAGGTCAGGTGCGACCACCGGTGCGCGCGCTGGAGCACTGGCTCCGGGCGGGTACAGTTCGCTCTGGCGGTCGCGCGACAGGGGCTTGCGCCAGTTGTTGAAGTCAGTCGGCGGGGCGGGGAACGGCGCGTAGGTATTGGCGCCGCGTCGCTGTCGATGCCACCACGCCAGGGCCAGGGCGCCCATGTAGTCGATGGCCGGCGCAGGCAACTCTGCCAGCGTGGTGCCGCCGCCGACGCCATCGTGGGCGACGACGCCCAGAGGCAAATCGCTGTGATGCACGCTGGCGAGTTTCACGCGTGCCGTGTCCAGACGATCGGCAAGTTCTTCTTCGTAGCGACCATCACCCGCCAACAGGCAAGCCACAGCGAGCGAAAACAACGGCGTGTTTTGTGTGGCTTGCGCGCGGCGCGCGTCAAACCAAATAAAGTAGCGATCACGAATCAGGGGGCTCCGGTCCAGACCGAACAGGCTCTGAAAGGGAACAAAGTTGGTCACCGGATATTCGACCGGGGAACTGTGGATCAGATCACAATACAGTTCGTAGCGAAAGGATGCGGGGTGCTGGTGCAGGAAGAATGAGAGCGCCGGGTCGCCACGCCCTTCTTCCTGATAGGGATCGAAGAGTTCGCTGCGGCTGCAGATGGCGAGCATCTGGCCCAGGTGGGCACCAAACAGCGGATGCGCCATGGCGAGGCCCATGTGCGGGCGAACCACCGTAGCAGTCAACATGGCACCCACCAAAGGCACCGTAGCCAGCAGCGGCGCTGCCCAGCCCAGCGGCAATCCGGCAATCGCGCCCGCGGTGAGCGCCGGTTCCAGTTGCGGCGCGTAACCCGCCGCACGCATGGCGCCCAACCAGTCGGTGGCGGCGGCAAAGCGTGCGCCCAGTACGCTGTCAAAGGCCTCTTGCAGGGCCAGCTCCGCCCCGACCAGTGATTCACCATGGCCGCGCGGCACGAGACCGCCTCGCGGGCGCACCAGCAAATACCCGTGGGCGGATAAATAGGAAGCCATGGGACGCAACAGCGCGGCGGCGCGTGCGCGCAGGCCCGGGTCAGCAGTAATCGTGGCGATGGCCCAGAGCACGGTCACCATGCCAAAAAACTCGTCTTGCGACACTTCCCACTGACGACATTGGCGCTTGAAATCGTATTGGTCTTGCCGTTCGCGTTCGAGCGAGGCCTGATCGTTACGCAGCATCAGCTGCGACATCAGCGCCGGTGAGCGGCGGTGGTGCTGGCGGAAGTCCGAGGGGGGATTGGCATAACCGTAGCCATTACCATCGGGCAAAAACTCGGTGCTGCGATTTTTGGTGTCCTGGTCGAACCAGATGTGCTTGCCGATGGGGCTAAAGGCGGGATCCCAGCGTATGGGGTAGCCGGCAAACGCCCCGCCAAAGCGAAACATCCCCGCCAACGACTGCAGCACTGAATCGAGCACCACTGTAGCCTGAGCATGCCCCAGGCGCTGCTCCACCGCCAGCGCCACAACCATGGGCGCAAAGTGTAGCCACGGATTCTCTTCGTAGATGTCTTCATCAGTCCAGCGTGCCGCTTCGCGCTCAGCGGGGGTGAGCGCTGCAAAGTGCGCGCGTGGCCGTTCCAACAAGGCAGCTTTCTCGTGCTCGCTCAGCAGCTTGAATTGTACGGAGCGCGGATCGGGCGATACCGTGAAGTCATGCCCGTCGAGCCGGATCACCGCACCACCGGTGTACATATAGACGCGCCGTTGCAGCGCGTGGACAAAGCGGCGCTCCAATAGTGCTGCGCGCAGGTTTTGATAGAGATCCTGGTGGCTCATGTGCGTCGGTACCCGTCGATCAAGATGGGCGCAATGCCAGGATGGGCGTAGTAGCCCATACCCGCGGGTTTGCGCGTTTGCCAGCAGAAGTCTGTTTGACACACAGCGCCTGTGCGCCTCGTATCATGCGTGTGAAGCATTCGCGTCTTCGTTTCACTCATCGCTTCTTGCTCCTGATCGAGTCCGTAAACTGCGGCAAATCGGGTGACTGGTCAATCACCGCTTCGGTCCGGCAAAATGATGTTGTCAAAGCGTTGATCGACCGAAGGAGAGAAGCGATGGCTGATGGAGAGGGTGGTCGAGCGAGCCGACGCGCAGCGACAACGGAAAGACCTGCACCTGATTCTCCTCGCGGGTCAGCAGGTGGACTTCCTCCAGCCAGGAGACGGCGGTGTGCACGCGCGTGTCGTTGGTGGCGCTGTCGCGCTCGACATCGGCTTCTTCGTCCTCGGAGAGGATTTCGCCGCGCGCTGGTCGTGGAACAGGTCGAAACAGGTCGAGCGTGAGTTAATACTTGACCAGGTGGTGGTAGGGGTGGCGCGGGAAGGCGAGCGGATTGAGCCACAGGGTGTCGATCACCGGCAGGGCAAGCAGCCGCAGCCGTGGAGCGACCGCGGCCAAGTGTGGCCGGTCGAAGTGGATGAAGTTGTGGCCGAGCACGAAGCGCCAAGTGATGCCGTTGTCGCCGCGTACCGCCGCAAGCTGGCGGATGTGGCGGCTTTTCAGCGAGGTCGGGCATCGGGAATCATACCTGCTGACGGCCAGCGCATTGCCGTCAGCAGGGCGCGAGAAGCCCTGGCGCGGCCAGGGGGTTACTGTATTCGGGAGCTACAGCAAACCGGGTTCGATCTTGGTTCGGGATGCCGGGGGCGGCGCTTCGGTCGCCGGCAGACAGACCAGGCGCAAACCCACGTCATAGGTGCGGGTGCTTGGGACGAGATGGCCGCGGACGATACAGCGTGCGAAGTCGCGGGCAAGATTCCAGGAGCCGCCGCGCACGACACGCCGGGCATCGCCCGCTGTCACCGCGTTGCGGGGCCTGTCATACTCATTGAGGCACCATTCGCCAACATTGCCGGCGAGGTCGAGTACGCCGTGGGCCGACTTGTCAACCGGATACGCTCCGACCGCCGTCGTTCGACTCAGCCGATTTTCGCTCGTGTTCGAGCAGGCTTCGACCCATTGGCCGCCCCACGGATACTCGTTGCCTGCTCGGCCACCGGTCGCGGCCTGCTGCCACTCCCATTCAGTCGGCAGCCGCACCTCGTAACCCAATCGCGCGCTCGCCCAGCGGCAGTAAGCGACCGCGTCGTACCATGAGACGTTTTCGGCCGGGCAATTGGCGATCTGCCGGTACTGCTCGCCCGGATCTCGTTCATGGTGGAGTCCCCGCCACCAGCGCTTCTGGTTGCCGTAGCCTCCAGGGTCGTCGACAAAGGCCTGGTACTGCCGCCAAGTCAGTGGATACCTGGCGATGAAGAAGCGCGCGACCGGGAACTCTCCGGCATGGTTCTTCAGTCTCACCGTGCCCGTCGGGATCTCGCACCAGTCGAGATCGGGATCGCCATTGGGACGCAGCCCGATTCCCCGCCGCGGATCGCCGATGATCGCCAGCCGGTCACCGATCTCGGCACGCCGGTAGTGCGTCGTCACCGGGCGCATGATCTCCTCCAGCAGACGATCGGCCTCGGGGCGCAGGAATGACTTCGCCGGTTCCGGCAGCTCGTCGCGCTCCATCCTCAGCCGCGATAGCGCTTCATAAACCGGTGACAGACGCTCGTGCTGCCAGCGGTGGCTCGCTCTGCCGCCACTGCGCTGCCACTCGTCTGCCGCCGCCTCAGCCTGCCGCAGTGTCCGGATGTCGCCGGCCCGCTCGACGATCCAGTCGTGCAGCCGCGGCCACTCGCGGAACAGTGCTTCGTGCGCGACTTCGACCACTGCCTCTTCCGTCGCGCGCTGGTTGCTGACCAGGAGTCGCGCGTCGACGAAGCCGTCGATCAACTCGTCGGTTTCGCGTGACGACGCCAACTGCCAGCGCGGCACCCGCCGGCGAGTGGCGATGCCGCGCTCGTCGGCGTCAACGAGATCGCCGAACACCTTGTGCAGCAAACCCTGTGAAGCCGGCGGCAGGCCGCTGAAGGTCTTTTCGGCGCGCCGGCTGATCGCCCCCCTGACGCCGCCAAAGCCGTCGTAGGCGGCATGTGTCAGACAGCCGGACTCGGTGCGCGCCGCGTAAAGTTCGTGCAGGGCAAAGGCGAGCAACGCCAGTGCGCCGCAATCGCTGCCGGTGTCTTCGAGGATGCGTGCCGCCAGACCTTCTTCAAGTTCGAGACCGGCACGTGCCGCCGGGCCGGTGATCATCTGAAACAGTGCAGCGAGACCGGGCGCGGCCACCGGTGCAGGCGCCGCCCGCAGGATCTCCGGTAGGCGCGGCCAAGCGAGCCAGCGGTGGTAAAAGTCCCCGCGCATGGTGACTACGACGCGCAAGCGCGGGCTGCCGGCGGCGATCGCCAGCAGTTCGATGAAAGCGGCCTGCCGGCTCTCGGCAACGACGTTGAACAGCTCTTCGAACTGGTCGATAAAGATCAGCATTTCCGCCCAGGCCGGTAGTGCGGCGAGTGCCGCACCGGCCTGGGCGATGATGCTGCCCGGATTGTCGGCGAGCAGCGTGGCGAGCTGGCGTGGCGCAATCTCCTCCGGCAGCAGTGGCGCGAATCTGGCGGCCAGTGCGAGGAAGGGGTCATCGCCCAGTTCGCCGGGTGTGAAACGCAGCCCGACCCATTGTTTGCGGTGCCCCGTGCCGGCTGGCAGGACCTGCGGCAACAGCCAGTCCTTGGCTCCCTCGACGCCGTTGGCGCGTAGCCGTGGCAGGAGCCCGGCGGCAACCAGCGACGATTTTCCCGAACCCGAAGCGCCGACCACGGCGAGGAAGCGACAGCCGACGGCGAGGCGGCGGACGAGTTCGTCGGTCTCGCGAGCGCGGCCGAAAAAGATCGGCGCATCGTCGGGAGTGAAGGCGCGCAAGCCCGGGAAGGGTGAGCCGTTCCACGCTGGCGCGGACGGCAGCATGGCCGGAGCCGGGGCCGCCCGGACTGTCTCGGCCGCCCGGGCGGCTGCCGCCGAACGGCGTTGCAACAGGCGCGCGATGACCGCGCGCAGGTGCAGGTCAAGATCGCGACCAAATGCTTCCGGCGCTGGATACTCGTTACAGCCGGCGCGGATCGAACCGTCCGGGTTGCGGAAGGTCGCGAAGAAGGCGCCAACCGTCCGCCATTGAAGTGTATTCTCCTCGAACTGGTCGTCATCGGGGTCGAGCAGGCATCTTTCGGTGCGGCGGTAAACCAGGATTTCCGGTCGCCCGCAGCTTTGTGCAGCCGCGAGCGCGTCGAGGTATTCCCATTCCGTCCCGGAGAGGTAGGCGCTGCCGTCGGCCTTGTGGTACTCGTCTACCGGCAACGGCGTTCCCATTTTTGACCAGACGATCACGATGACGATGTCGCACGCGGAAGGCTTGGGTAGCCCGGCGGCGATCGCTGCCTGCGGCGTCATCGTCGCCAGCATCGGTGTCCCGGCTCCGCTCTTGTCCCAGGCAACCGTCTCGATTGTCACCCGACCGCGCAGCAGCGGGTCGTAGGGGAGTTGCTCGAGGACCTGCAGCGCCAGTCCGCGTTCCTGGCTGACGTCACCCGGTGAAGCGAGAAAAACGCGCAAGGGCAGTGGGCCAGCCTCAGCCGCAACCCTGCTGTCGACACGGCCCGCTGCCGCAGCGGGCCGATCGAGGATCGCCGCAAGCGCATCGATCCGTGGTTGCAGATCGGCTGCCACCCGCTCGCGCGCGAACTGCAGCAACTGCCACAGAGACTGTCTGCCGGGTTCGATCTCGCCGGACTCGGCGAGTACGCTGATCAGCCGCAGGACGAAAGGCTCGGCCTCTCCATTCCATGCGAATTGCCGCAGCACCGGGCAAGCGTCGCCAAGCGCCTGGTCGAGCAGCGCTCTTCGCCCGCTCTCGCGCACGAAGAGAGGCGAGAGCAAGGACATCAGTTCGAGCTGGGTGGCGTTGTCGAGAACGGGCATCGGTACAGGGGGATACGTCGTGTCTCGTGCAGGGGGAGCGCTGCCCGACGAGTGTCGGGAAAACGCATCAGTATACCCTCGCTGTGCCATTCCCACAATTTCCGCCTTACCACCTATCATGTTTCGGCCCCCTGAAAGAACTTGGGAAGAG
>NZ_JAEUOL010000292.1 GCF_016789985.1 Accumulibacter sp.
GGTCACGACCGGGCAGATTCCACCCAACCCGTCCGAACTCTTGATGCACGAGCGTTTCGCAATGATGCTCGCCGAACTCGCGGCGCGCTTCGACACGGTCATCGTCGATGCTCCGCCGGTGCTCGCCGTTTCCGATGCAGCGATCATCGGCCGCCATGTCGGAGCGACGCTGATGGTCGCGCGGGCCGGCAAGCACCCGATTCGCGAGCTCGAGCAGGCGGTAAGACGACTGAGCCAGGCGGGCGTCCAGGTCAAGGGCTTTGTCTTCAATGACCTCAACGTCAGTCGCCAGAGTTATCGCTACGGCTACAAGGGTTACGTCTACCGTTACTCGTACAAGACCTAACGCTTCCACGGCCGGCCCGGACAACCCATCCGGCGGGCCGGCCGATTCACCCCCCGGCGCGCCGCCTCGCCTCGTAGAGACAGACGCCGGTGGCTACCGATACATTCAGGCTGGCTACCGAGCCGAGCATCGGGATGCTCACCAGTTGATCGCAGGTCTCGCGAGTCAGGCGACGCAATCCTTCACCTTCCGCACCGAGGACCCAGGCGCAGGCGACCGGCCAGCGGGCGGTGTAGAGATCCTCTTTCGCCTTGCCATCGGCACCGACAACCCAGATGCCGCGTTCCTTCAGTTGGCGCAAGCTGCGCGCGAGGTTGGTGACGGTGATGTAGGGGACCGTCTCGGCAGCGCCGCTGGCCACCTTGACAGCCGTTTGCGTCAGGCCGACGGCGCGGTCCTTTGGGGCAATGATGGCGTGTGCTCCGACGGCATCGGCGACGCGCAGGCAAGCGCCAAGGTTGTGCGGATCCTGGATGCCGTCAAGGACCAGCAGGAAGGCCGGTTCGTCCAGCGTGTCGAGCACATCGTCCAGTGTCACATGACGTTGCGTCGCATCGACCGTGGCGATGACACCCTGGTGTCTGGCGCCCGGCGCCATGGCTTCGAGTCGTGTGTGCTCTACCGGCAGGACGCGTGCCCCGGCGAAGTCGGCATGGCTGCGCAGGTCGCGCATACGGCTGTCGCTGCGCATCACGTCGACGTAGATCTCGCGCACTGCGCCGGGATCGTGGCGCAATTTGGCGAGGATCGAATGGAACCCGAAGATCAGGCGTGAAGGCGAGGACATGAGCAAGGCCAGGAGAGGCTGCAGCGTGCAGGAGCGGAGGCGCAATTCTAACAGCTTCGTCCCGTGCCGGTGGCGCCCTGCGGTCTGTCACGGCAACCTGGCAGCCACGAGTGTTACCGGTCAGTCACGGTGCACGGCGATCGTCTCCAGGGCTCGGGAACGCCAATCGAGGACCGCCGTGCGAATGGTCATCTGTTCGCCAAGCTGCGGGAACTCAGCGCGGATGACCTCGGCGGCGAAGGTCGACAGAAAGCGCGATTTCAGTTCGGCCCGTGCCCGATCCACGCCAATCTCGTCGTAGGGCACCGAGGCGAGCAGGAGGAAGCCATCGTCCGGGATGCGTCCCGCCTGCATGTTGGCTTCGATGATCCCGGCTGCCCTGCGGATCGGCACGTCGAGGTTGGGGCTGTAAGGCCCGATGATCAGCGCGATGTTGGGCGTGTGCAGAAAATCGAAGCCGCGGCCGAGGCAGATCATCCACTCGCGGTGCTCGATGTCGAGCAGCCGCTCGCTGCGGCGAATCTGCGCGCGTACGTTCTCGATATGTTCGAGATTGCCGTAGAGCAGCGGCAGCAGGTCGGCGCGCATGCGAGCCGGCATGTCAGGCAACAGGGCGGCAAGGCGAAGTTCGAGCGTTGCCCGGTCGGTCGAAGTCAGCGTTGCCAGATCCAGCCGGTCGCCCGCCGTGCCATGGATGACCAGAGCGTCCTCGTCGGTTTCGAAGCCGCAGACCAGCGGATAGACGGTGCTGTGGTCGCTGCCGAAGATATGCTCGACTTGGTGGCGGATCTCGTAGGTATGGGCGATGGCCGCCGCCGTATCGTACTGGAAGCCGGCGCAGCCCCGCCGCGGCTCGCCCTGCGAATAATGGTAGGTGACCAGGAAGACGACGTTGCGACCGGCACTGACGACGCGCTGGACGTGATGTGCGAGTACTTCGCCAAGATGCGGCCAACCGAGATCGAAGATGCCGCCCAGGTTGCGGAAGGGCATCAGGATGCCGACCGGGGTGTTGGTGGCGACGGGAATGTTGATCCGGCCGTCCATGCATTTGAGCACCGCGATCGCGGTCGGGTGTTCGGCCAGATAGCGCTGGCGTGCCAGCCAGGCTTCCGGACTGCGGAAAATTGCGCTGTGGCGGTCGGCCAGGCCGAACAGCCATTCGATGCGTTGCTCGATGGGCTTGCCGTGGATATCCATGGTGAATGGAGCCTCCAGAGTGGGAAACACCTCCACATGCCGGCCGGAGGGCGACGCGGGGTGTGGGCGAAACAACACTAGTATCGGTGCGCTTGGGGTCGAGGTCAAACACACCGAGCCACCTGTTGCACCGCTCGGCGTTGGCCGCCGGAGCTGGCTCAGACGATCATGCCGGCGCCCACGGTGTTGTTCGACGACTCGTCGATGACAATGAACGCTCCGGTGCCCCGGCTTTCCGCGTAGGGGTCGGCGAAAATCGGTTGCGCTAGCTTGAAACTGACGCGCGCGATGTCGTTCATCACCAGCCGATCGGCGGGCTGCTGTTCCAGCGTGTTGATGTCGACCCGGAAGGCGATACCGGCGAGCATCGCCTTGCTGTCACGCGTCGTGTGGCGCAGGAGATACTTGCGGCGCGGATCGAGCGGTGACTCCGACAGCCAGCACAGCATGGCGTCGACCTGCTTGCTGATCTGCGGCAGTTCGCCACTCTTGACGATCATGTCGCCGCGCGAAATGTCGATCTCGTCCGCGAGCAGGAGGGTCACCGATTGCTCGGCCACCGCGTGCGGCAGCGACCGGCCAAGGATCCTGATGTCCTTGACGCGGCTTTCACGCCCGGAAGGCAGCACCGTGACGGCATCGCCGATCAGCAACTCCCCGGACTCGACGCGGCCCATGAAACCGCGATAATCGTGCAGCTCGGGGTTGGACGAATCCTGCGGTCGGCAGACGTATTGCACCGGAAAGCGGAACCTCTCGGCGTGTTCGGCGTGGATTGCCGGCACGTTTTCCAGGATCTCGAACAGCGTCGGGCCGTCGTACCAGTGCAGGTTTTTGCCGCGCTCGACGATCATGTCGCCGTGCAGCGCCGACATCGGGATGAAGCGCACGTCGGCGATGCCCAGTCGTCCAGCGAAATCGAGATAATCGGCCGTGATTCGTGCGAAGGCCTCTGACGAATAGTCGACCAGGTCCATCTTGTTCACCGCCACGACCACGTGCGGGATGCCGAGCAGGTGGGCGAGATAAGAGTGACGGCGCGTCTGGGTCAGCACGCCTTTGCGCGCGTCGATCAGGATGATCGCCAGGTCGGCGGTCGACGCCGCGGTCACCATGTTGCGGGTGTATTGCTCGTGACCCGGGGCATCGGCGATGATGTATTTGCGTGTCCCGGTAGTGAAGTAGCGATACGCAACGTCGATGGTGATTCCCTGTTCACGTTCGGCCTGCAGTCCGTCGGTCAGCAACGACAGGTCTACGATGTCCAGACCGCGTTTCGCCGAGGTGCGCTGAATGGCGTGCAGGGTGTCGGCGAGAATCGTCTTGCTGTCGAAAAGCAGACGGCCAATCAGGGTACTCTTGCCGTCATCGACGCTGCCGCAGGTGAGAAAGCGCAGCAGGCCGTTGTCCGGAATGGCTTCGGTGGGGAGCTTCTCGATTGCTGACATCAGAAATAGCCTTCTTTCTTTCGTTGTTCCATCGATGCGTCGGAGGTCTGGTCGTCGAGGCGGGTGGCGCCGCGCTCGGTGATCGTCGTCACCGCCGTTTCCGCGATGATCCGGGCGACGCTGTCGGCATCCGATTCGACCGGTGCGGTGCAGGTGATGTCGCCAACCGTACGGAAACGAACCATCAGCTCCTCGACCGTCTCGCCGGGTCTTGCCGGCGTCACTTCGGTGACCGGCAGCAGACCTCCGGCGCGGCGTACGATCGGCCGTCGGTGTGCGAAGTAGATCGACGGAAGCGCGAGGTTCTCGCGCTCGATGTATTGCCAGACGTCGAACTCGGTCCAGTTCGAGATCGGGAAGACGCGGATGTTTTCACCCTTGAAGCTGCGCGCGTTGTACAGATCCCAAAGCTCGGGTCGCTGGTTCTTCGGGTCCCACTGTCCGAATTCGTCGCGGAAGGAAAAGATGCGTTCCTTCGCCCGCGCCTTTTCCTCGTCACGGCGGGCGCCGCCGATGCACGCGTCGAAGCCGAATTCCTCGATGGCCTCGAGCAGCGTCACCGACTGGTGCTTGTTGCGTGGTTCGTCGGCGGTCTTGAGCACCACCGTGCCGCGCGCCATCGAGTCTTCAACCGAGCGTACGATCAGCCGTTCGCCGAGTTCCGTTGCCCGTCGGTCGCGGAAATCGGTGACTTCGCGGTAGTTGTGTCCGGTATCGACGTGCAGCAGCGGAAAGGGGAAGCGGCCGGGGCGGAAGGCCTTCTCGGCGATGCGCAGCATGCAGATCGAATCCTTGCCACCGGAGAACAGCAGCACCGGGTTGCTGCACTGCCCGGCAACCTCGCGCATGATGTGGATGGCCTCGGATTCGAGCCAGTCGAGATGAGAAAGGGTGACTTTCGAGAGCGTTGCAGTACTCATGCCTGACCTGTGAGTGTGGACTTCATGGGCGCCTGACGTGCAGGCCGCATTCCCTGGATTGCGGGTTTTCCCACCACCAGCGGCCGGCGCGGACGTCCTCGCCGGGGGTCACCGGCCGGGTGCACGGCGCGCAGCCGATGCTCGGGTAGAAGCAGTCGTGCAGTGCGTTGTAGGGCACTTTGTTCAGCTTGAGATAGGCCCATACTTCGTGTTCGCTCCATTCGGCGAGCGGGTTGAACTTTTGCAGGCCGCCGTTCGCCGTGTCCACACTGCGCAGCGGCAGCCCGTCACGGGTGGCTGCCTGTTGCGCGCGCATGCCGGTGACCCAGGCTTTTCGCCCGGTCAGGGCGCGCTGCAGCGGTTCGACCTTGCGCACGAAACAGCAGCCCTTGCGCAGCTCGACCGATTCGTAGAACGCATTGATCCCGTGTTCGTGCGTCCAGGCTTCGAGCAGATCGTGTCGCGGATAGTACAGGCGCAATGCCAGACCGTAGTGTTTGCGGACTTCGGCGATCAGGTCGTAGGTTTCGGGCGGCAGGCGGCCGGTGTCGAGCGAAAAGATCTCGATCGGCAAACGGTCACCGACGATCAGGTCGGTCAGCACCATGTCTTCGGCACCGAGACTGCTGGCGAAGCCGGCCGGCGAGAAGTCGCTGGCAATCTCGCGCAGCAGGCAGCGCGCTGCCTGGACCCGCGCGCTGAGGCGGTCGAGCAGTGCCGGTTCGGCGAGGTCGATCCTCATGCCGTCGCCTCTGTCAACCGCCGCAGGAACAGCGGCTGTGGCTGGTCGACGCCGGCCTGGTAGGTTTCGCTGAACACCGACAGCCCGGCCAGCGCCTGTTCGAGGTTCTTGTCGGGACGCAGCGCATAGGCGTCGATGCCGCAACGTCGCATGAAGAAAAGCTGGTCCTGCAGCACGTCACCGATTGCCCGGATCTCACCCGCATAGTGGTAACGCTCGCGCAGCAGGCGGGCGCTCGAGTAACCGCGGCCGTCGGTAAACTTGGGGAAATTGACGCCGATGACGGTCAGTCGAGCGATGTCGCCGGCCAGAGCTTCCGGGTCCTCGTCGCTGTCCAGCCAGACACCGGGCTGCTGGTAGCGGGCGAGGATTTCGTCCCGTCGCGCCAGCCAGACGGCCAGCGGGAGCAGCACCGGTGCGGCGGGCAGGGCAACCGTCCCGGGTGTTTCGCCGTCGGTCAGCGTGAGGATCTGCCAGGGATCGTCGACGATCTGATGGTGCTTGATGATTCTAGGCATTGACGAGCTCCCGGGTTTCGACCTTGGCGCTTCTGCGCCGGTCGCGGCCGACATAGGCACGGGCTTTGAAGGGATCGAGACCGATCCGCTGCAAGGTATCGATGAAGCGCTCGCCCGGCGTGCGCTGCTCGAGGTAGACGCTGATCAGCGCCTCGATGACCTCCGGCACTTCCTGCGCATAGAACGAAGGCCCGATCACCTTGCCTATGGTGGCCGTGTTGCCCTGCTGGCCGCCAACGGTGATCTGATACCACTCCTCGTCGTTCTTGTCGACGCCGAGGATGCCGATGTTGGCAACGTGGTGGTGGCCACAGGAGTTCATGCACCCGGAGATGTTCAGCGAGATGTCGCCGATGTCGTAGAGGTAGTCGAGATCGTCGAACTTCTCGTTTACTGCCGCGGCGATCGGTACCGAGCGGGCATTGGCCAGGGCGCAAAGATCGCCGCCGGGGCAGCAGATCATGTCGGTCAGCAGGCCGATGTTGGCGGTTGCCAGGCGCTGGCGGCGGGCGATCTGCCACACTTCGTGCAGGTCGCGCTGTCTGACGTCGGCGAGCACGATGTTCTGCTCGTGGGTGACGCGCAGTTCGCCAAAGCTGAAACGCTCGGCGAGGTCGGCGACGGCGATCATCTGTGCTTCCGTGATGTCGCCGGGAGCGGCCCCCGGCGCCTTCAGCGACAGCGTGACGGCGGCGTAGCCGGGCGTCCGGTGGGCGTGCACGCAGCGCCTGACCCAGTTGGCGAAAGCGCGGTCGTTCCTGAATCGCGCGGCGTGCAGTGCGTCCTCGGCGGGCAGCGTTTCCCGGGCCGGTGGGTCGAAGTGCCGCGCGATGCGTTCGAACTCTTCGTCGGGCACGGTGCTCGGGCCGTCCTGCTGGTATGACCATTCCTCCTCGATCTGGCGGCCGAAGTCTTCGATTCCCAGCGCCTGCACGAGAATCTTGATGCGTGCCTTGTACATGTTGTCGCGGCGGCCGTAACGGTTATAGACCCGCAGGATGGCTTCGAGGTAGGAGAGCATGTGACGGCGTGGCAGGAACTCGCGAACCATCTTGCCGAGAATCGGCGTTCGCCCGAGGCCGCCTCCGACGAAGACACGAAAACCGATTTCGCCGCTGTCGTCGCGGATCAGATCAAGGCCGATGTCGTGCGCGCGAATCACTGCGCGGTCCGCCGTTGCAGCATTGACCGCGATCTTGAACTTGCGCGGCAGGAAGGCGAATTCCGGATGGAAGGTCGACCACTGGCGCAGCAGTTCGCAGTAGGGGCGCGGGTCGGTCAGCTCGTCGGGCGCGACGCCGGCGAACTGGTCGGTGGTGATGTTGCGCACACAGTTGCCCGAAGTCTGCACGGCGTGCATCTCGACGCTCGCCAGTTCGGCCAGGATATCCGGTGTTTCCTCGAACTTGGGCCAGTTGAGCTGCATGTTCTGGCGCGTCGTGAAGTGGCCCACAGAGCGATCATAGCGACGCGAAATCTCGGCCAGCTTGCGCAGTTGCGTTGCCGAGAGCATGCCATAGGGGATGGCGATACGCAGCATCGGGCCGTGGCGCTGGATGTAGAGGCCATTCTGCAGGCGCAGTGGGCGCAGTTCGTCGGTGGACAGTTGGCCGGCCAGATGGCGGCGGATCTGGTCACGGTACTGGGCGACACGTTGGTCGATGATCTGTTGGTCGGTACGGTCGTAGCGATACATCGCTCGCTCCTTGGGTCAATGAGGTTCTGCCTGTTCGAGGTCGCGTCACAAGCCTACTGCGCGATGAGTTTGCCGCCGATGAGCAGCAGCATGCCGGCCAGGATGGGGCGCAGAATCCGGTCCGGAACCTTCGCCGAGGCGTGGCTGCCGAGCCAGATGCCGGGCAGTGAGCCGAGCAGCAGGCTGCCGAGCAGCGACCAGTCGACGCTGCCGATCAGCCAGTGCCCGAGGCCGGCAACCAGGGTCAGCGGCACGGCATGCGCCACATCGCTGCCGACGATGCGAATCGCTGGCAACCGGGGGTAAAGGTAGAACAGCACGGCGACGCCGAGGGCGCCGGCGCCGACCGAGGAAATGCTCACCAGGATTCCGAGCAGCGCGCCGACCGCAACGGTAATCGACCCGCGGTACTGCGTGTGCGCCGCATCGTCGGCGTGCGCCAAGGCCTGCTGCAGCAAGCGCTGGCGGAAGATGATCGCGGCGGCGGTGAGCAGTAGTGCGATGCCGAGTGACACCGAAATGATCTGCGAGACATGCGCACTCTGTTTGGGCAACATGGACAGCACCCAGATGGTCAGCATCGCTGCCGGGATGCTGCCGCCAGCCAGCAGGCGGGTGACTCGCCAATCGATGTGTCCCTTGCGGGCGTGCACGACTGTGCCGCCCGCCTTGGTGATCGCTGCATAGAGCAGGTCGGTACCGACCGCCGTTGCCGGATGGATGCCGAACAACAGAACCAGCAGCGGCGTCATCAGCGAACCGCCGCCAACCCCGGTGAGTCCGACGATGGCGCCGACGACGAATCCCGACAAGGTATACATCCAGTCCATGGCGCGCCGCAACATCAAGAAGAGCGCGCATGGTAGCAGTGCCGGAATTGATCGAAAAAGAATATTCGGTTAGATTGTTATAACCAATTGGACTGTTCCATGCATGAAGCTCCAGCAACTCCGTTATCTCGTCGAAGTGGCGCGCCGCGGTCTCAACGTCTCGGAAGCGGCCGAAGCCCTGTATACGTCGCAACCGGGAATTTCCAAGCAGATCAGGCTGCTCGAGGAAGAGCTCGGAGTGACCGTTTTCGAGCGAGGTGGCAAACGCCTGACCGCGATCACCGAGCCGGGCCGGGTGGTGCTCGAGATCGCCGAGCGCATTCTGCGCGACGCCGAGAACATCCGGCGGATTGGTGAGGAGTATTCCGGCGGTGATTCAGGCAGCCTGGTCATCGCGACGACGCATACCCAGGCACGCTATGCGCTGCCTGCCGTGGTCAAGAGCTTTGTCGATCGCCATCCGCTGGTGCGCTTGTCGCTGCATCAGGGACATCCGGCGCAAATTGCCGAATGGACACTGAAAGGCGAGGCCGACATCGCCATCGCCACCGAGGCGCTCGACCAGTACCCGCAACTGGTGATGCTGCCCTGTTACCAGTGGGTGCACTGCGTCATCGCTCCTGACGGGCATCCGATCCTCGACGAAAGGTCCCTGTCGCTCAACGCGCTGGCGCGCTGGCCCTTGATCACCTACGACCCGGCCTTCGCTGGTCGGTCGCGCATCAACAAGGCTTTCGACCTGGCGCAACTCAAGCCCAATGTCGTGCTCACCGCGATCGATGCCGACGTGATCAAGACCTACGTCGGGCTTGGCCTGGGCTTGGGGATCATCGCGCGCATGGCCTTCGACCCGCAACGCGATATCGGCCTGCAGGCGCTGCCCGCCGAGCATCTGTTCGGCTCGAACACGACGCGCATCGGTTTGCGGCGCGGCACGCACGTTCGGCGCTACGAGTACGATTTCATCGAGATCTTCGCGCCGCATCTGACCAGGAGAGCGGTCGACATGGCGCTGGCCGGTGCCCGGCCGGACGAGGAGTATCAACTTTGACGTGCCCGGCGCTTGGCCTGGTCATTGCTCTTCGCCAGTGGCGTTTGTCAGGCCGACGTGCCGGCTGCCGTGCAGGAGCACCATCTGCGCAATGCCACGTTGCGAGTTGAGCGGCATACATACAGTATCCGGTCGAGGAGGATGCCCGTCGGCTGTCCGGCTCCTCCGCCCGCCGGGCAAGACGCCGTGCGTGACAGCAGGAGCGGCCGGCGGCGCGGAAGCAGGCACAATCTGGCCTGGGTCGTACGACAGGTCGAGTGCTGGCTGCTGGCGGCGTCGGCCGGCGGAGTCGTATCCTTGCTGATGTCGGGCATTGCCTTTGCCCTGCTGGAACTGCTCTTTGGATGCCTGCAGCAGATTGTCCGGAAACAGTGCGCCAACGACTTGCCGGGGAGTACGGCCGTCGTAAAGACGACGGAGGGGGACGTTCACGGGGAACCCGAGCTCCTCCTGATGGTTTGTCATGCGCGCCAGGTCGGCTGAATGCTCGTTTGCCTGGCCGGGGCTATGCAGGTAGAATAGAAACGGTCGTTCGCGCCGAAACCGATGGCATCAACCCGCGATCAGGGAGGCCGGTTTAATTGGGGCGTCGAGGTGTTATCTTGTCTCATAACGAGTACTCGGGAGGATGGTTCATGGCAGAGCAGAAGCTCGGTAATCCGGCCGTTGTCGGTCTGGCAGGTTTTGGCCTGACCACAATGGTGCTGCAGTTTCACAACGTGGGGTGGATGGGATTGGGTCCGGTAGTCTGGCTCGGCCTGATCTTTGGTGGCTTGGCGCAGATGATCGCCGGGCTGCAGGAAATGAAAACCGGCAACAATTTTGGCTATTGTGCCTTTACCGGCTACGGTTGTTTCTGGATTGCCCTGACCTTGCTCCTGGTGGGCAATCACTACAACATCTACATCTCCAGCAAGACCGATGTGGGATGGTTCCTGGTCGCCTGGACGCTGTTTACGGTCATCCTGTGGGTTGGTGCGATGCGCGTCAGTAGCGCGTTGGCGATCACTTTCACGTTATTGCTGATTGGCTTCATCCTGCTCGATCTGGCGCACTTCGGCTATCCTGACCTGACGGTGGTGGCTGGCTACGAATTGATGGTGACAGCGGCAATGGCGTGGTACATCATGGCGCACATCATTTATGCTGATCTGTTCGGCCGGGACGTTCTGCCGGTCGGCAAGCCATGGATCGGCTAGGGCCTGTTGCCACAGCCGCTGGAAACGAAGGAGCAATGCCCAGGGCTGGTGTTCCCAATACCGCTGAACAGAAAAACGGGGAGAAGCGTGCGATGAAGCTTGCAAGAACGATTGGATGGGCAGGATTGGCGTTTGCCTGCGGCGCGGCCTTCGCCGCGATGCCCACGGAAACAGACGTGGCGAATGCCGAGGATGTGGTGAACAAGGTGCGCGCAGCAGCCAGGTATCTGCACGACAAAGGTGCTTCCGCCTATGCCGACTTCAACCAGAAGGATGGCAGGTGGGTGTGGAAGGACAGCTACGTGTTTGTCTACGATTGCCGGAAGGACCGCATGATCGCGCACCCGTTGCGGCCCGATCTGGTTGGCAAGCCGATCATGCAGATCACCGACAACTCGGGCAAGTATATCTTCAAGGATCTGTGCAAGGCCGGGAACGAACCGCGTGGCGGCTGGGTGGAGTATAGCTGGCCCAAGCCAGGCGCCGGACGACTGTCGCGCAAGGTTTCCTACGCAACGGCCGCGGACATCTCTTTCGCTGCGGGCATCCAGGTCAGCGCGGGGATCTACGATGAAGGGATTACCCTGCCCGAGTTGAGCAAGGTCCTCGAAAGACTGTCCGATCCGGCCAAGTATCCGGCTCTTTAGGTGTTTCAGAAGCACCCGGAGACCCCGGCAAACCGGGGTCTCTTCGGGCAGCGCAGGCCATCCAGCGAATCGCTTCCCGTTCCCCGGTATTCTTGTGTCGGCGCCGGACGACACCGAAGCACTGGTGGGGAACCCGAGAAGAGGGCATGTGCTGCTCCGACCTGGACTTGCTCACCCGGCGCGAACCGGAAAAAGGCCTGGTGAGGAACTCCGCCGGCGACTGCCGCTGCCGACAAGTGGCTGAACCCGGGCACCATCCGACCCCTAGGGGTCACCGCCTCCTGGTCGCCGAATGCATCGAAACCAAAACGATCACGGTCGCTCGTCGTGCGGTGAGTCAGCCAGTGAAACAACCTGAGTCATGGTGTGGACTTCTTCACGGCAGAGCGTTCAATGCGGTGTTAAGCTGTTTTTGGATCAGCGGGAAACGGGGGCAAGGGCGAGACAGACTTTCGTTTGCCGGAGCAGGTTGTAGGGCAGATCGAACGGCACCCGGAGCCGTAGGCAGCAAGGGTTGATGATCAATCGAGGGAGCAATTTCCAATGGCTTGACCCGGATCAAGAAGGAAACTAGAGGTAAATACTCACTTTTCCGAAGGACATCCGCTATAATCATGCTGCGCTGCAACAATGGCTTGGCTCATCAGATAGCAGCCGGTTGTGTGAAGCGCGTGGCATCCCCAGTATCTCAGGAGTACTTGCATGAAAGCACCGAAAATCTTGCCGTGGATCGCCCACAAGACGGGCATCAGCGAGGAGCTTGCGCTCAAGCTGTGGCGGCGCGCCGCCGGCGAAGCTGAAGTGATGGCTGGCTGCTGTGACAGTTCCGACTACTACCGCTTGGCGGTGGAGCGTTTCGTCGATTACGCCGAAGCGGAAGGTTGTCGTTCGGTGGTCCGTGAGACGACCGGCTCGAAAACCTGCGTCTCCTGGCTATGGCGTCACCAGAACCGCATCTCGAAGTTGAACCTGATCACTGCGCAAAATCTGGTCAGGCTGTGGCAGTCGAACTGGGAGAGTTTTTTGGGTCCACAGCGGCACGCTTTCTGATGGGTGACATAGCGTTGCCCGTGCCATCTTCATTCTCTTTTTCTTTGACTCACTGCCTCATCGCCACGGGCGGTGCAATCTGCAGCGACCGAGCCATTTGCACCGCCACGTTGGCAGCCTCGGCTTGCGAGGCCAACTGTCCGAGACGAATCGAGTAATCATAACCACCTCCCGCCCTGGCCACGGGTTTGATTCGGACCGGGTAGCCGGCGCCGCGGGCCCGGTCGTAGAGCGACAAGGCCGCTGCTTCGCTGTCGAGTGTGGCCAGTTCGATTGCCCAGCTTCCGCCACGTCGGACATAAGCGCTTGCCGCGGGGGTGACGGGGGAGCGGGAGGCGGTCGCCGGCATTGCCGTCAATGCGCTCCACCATGACAGTTGCCCGGCGCTGACCGTCTCGAGCGCAGGCGACCTGTCCCCCGGATCAGCCCTGTAGCAACTCGCGGCCTCAGCGATCTGCAGCGCCTCGGCGTTCGGGTGCAATACCGTGATGCTGCCCTCCAGCAGACAGATGCGGTCTCCCTCCGCGTCGGCCTGGCCCCACAGGTCGGTACCGCGAATGCTTGCAGTGATGCTGCCGACGCGCAGATTGACGGCGCGTTGCCGGATGGATCTGGCGAGAGCTTCGGTCGTGAAGCGCACGGCGCCCTGGGGGACATCGAGCGCTGCGGTAAAGACGTCCTGCGCACGTACGCTCAGGGCATTCAGTTCGAGGCGGGTGTCGGCCGCCAGATGTAGGTTACTGCCATCGCGCAGGCGAATCCGTACCCGAGCTGCGGTACCGGTGATCACACGATCGCGATTCTGCAGAACGAGTCCGGGTGCCAGTGTCTGCCGGGTACCTTGGCGCTCGATCCAGGCCGGGGGGAGGACGCCGTCCACCACCGCGTCGGCAGCCGGTGCGGCCCGCGCCAGGGGTGACCGGAGAAAGCCGGCCAGCAAGCAGCCGCCAAGGAAAACATGTAAGCAATGCCGATTCATGGACGGTCCCCTGCGCCAAGGATGAGACGATTCTAACATCGCGTGTACGGCATTCACCGCTGTCCGCACTACAAGCTTGCGTTTGCCCACGTACTCGCTAGACTGCTGGCATGCAGGCGGACTGGAGCGACGAACGACTGATGCTGGCCTACGGTGCTGGTGACGCTGATGCGTTCGCAATGCTCTACGATCGTTACCGCGGCTCGCTTTATCGCTACCTGCTGCGGCAGTGCGGCAACCCGGCTCTGGCCGAGGAACTGCATCAGGATGTCTGGTTCAGGGTAGTCAATGCCCGCACCGGCTACGAACCGCTGGCGCGCTTTTCGACCTGGCTGTTCCGCATTGCCCGCCATCGGCTGATCGACCACTATCGTAAGCACGCACCGCAGATACCGGCGCATTCCGTTCCCGACGCTGCCGACGATGACCTGGACGAGATCGGCGATCTGATCGAGCGGCTGCCCGCCGCCACGCACGAGATGCCGCACGTGCTGTACGAGCGACAGGATGCCGCCCAGCGGATCAGTCTGGCGCTGGCCGACTTGCCGCCACTGCAGCGTGAAGTCTTCCTGCTGACCGAAGAGGGTGGGCTGACACTGGAGGAAATCGCGCAGGCCACCGGCGTTGGCCGCGAGACCACCAAGAGCCGCCTGCGTTATGCGCTCGGCAAACTCCGGCACGCCTTGCGGGATCTGCTATGAATGAAGTGCACGAGGATTCACCGAAAGACCCGCAAGTCTCCGAATTCTATCGGAAGCATGCCACCGAGCAACCGTCGACAGCGGTCGATGAGCGCATCCTGGCTGCGGCGCGGGTTGCCGTTGCCGACCGAACGAGCAGGAAAGTGCCCGGCTGGTGGCAACGGTGGCGCACACCGCTGGCGCTGGGCACGACGCTCGTCCTGACACTGTCGCTCGCCCTGTTGCACGAGCGGCGGCCCGTCGTCCTGGCGCCGGAAGGAAGGGCAGCCTCGCAGAAAGCAGCCGTCGGGCGCGCCGCGCCAGCGGCTGCTACTTCCTCCGAGCAGGCTGCCGACAGTCGCCTCGCCGAGGCGGTCAAACGAGACTCTGGCGATGCTCAGCCATCGCTCCCGGTCGAGGTGCTGCGGCCGATGGTGCCACCGTCAGGCCGCGTGCCTGCTGAGCGCATCGCTCGGCTGCCGGCCAGCAACGCCGTTGGTGAGAGCAGCGAGGCTGCCCTGCCGGCCGCTGCCGTGCCTCACAACGGCACGGCGGGCGCTCCTGCCGCACCGGCTGCGCTCGGTACGGCTACCACCCGCCAGGATGCAGCTCCGCTCAAGCCGGCCCCCGCCGCAGCTGTGGCGCCACCGTCGGCCCTGACCAAGTCGCGCCCCGAGGAGGGGCGCGCGGCCAGCGACTGGCTCGATGAAATTCGTGCACTACGTCGTCAAGGCAATCCGGAAGAGGCCGAAAGCCAGTTACGCGAGTTCCGGCGGGTCTACCCGGACTATCCCTTGCCGGAAGAATTTCGTCCTTGATTTGACCCCTTTCGCCAGTGGCTGGCGTTTACACGGTTGTCCATTCACGCCAGGAGACCGTCATGAAAAAGCTCGCCACCCTGTTCGCCGTCCTGCCACTGGTTGCTTGCATCGGTTTCGCCGATGCCGGCGGGCTGGTCGACATCGGCATCGTCGATCGCAACACTGGTCAGCGACTGGAGGTGTACCGCCACCACGGGCGCCTCTATGTCGCCGGGACTCCCGGCAATCGTTACAGCGTCGTGCTGCACAACAAGACCGGCGGGCGCCTGCTGACCGTCGTCTCGGTTGACGGCGTCAACGCCCTGAATGGCCAGACGGCTGCCACCGCCCAGCCGGGTTACGTTCTGCCGGCCTGGCAGTCGGCCGAGGTTTCCGGCTGGCGCAAGAGCATGGATGAAGTTGCCGCGTTCTACTTCACCAGCGTTGCTGATAGCTACGCTGGTCGCACCGACCGCCCGCAGAACGTCGGAGTGATTGGCGTGGCCGTTTATCGGGAGGCTAGGCTGCCTTCTCCACCGTCGGCGCGCAGTAGCGACGCGCTCGGGGCGGTCGAGGGCGCCGCCTCGCCCGCCGCGGCCAAGGCTGCCGCCGCAGCGGGCGAGGAGCGGCCAGCGGAGGAGACAGCAGTGGCACAGCCGGCAAGACGCCTCGGCACGGGGCATGGCGAACGCCTCAGCGCGCCGACGCAGTACACCGAGTTCCGCCGTGCCAGCGACGCGCCGGTCGAGATCGTCAGCATCCATTATGACAGTCGCGCCAGGTTGCTTGCCCAGGGCATCATCCCGCGCCCAGCGCGGTCGCCGTTGCCGAATCCCTTCCCGGGCGGCTTCACGCCGGATCCCCGTAGCTGAGCAGACAAGTATCGACTGTCGCCGGAGCAGGGGCCGGCGTGTATGGGTATAATCCCCGGCTAAGTCATTTACGGGATCGTTACCGGCCATGCAGGAAAAGTATCAGCCCGCGGACGTGGAAGTCGCCGCTCAGGAACTCTGGAAGATCAGCGGCGCGGCACGTGCCATCGAGCATCCCGGGCGGCCCAAGTACTACTGCCTGTCGATGTTCCCCTACCCCTCGGGCAAGCTGCACATGGGGCACGTGCGCAATTACACGATCGGCGATGTGCTCGCGCGCTTCCACCAGATGCTCGGCTACAACGTTCTGCAGCCGATGGGCTGGGACGCGTTCGGCATGCCGGCGGAGAATGCGGCGATCCAGAACAATGTGCCGCCGGCGCAATGGACCTACGCCAATATTGCATACATGAAGGCGCAGTTGCAGCGCCTGGGCTTCGCTCTCGACTGGGAACGCGAGATCGCCACCTGCCGGCCGGAATACTACCGCTGGGAGCAGTGGCTGTTCACCCGCCTATACGAAAGAGGCCTGATCTACAAACGGCTGGGAACGGTGAACTGGGATCCGGTGGATCAGACGGTGCTGGCCAACGAACAGGTGATCGATGGCCGTGGCTGGCGTTCGGGGGCGCTGATCGAGAAGCGCGAAATCCCCATGTACTACATGAAGATCACCGCCTACGCGGACGAACTGCTGGCCGCTCTCGACAAGCTGGAGGGCTGGCCGGAGCAGGTTCGGCTGATGCAGAAGAACTGGATCGGCAAGAGTACCGGCGTGCGCTTCGCCTTCCCTTACGAGCTCGCTGGCCGCTCCGGCCAGCTCTGGGTGTTTACGACGCGTGCCGATACCATCATGGGCGTTACCTTCTGCGCCGTCGCCGCAGAGCATCCGCTGGCCAGTTACGCGGCGGCACGCGACGCGAACGTGGCGGCTTTCGTCGAGGAATGCAAGCAGGGCGGTGTTGCCGAAGCCGATCTGGCGACGATGGAAAAAAAAGGTGTGCCGACCGGAATTTTCGTCACCCATCCGCTGAGCGGCGAGCCAGTCGAGGTGTGGATCGGCAACTATGTGTTGATGGGCTATGGCGATGGCGCGGTGATGGCCGTGCCGGCGCACGACGAGCGCGATTTCGCCTTTGCCCGCAGGTATGGACTGCCGATCCGCCAGGTAATCGCGGTCGAGGGCGAGGCCTTCTCGTCCGAGGTCTGGCAGGAGTGGTACGCTGACAAGCAGCGCGGCGTCTGTGTCAACTCCGGCAAGTACGACGGCCTCTCGTGTGCGGCTGCCGTCGACGTGATCGCCGCGGACCTGGCCGCCCGCCAGCTCGGTGACAAGAAGGTCCAGTTTCGCCTGCGCGACTGGGGCATTTCGCGCCAGCGTTACTGGGGCTGCCCGATTCCGATCATCCACTGTACCGCCTGCGGCGACGTGCCGGTGCCTGACCGCGATCTGCCGGTCGCCCTGCCCGAGAATGTCACCATCACCGGGGCCGGTTCGCCGCTGGCACGCATGCCGGAGTTTCACGGCTGCCAGTGCCCGAAATGCGGTCAGCCGGCGCGGCGCGAAACCGATACGATGGATACCTTTGTCGAGTCGTCCTGGTACTTCCTGCGCTACTGCTGTCCCGATAACGACCAGGCGATGGTCGACGAGCGGGTGGCCTACTGGTGTCGGGGGGGCATCGATCAGTACATTGGCGGCATTGAACACGCCATCCTGCACCTTCTCTATTCGCGTTTCTGGACCAAGCTGATGCGCGACCTCGGCCTGTTCGGCGCGCAGGGGCTGGACGAACCCTTTGCCAACCTGCTGACCCAGGGCATGGTCGTCGCGCCAACCTTCTACCGCGAAGACAGCCACGGCAAGAAGCAATGGATCAATCCGGCCGAGGTGGATACTGCACATGACGAGCGTGGGCGAGCCAGTGGCGCGATCTTGCGTGCCGATGGGTTGCCGGTGGTGGTCGGCGGCATCGAGAAGATGTCGAAGTCCAAGAACAACGGCGTCGATCCGCAGGCGCTGATCGACCAGTACGGTGCCGATACGGCACGCCTTTTCATCATGTTCGCCAGTCCGCCCGACCAGTCGCTGGAGTGGTCCGATGCCGGCGTCGAGGGGGCGTTTCGCTTTCTCAAGCGACTCTGGCGAATGGTGTACGAGCATGTCGCGGCAGGACCGGCCGCGCCCGACACGGAAGGCGAACTGTCCGGCGAACTGAAGGCCCTGCGCCGGCAGTTGCACCAGACGATCGGCAAGGTCGCCGACGACTACGGCCGTCGCAAGCAGTTCAATACGGCGATCGCGGCGGTGATGGAACTGCTCAACGCCTGCGCGCGGGTGAACGACGACTCGGTTGCTGCGCGCGCCGTCCGGCAGGAGACACTGGAGGCGGTGGTGCTGATGCTCAACCCGATTGTGCCGCACGTCTGCGAAGCGCTTTACAGCGGGTTGAGGCCCGGCGAGTCGGCCGGCCGCCAGGCCTTTCCGCAGCCCGATGCGAGTGCGCTGGTGCAGGACGAGATCGAACTGGTGCTGCAGATCAACGGCAAGCTGCGTGGCAACCTGCGGGTCCCGGCAACCGCCGACCGGACCACCATCGAAACCGCCGCACTCGCCTGCGAGGCGGCGCGCAGACATCTGACCGGTGCCACACCCAGGAAACTGGTTGTCGTGCCCGGCCGCCTGGTCAATATTGTCGTCTGAGACTGCAAGGAACCACTCCATGCACGCAGCACCACGGTCCATCTGGCTCATTCTCGCTTTGACGTTGCTCGCTGCCTGCGGTTTTCAGTTGCGCGGTGCCTACTCCTTTCCCTTCGAGAGCCTTTATCTGTCGGTGTCGGACTATTCGGTGATCGGCGCCCAGCTCAAGCGCTACATCCGGGCATCGGATGCGACGCGCCTGGCGCAGACCGCGAGCGACGCGCAAGTCACCTTCCTGCCAGGTTCGGAGTATCGCGACCGGGTGATTCTTGCCGTGTCGGGCACCGGGCGCATCAGCGAGTTGCGTCTGCGCTACCTGTACCAGTACCGGTTGACCGATGACAAGGGGCGCGATGTGGTTCCGCCGAGCCAGGTCGAACTGGTTCGTGATCTGACCTACGATGATTCGAACGTGCTGGCCAAGCAGCAGGAGGAAACGCTGCTCTGGCGGGACATGGAGATTGACCTCGTGCAGCAGTTGATGCGGCGCCTGGCGGCTGCCAGACCGGTTTTTCCCGCCGCCAGCGAGTAAGGTCGCCGACCGTGCAGCTCAAGGGCGAACAACTTGCCGCCCATCTCGAACGAGACTTGCAGCCGGTCTATCTGGTCTATGGCGACGAGCCGCTGCTGGTCATCGAGGCAGCCGATGCCATTCGCATCACCGCTCGCCGGCGCGGTTTCGACGAGCGCAACGTGCTCACTGCACTGGCCGGTTTCAACTGGAACGAGCTGTACCACGCGGCGGGCAGCATGTCGCTGTTCGGTGGCCGGACACTGATCGATCTGCGCATTCCCGGTGGCAAACCCGGGCGCGAGGGCGGTGACGCGTTGCAGGAGTACTGTGCGCATCCGTCCCCCGATGCGCTGTTGCTGGTCAGCATGATCGGGGTCGACTGGCGGGAGGAAAAGGCTGCCTGGATGAGCGCTCTGGCCGGTGCCGGTGCCATCGTCAAACTGCTGCCGCCCGGCAATGCCGAACTGCCGGGCTGGATTGCCGGCCGCCTCGCCCGTCAGCAGCAGAGCACCACTGCCGAAGGTCTGCGTTTCATTGCCGATCGTGTGGAGGGCAATCTGCTGGCGGCGCATCAGGAAATCCTCAAACTCGGCGTGCTTTACCCGGTCGGCGCGCTGCGTCTCGAGCAGATTCGCGACGCCGTGCTCAACGTCGCCCGCTACGACCTCGATGGCCTGCGCGAAGCCTTGCTGAGAGGCGATCTGGCGCGTCTGATGCGTACCCTTGACGGCCTGCAGCAGGAGGGCGAGGCGCCTTTGCTGATTCTGTGGGCGATGACCGAGGAGGTGCGTGCGCTGGCGCAGATCACGGCCGGCCTCGAGCGCGGCCAGCCGCTTGATGCGCTGCTCCGCGAGGCAAGGGTGTGGGGACCGCGGAAGGCGCTGGTCAGGCGTGCCGTGCAGAGATTACGTGGTGTGCCGGCCAGCCTCGCGCTGGAGCATGTGGCGCGCATCGACCGGATGATCAAGGGCGCGCTACCTGGCGACGTGTGGAACGAGTTCGCCCGGTTAGGACTGCGAGTCGCCACGTGACAGGCAGGCAAACGGCTGAACTGCCGATGCGGTTCAGCCGTTTGCCGGGTCGTCGGGTAGCGAGTCGGGTGCCAGGTGTTCCCAGACACAGTCCTCGCCTTCGCGGCGGGCGTCGTTGAGGGCGGGACTATCCCTGCCTTGTGCGAGACACTCGCCGGCGCAGTCCTCGGCGACCACCACCAGTCGCAACTCGGTATCGACGCCTCGCTCGCCGTCCCAGTAACTGCAGGTGGCGCAGACTTTCGCCTCGGCGGGCAGGATCAGCTTTTTCTTCATGGTCGGTCAAGGCAGCGGAGGAATGGTCCTGAGAGTGTAATCCAGGCGAGAGGTTCCGTTGACGCTGACACGCGCTCGATGGCTATAATCGATGCTTGTGCAGCATTGAGAACAGCCAATGGACATTGAGCAGTACATGCAACAGCTTGGCCGCGATGCGCGCGCGGCGTCGCGGCTCATCGCCCGTGCCGACAGCAATGCCAAGAACCGTGCGCTGCACGCGATTGCTGCCGCGATTCGGCGCGAGGGCGAGGCGCTGGTTGCCGCCAATCGCGAGGACGTCGCCGCTGCTCGTGCCGCCGGGCTCGAAGAGGCCCTGCTTGATCGTCTGACGCTCTCGGCCAAGGGCGTTGCCGCGATGGCCGAGGGCGTCGAGCAGGTTGCCGGCCTGCCCGATCCGGTTGGCGAGATCACTGACCTGAGGTTCCGGCCGAGCGGCATTCAGGTCGGTCGCATGCGGGTGCCGCTCGGAGTGATCGGGATCATTTACGAGGCGCGGCCGAACGTCACGGCCGATGCGGCGGCGCTGTGTCTCAAGTCGGGCAATGCCTCGATCCTGCGCGGTGGTTCGGAAGCGATCCGCTGCAACCGGGCGATTGCCGCACTGGTGCACGAGGGGCTGGCCAGCGCCGGTCTGCCGGCGCATGCCGTACAGGTCGTGTCCACTACCGACCGCGCTGCCGTCGGCCACCTCATCCGGCTGCGCGAGTTCGTCGATGTGATCGTGCCGCGTGGCGGCAAGGGCCTGGTTGCGCGCCTGCTGGCCGAGGCGCGGGTACCGATGATTCAGCATCTCGACGGCAACTGCCACGTCTACATCGACGATGCGGCGGACCCCGCGAAAGCGCTGCCGATTGTCGAAAATGCCAAGACCCAGCGCTACGGAACCTGCAATACCGCCGAGTCTTTGCTCCTCGCGCGGTCGGTGGCCGCCCGTCTGTTGCCGCCGATTGCCGCTTCGCTGACGCAGAAGGGGGTCGAGATTCGCGGCTGCCCGGAAAGCGTGGCCATCGTCGGGGACGCGAGCGTTGCGACCGAGGAAGACTACGCCTGCGAATTCCTGGCACCGATCATTTCGGTCAAGGTGGTGGCCGGACTCGCCGAGGCGATCGAGCACATCAATCGCTACGGCTCGCATCATACTGACGCCATCGTCACCGAAAACTACGGCGCAGCGATGCGCTTCCTGCGCGAGGTCGATTCGGCCTCGGTGATGGTCAACGCCTCGACCCGCTTCGCAGACGGTTTCGAGTACGGGCTCGGTGCCGAAATCGGCATTTCGACCGACAAGATCCATGCTCGCGGACCGGTCGGCCTCGAAGGACTGACCAGCCAGAAGTGGATCGTGCTCGGCAATGGCGAGGTACGTGCCTAGCCCTTGCCTGGCGCCGGGTGTGCAGCCGGCTCTGCCTGCCGGCTGGATCCGGCAGCGGAAGGCGGATGCCGCTGCCGGTTTGTCCAGACCCGCCGGAACAGCAACACCCACCAAGGAGAAGACATGAAACACCTGCTGCTGGCGGCCGTTGCCGCCCTGTCCTTCAGCCTCGCGAGCGCTGTCGAAGTTGCCGGAATCAAGTTCGACGACAAGGTCCATGTCGGCAGCACCGACCTCGTGGTAAACGGTGCCGGCCTGCGCAAGAAAGCCGTCTTCAAGGTCTATGCAATGGCGCTCTACCTGCCCGAGAAACGCGGTGACAGCGAGGCGGTGCTGGTCGCCAAGGGCAACAAGCGCATCACCATCAGCCTGCTGCGCGACCTATCGTCGCAGCAATTTGTCGAAGCCCTGCAGGAAGGCATGGCCAACAACCACTCCGAAGCCGAAATGGCCGGCCTGAAGGATCGCCTGAAGCAGTTCTCGGACACCATGCTGGCGGCCGGTGAGCCGAAGACGGGCACCTCGGTGGTCATCGACTGGCTGCCGGAAAACGGCACGCGGCTGACCGTCAACGGCCAGGTCAAGGGCAAGGACATCGCCGGCGAGGATTTCTACCGGGCACTGCTCAAGATCTGGCTGGGCAACAAGCCGGTGCAGGACGATCTCAAGCAGGCCCTGCTCGGCAAGGTTTCCTGAGTCTCGTGATGGACGCATTCGCCGAGGCCATCGAGTCGCCCTGGCAGGCGGTGGTCGCCGCGCCGCGCTTCAACCTCGGCGTGTGCTGCGATCAGGCGGAGATTCACTGCATCGCCTTTCTGCCGCCGGGTGCCGAGGTCGCGCCGCACAATGCGTTGGCCGCCGAGGCCGCGCGCCAGCTCGCGGCCTACCTGGCCGACCCGGAATACGCTTTCGTCCTGCCCTTGCGGGCCTCGGGGACGCCGTTTCAACGCCGCGTCTGGCAGGAAATTGCGGCCATTCCGAAGCACCAGACGCGCAGCTATGGCGAAATCGCCAGACTGTTGCGCAATGCGCCACGGGCGGTCGGTCAGGCCTGTGGCCGCAACCCGTTTCCGGTCGTCGTTCCGTGCCACCGCGTCCTCGCGACAGGGGGCGGTCTCGGCGGCTTTGCCCGGCACCGGGATGGTTTCCTGCTCGACGTGAAGCGCTGGCTGCTGGCGCATGAAGGCTGTTGAGCCGGACCCGGCCGATCTCGCCGAGATCGATTCCTTCTGCGACACGCTGTGGCTCGAGGACGGGCTGGCCAAGGCGTCGCTCGCCAGCTATCGCAGCGACCTGCTGCAACTGGCGGTCTGGCTCGGCGAGCAGCAGTTGGGCTCCCTGCGCAGCATCGACGAGGCAACCCTGCTGCGCTTCGTCGTGCTGCTTTCGCAGAATTTGCGCGCTTCGTCGCAGGCGAGATACCTGTCCACCCTGCGCCGCTTCTACCGTTACCAGTTGGCGCGTGGCCTGCGCAGCAGCGATCCGACGCTGAAGATCGCCATGCCGAGCAAGCCCTCACGCCTGCCGAAGGTGATCTCGGAAGCACAGGTCGAGCGCTTGCTCGCCGCACCGCCGATCGACACGACGCTCGGCCAGCGTGATCGGACGATGCTGGAGACGCTCTACGCGACCGGTCTGCGGGTCAGCGAACTGGTCGGCCTTCGCCTGCACGAGGTCAGTCTCGACATGGGCGTCTTGCGCGTCTTCGGCAAGGGCGGCAAGGAACGCCTGGTGCCACTGGGCGAGGAGGCGCGTGACTGGCTGTGCCGCTATCTTGCCGAGGGACGGCGGGATTTGCTGGCGGGGCGGCAGAGCGACGACCTCTTCGTCACCGCGCGCGCTTCGGCGATGACCCGGCAGGCCTTCTGGCAGATGATCAAGCGCTATGCTCTGGTCGCCGGCATGGACCCGGCCCGCCTGTCGCCGCATGTGCTGCGCCATGCTTTTGCCACCCACCTGCTCAACCACGGCGCGGACCTGCGTGTCGTACAGTTGCTGCTCGGCCACTCGGACATTTCGACGACGCAGATCTACACCCACGTCGCGCGCGAGCGGCTCAAGACCTTGCATGCGCAGCACCATCCGCGCGGTTGATCAGCCGGTCGGTGCCTCCTGACCCAGGCGGTTGAGGTAATGCAGGCTGGCGGTGGCCGGTGGCCCGCTCGCGCCGCGCCAGGGGTCGCTCGCGCCATCGATTTCGAGCAGCGTGACGCTGCCGAAATCGATCGCCAGCCGGCTCCATTCGCCGACCGGCAGGCGCAGCCAGTGGCCGAGCAGCGCACGGATGGCTCCGGCGTGGGTTACCAGCGCGAAGCGCTCACCGCGCAGGCTGGCGACACATTCGACCACGCGCGCCTGCAGCATGGCGGCCGACTCACCGCCTGGCGGGACGAAGTGCAGCACATCGGCCGCCCAGGCATCGAGCATTGATCTTGCGATCGCCTCCCAGGGTCGTCCCTCCCATGCGCCGAAATCGATCTCGCGCAGTCGCCGGTCGAAGCGCGCCTGCCGGTGCAATCCTTCGGCAAGGTGGCGCGCGCGCTGCAAGGGACTGGCAATCACCGGCGTGCCGCTGGGCAGCAGCGCCTGCAGGCGTCTGGCAATGGGCAGCGGGTCTTCCGCCTCGACATCGAGCTGCCCGTAGCAGATGCCGGCCGCCAGCAATGGCCGCGGGTGGCGGATCAGGAAAAGCTGCACAGCAGTCCGCAGTAGAAGGCGACTTCCGA
>NZ_JAEUOL010000014.1 GCF_016789985.1 Accumulibacter sp.
GCCAGGTAGGCGTTGCGTTTCATGTAATAGCGGGCGACGTGCAGTTCGAGTGAGGCCAGGGCATTGACCAGGTACTTCATGCGCAGGATCGCATCGGGTGTGTACTTGCTGTCCGGAAAGCGCGTCACCAATTCGCGGAAGGCGTCGAAGGACTCGCGCGCCCCCTTCGGGTCGCGTTCGGTCATGTCCTGGTTGCTGACGATGCCCATGATGCCGAGGTTCTCGTTGAAGTTGATCAATCCCTTCAGATAATAGACGTAGTCGACATTCGGGTGGTTCGGATGCAGCTTGATGAAGCGATCGCAGGCGGCGATTGCCGATGCCGGCTCCTGATCCTTCCAGTACGCATAGGCGATGTCGATCTGCGCCTGCTGCGCATAACGACCGTAGGGATAGCGCGATTCGAGCTTTTCGAAGTACTTGACCGCCTTGGCGTAAGAGCCTTCGTTGAGCGCATCCTTGGCTTCGGCATACAGCTTGTTGGCCGACCAGCCAATGGTTTCATCCTTGCTCTCGGGCAGGAGTCCGCAGCCGGCAATCAGCGAGGCGACAACAAGGGATGCGATTACCGCTAAACTACGCATGATGAAGAACCCAGAGAAGAGGAAGGCAGCGGCCGGATCGCCCGCGCAGGGCGGCAGGCCGAGCGATTATAGCGCAAACCTTAAAATTGCCCTGAACGTACCCGCAGATTGCAGTGGTCTCCGGCTCGACCAGATTCTTGCGCGCTTGCTGGCGCAACACTCGCGCAGCCGTCTGCAGGGCTGGATACGTGAAGGGCGGGTGGTGGTCGGCGGGATGACCGTCCTTGAGCCGCGCCACAAACTCTCGGCTGGGGAGAGCATCGAACTGGCTGAGGCACCGGATCCCCTCGCCGAATCATCGAACCCCGAGAACATTCCCCTGCCGGTGGTTTATGAGGATGACAGCCTGCTGGTGCTCGACAAACCGGCTGGCCTGGTGGTGCATCCGGGGAGTGGCAACTGGACAGGCACCCTGCTCAATGGACTCCTCTACCATGCACCACAACTCGCCGGCGTGCCGCGGGCGGGTATCGTGCATCGACTCGACAAGGACACCAGTGGCCTGATGATGGTGGCCAAGACGCCGGAGGCACAGACCGCTCTCGTCCGGCAGTTGCAGGCGCGCCGCGTCAAGCGCCATTACCGGGCGCTGGTACGCGGTCTTGTCGAGTGCTCCGGCACCGTTGATGCACCGATCGGCCGGCACCCGACCCTGCGTACGCGAATGGCGGTGGTATCGACGGGCAAGCCGGCGCGTACGCATTATCGTGTGCTCGAGCACTTCGTCGACTGCAGCCTGATCGAGTGCGCACTGGAGAGCGGGCGGACGCACCAGATTCGCGTGCACATGATGGTTGCCGGACATCCGCTGGTCGGGGACCCGACCTATGGTGGTGGTGTCAGTCGCGTACCGAAGGGGCCTCCCTTTCCCCGCCAGGCGTTGCACGCCTGCCGTCTGGCATTGGCCCACCCGTTGACCGGCAGAGCCATGGCGTGGCGCTCCGCTGTACCGGAGGACATGGCGTTCCTGATCGAAGCCCTGCGCCTGGATGCGCCGGCGGCGTTTGACGGCGCTGGCAATGATGATGCGGAGGATGACGACGCATGGGAGGACGACTGGGACGAAGGTCCGGAAGATATCTACGTTGGCCATGACGAGGACGACGAGGAAGATCCCGGTGAATAGTCAGGCTTCGATCCTTGTCCGTTGAAAGTTTTCATTGGCACACGGGGCGGCGAAACGATCATGCACGATGAGCATTTGATCGTGCCCGATTGGCCGGCGCCGGCAACCGTGCGCAGCCTGATTACGACCCGCCAGGGTGGGGTCGGTGCGGCACCTTACGCCAGCTTCAATCTGGGCGACCACGTGGGTGACGACCCGGCAGCGGTGGCCAGAAACCGTGAGCGTCTTGCCCGCAACCTGCCAGCACCGCCCTGCTGGCTGCGTCAGGTGCACGGTACGGCGGTGGTCGACGCAGCGATTGCCGCCCGTTTGGCGCTAATCCCGGTTGCCGACGGTGCGTTCGCGCGCCATCCGGGAGTCGTCTGCGCGGTATTGACCGCAGATTGTCTGCCGGTCCTGCTCTGTGATCGGGCGGGTTCGATTGTTGCCGTCGCGCACGCGGGGTGGCGCGGCTTGCAGGCCGGCATTCTGGAACGGGTAGTAGAAGCCATGGACGTTCCCGGCCAGCGGCTGCTCGCCTATCTGGGTCCGGCGATTGGTCCGCAGTCCTTCGAGGTGGGCGCCGAGGTCCGGCAGTCCTTCCTCGAAGCCCACAGGGAGGCGGCAGCCGCTTTCCGTCCGCTGCCGTGTGACGAAGGGGACGCGGGCACTTGCCCAAGCGGCGGGCACTGCCGGCCGGGCGACGGCGCCAGGCAGCACACCGGCGGCTGGCTGGCCGATCTCTATCTGCTCGCCCGCCAAAGCCTGTGGCGCCTGGGTATCGAGGACATCCACGGGGGCGAATACTGCACCGTGCGTCAGGCGAGCAAATTCTTTTCGTACCGGCGTGATGGGGTCACCGGGCGAATGGCGGCACTGATCTGGTTGGGTGGCGAGTAATCAAGGCGGGGGCGCCGGATCCTCGTCACCGCTGTCCGTCCGGGAGTCTTGCGCGGCTTGCCGTGCGGCGTGTCGACGACGGCCGGGACCACCGAACAGCCAGAGCAGCAGCGCAACCGGCAATAGGCCGTAGAACAGCAGCGTCAGCGCGCCGGCGACCAGATTGCGCTCGGTCAGTGTCATCAAGGCGACCACATAGAGCCAGCCGATGGCAATGATATGCATGCGGCGATTATAGGTCACCCTGGCGGCGCTCACCGTTTTCTGGCACGACTCCGTCACGGAACGGCACGCAAGTGCCGGATGTGCCAGCAAGTTCGATACTTTTGGCAGGGCGGCATTGACAGCAGGGATGCTGCAATGCAGAATCAAAGGTGGCCATGTGGCCCGTCACGAGCCTGCCATCGTCACCCTCGACACCGGGGGAGAGAGCTTCGGGTTTGCCAGACTTGTCGGCAAAGGTCAGTTCCCGGGAGGGGATGTTTTTCTAGGGCGCGCCGAAGCCAGTGCCCTGGGAATCAGCAGATGTTGTAATCCTGGCGGTCCAGTGCCGCCAATCGTTTCAATCGTCCACAGGAAAGGAAAGATCTATGACGCAACGTGTTGCTTTGGTTACAGGTGCCATGGGTGGTATTGGTACGGCCATCTGCCAGGAGCTGGCCAAGGCCGGTCACAAGGTGGTTGCCGCTTACCATCCGGAGTTCGACAAGCCGGTAGAGTGGAACACGGCGATGGCAGAAGCCGGTTTCAACGACTTCATCTGTGTTGCCGGCGATGTTTCCGATTATGATTCATGCGTTGCGCTGGTTGCCGAGGCCGAAGCCAAGGCCGGCCCGATCGACATCCTGGTCAACAACGCCGGTATCACCCGTGACAAGATGTTTGGCCGCATGGAACTGGCGCAGTGGAATGCCGTGATTTCGACCAACCTGGGGAGCCTGTTCAACATGACCAAGCAGGTCGCGTCGAAGATGGCCGAGCGTGGCTGGGGTCGCATCATCAACATCTCGTCGGTCAATGGCCTGCGGGGGCAAGCGGGACAGACCAACTACTCCGCAGCCAAGGCGGGCGTGATCGGTTTTACCAAGGCGCTGGCTGCGGAATTGGCAGCCAAGGGCGTAACCGTCAATGCCATTACCCCGGGCTATGTGGCGACCCCGATGGTGATGGCGATCAAACCGGAGATCCTGCAAGGCATTGTCGACACGGTGCCGATGAAGCGTCTTGCCAGGCCGGAAGAGATCGGTGGCGCGTGCGCCTATCTCGCTTCGGATATCGCGGGCTTCATGACTGGCTCGACGATGAACATCTGCGGTGGTCTCTACTACCAGTAACAGAAATTTATTTCAACGTGGTCCGGACAGGCTCCAAATGGGGCCTGTTTTTTTTGGCTGGCGTATAATTGTGCTGCACCGCACCAAAGGGCGCCAGCGGGCGCTCGCCGAGTCATCCGCACATGGAGGAAGGGTTGTCATGCCCGAGCAACCGCGACTGATCAAGAAATACCCGAACCGTCGTCTTTACGACACCAGGACGAGCGCCTACATTACTTTGAGTGACGTGAAGGACCTCGTGCTCGCCCGAGAGACCTTCAACGTGCTGGACGCCAAAACCAGCGAGGACATCACGCGCAGCATTCTGCTGCAGATCATTCTTGAGGAGGAGGCGGCCGGCATCCCGTTGTTCACCACCGACCTGCTGGCGCAGATGATCCGCTTCTACGGCCACGCGATGCAGGGAATGCTCGGCAAGTACCTGGAAACGAACATCAAGTCCTTCGTCGATTTCCAGAAGAAACTGCAGGAGCAGTCGCAGCAACTCTACGGCGAGAGCAACAGCCAGATGCAGAACGACATGTGGTCGCAGTTCATGAATTTCCAGGGTCCAGCGATGCAGACGATGATGGCGACCTATATGGAACAGAGCCGCAAGATGCTGCATCAGATGCAGGATCAACTGAAGAATCAGACCCGCACCTTGTTTACCAGCATCCCGCTTCCGGGTTTTCCCTCCGAGGCCGGGAAGCAGGCTTCGGACGTGGAAAAGTAGACCCGGTAGAGGCGATCCGCCGTCGGGTTTGATCGGCGTGGTGCTGCCTTGTTTCGTAGTACGAGGGCAGCATTGGGTCTTCGGACAGGCGGTCGATACTGTCCTGGATTCGGCCGAACGGGGTTTTCCTTTGTCCAGAGAAATCAGGGCAGCCTTCGCTAGCGCAATAGCGCGACATAGGTAGCCGCAATGATTGCCGTGGTGATGACGCCACTGATGTTGGCCCCCAGGGCCTGCGGCATGACGATCGCTCCCGCATTGGCAGCGCTGGCTACCTTTTGTACGATCTTGGCGGTGGTCGGAACGCAACTGACCCCGGCAATGCCAATGATCGGGTTGAATTTGCGGCCACTCCAGAAATACAGGATGTAGCCGCCTAGGAGACCGCCCAGGGCGGAGATCGTCAGGGCCAGCATGCCGAGAAGCAGCAACTTCAATACGGTCGGTTCGAGCAGGGTGTTGGCTTCACAGAGCACGCCCAGCGTCAGGCCGAGGAAGAAGGTGGCCGCGTAGAGGAAGACCTCGCCGAGCAGCTTGGTGAAGGGTTCGATCCCGCTTTCGCGCACCGCAACGCCGAGGAAGAGCGAGAAGAACAGAGGCGCCGCGACCGGAAACAGTAGGCACAGCAGGGTGCAGGCCACCACCGCGAAGGTGAGCTTCTGCGAACGGGTGATTCTCGGTCCACGATCTGCGACCATGCTGATGCCGCGGATGTGCTCCGGTACGAGCCACTTGATCAGGTAGGGGTAGGCGCCATAGGTCAGGCCGAGATAGAGATAGCCAACGACTGTAATGGGAACGAACAGATCCTTGGCCAGGACCAGCGAGGTGAACAGGACCATCGGGCCATCGGCGCCGCCAATCGTGGCCACCGCTGCGGCCTGGCCCTGGTTGAGGCCCAGCCAGACGGCGATCGGGAAGACCGCAATGGTCCCCAGTTCGGCGAAGAGGGCGATGAACATGCTTTGAAAGGGTCGCGCCATCACGTAGCCCACATCGAGCAGGACGCCGATTCCCATGAATACCAGGCAGGCGATCAAACCGTTGCTGAAGGTCAGTGTGTAAATTGGCTGTAGCCAGTCGATCTGCATGATGTTCATCAGCTCGATCGGGTCGGACATCAAGGGATCGACGAACAGTGTGCCCATCTTGCTGCCATCGAGGAACATCACGCCGGCGTTGACCGACGACATGCCCAAGCCCATGGGAATCATCAGCAAGGGTTCAAGGACGTTCTTGGAACCCAGGTAGATCAGCAGAAAGCCGAGCAACATCAGGAAGATCCGCCCGAACATAATTTTCGGCTCGGACGCCACCAGGGTGGCGATGCCCTGGAACAGATCGAGAAAGTGAATGCCTTCCATACGCTTCAGTCCTCGCGCCAGGCAGCAATACCCCCTGCCGGCGCATCGAATTGCAGACGACAGGAGCTCGCTCCCGCCTCATGTGGCAGATCAAGCGATGGTCACCAACGGCTGGCCGCCCTCGACCGCATCTCCCGGTGCGACCAGAACACGGGTCACCTGACCAGCGCGTGTCGCCATGACCGGTGTTTTCATTTTCATCGCCTCGAGCACCAGCAGCCGGTCGCCTGTCGCCACCGTCTGGCCGACCTTGACGTCAACCTCGACCACCACGCCGCCCATGCCGGCAACCTCGTCGCCAGCTCCGGCGGCGGCTGCGCCTGGCCGTGGTGCGGCGGCCGCCGCTGGGGCTGCGCTGGTGGCGCTACCGGCGGCAGCGACCGGCATCGCCGAGGTCGGTGCCGCCGCTGGTGCCGCCTGGCCGGCTGTGAGTTCCAGAACACTGACCTCGTACTCGCGTCCATTTACGGTAACCTTGAATTGTCTGGGCATGTCTTGCTCCTTTTATCTGGGGCCTCGGCCCGTGGGCCCCGGCGTATGGGTATGCTGGGCGGCGCGTGCGCCGGTGGCCCAACCATGAGTGGTCGGTGCGATGTGCAGTATGCGGTGCGGTCCCATGGCTACGAAGATTGCCGCCGACAACGCGGCCACATCCTCGTCGGGAACGCCAAGACCGATCGGGCAGACGGTTCCGGTCGGAATGTCGAGCGGCTTGGTCTTTTCCATCCGGCCGGTCACCGTGACCATGACCTTGATCAACACGGCCACCAGTATCGAGATGACGATGGAAATGCCGTAGACCTGCAGTGCCGTGTAAATAGCATCAGTCGCCATCGGGTGTTGTCCTTATGTGCCGATTACATGGGAATGTTGCCGTGCTTCTTGGCCGGCCTGAGCTCACGTTTGTCGAGGATCTTGCGCAGGGCGAGGGCGACCATCCAGCGCGTGTCCTGCGGTTCAATGACGTCGGTGATGTAGAAATTGCTGGCCGAGACGTAGGGCGACGCGAACTCGTCGCGGTACTCCTGAGCCAGTTCGGTTGCTCTTGCCTGACGATCCTCGGCTTGCTCGAGTTCCTTGCGATAAAGGATTTTCACTGCTGCTTCGGCACCCATCACCGCGATCTCGGCAGTCGGCCACGCATAAACCATGTCCGCTCCCATCTCCTGGCTGCACATCGCGAGATACGAACCGCCATAGGCCTTGCGCAGGATCACCGTGATTTTTGGTGCGGTGCAGGATCCGTAGGCGGAGAGCATCTTCGCGCCGTGCCGGATGATGCCGCCGCGCTCCTGCTCGACCCCAGGCAGAAAGCCCGGCACATCGACCAAGGTGACCACGGGCACGTTGAAAATGTTGCAGGTCCGGACAAAGCGAGCCACCTTGTCGGCGGCGTTGAGATCGAGCGCGCCAGCCATGACCATCGGCTGGTTGGCGACCAGGCCGATGACCACGCCACTGATGCGCGCAAAGCCGACGATCACATTGCGCGCAAAGCCCGCATGTACCTCGAGCAGTTCGCCCTTGTCCACCACACGGCGGATCACCGCATACATGTCCAGCGGCTCGGACGGGCTGTCCGGGATGCATTGGTTGATCCCGGGGTCCTCCATCTCCTCGATCGGCACCGAGAGGTCGTGCGGTGGGTCCTCGGTATTGTTCGACGGCAGGTAAGACAGTATCTGCTTGACTAGGCTGATCGCATGCTGGTCGTCTTCGGCAACGAAGTGCGCATTGCCGCTGACTGTCGAGTGCATCTCCGCACCGCCGACTTCCGCCATGGTCGTCGCGCGGCCGGTCACTGCCTTGATCACTTCTGGTCCTGTCAGGAACATGTGCGCGTTGGTACGCGTCATGATCACGAAATCCATCAAGGCCGGCGAGTAGGCCGCTCCTCCAGCGCATGGCCCGCAGATCACCGCGATCTGTGGCACCACGCCGGAGAGCAGGACGTTGGCGTAGAAGACGTCGCCGTAGCCGGACAGGGCATCGACCCCCTCCTGGATGCGCGCGCCGCCGGAGTCCTTGAAGGCAACCAGTGGCACTCCGGTTTTCAGTGCATGGCGCATGATGCGCGTGATCTTCCGTGCCTGCATCTTGCCAAGCGTGCCGGCAACCACACTGAAGTCCTGGCTGAAGGCGGCGACCTGCGTAGACCCAACGTAGCCGCTGCCAGCAATCACTCCATCAGCCGGCAGGACGCGGCCGGCCATGCCGAAAGCGGTTGCGGCGTGCGCCGCGTAGAGACCAAGTTCCTGGAAAGTGCCTTCGTCGAAGAGGGTGTCGAGCCGCTCACGGGCGGACAGCAAACCCTTGGCGTGCAGCGCTTCCAGTTTCTCGGGACTGACGTTTTCGGTCAGCTTCGCGCGTTTGGCGCGCAGCTTTTCTATCAACTCCGGTCGTATCGTCATCTGGATTCCTAACAGTATCTGAGTTGGAACTAATTCTCATTCTTGCAACATCGGGTGGCTGGCAAACTTTCGGCAGCGTAGTATCCATACTTTCGTGCGTGTTGGCTAGTGGAAAAAATTTCCGCCTCGCGGACCACGGCAGGAAACAGGAGGGTGGGATCGCCGCTCGTCAAGGCGTGACGTACTGGCGGCACATCCACATCCGTCACCAGGCGGCACGGGTATCACCGGCGCACTCCCGGATTGGCGGGAAGGAAGACCGTGATGGCGTACAATGTGGGATGTCGGTTGGGGAAGGGGAGGCGATCCACGCTCAGTGGCGTGACCGGACAGCCGCCTGCAGAAACAAAAAAGCCCCGATGAGTCGGGGCTTTTGTTCTGGGGCTTTCGTTTTTTGTGTCTGGTGCCCAAGAGAGGAATCGAACCTCCACGGTGTTGCCACCACTAGGACCTGAACCTAGCGCGTCTACCAATTTCGCCACCTGGGCATTTCCAGCGAAGGCCGAATTCTATAGGAACAAGAGCAAATGTCAATAACGAAACCGTCGGCGATGCGCCGCCGCGATCCTCATTTCGAGCGCGAGCTCAAACGCTACGAACAGCCACTGCCGTCACGCGAGTACGTGCTGCAGGTGCTCGGCGAACAGGGCAAGCCGGTTAGTTTCGAGGCGCTCTGTCTGCTGCTCGACATTCGGACGACTGAACTGGATGCTTTCCAGCGTCGCCTGCGGGCGATGGAGCGTGAAGCCCAGTTGCTGCGCAATCGCAAGGCCTGCTACCTGCTACCAGAGCGCGCCAGCCTGATTGCCGGGCGTGTCGAGGGACATCCCGATGGCTATGGTTTTCTGGTTCCGGACGATGGCAGCGAGGATCTGTCGCTCGAGGCACGGCAGATGTCCAAGGTTCTGCATCGCGACCGAGCGCTCGTGCGCGTGGTTGGCGTTGACCGCCGCGGACGTCGTGAGGGGGTCATCGTCGAAGTGCTGGAGAGAGCCAACAGTCGCGTCGTCGGCCGCGTCCTCGTCGAGCATGGCATCACCCTGGTTGTCCCCGAGGACAGGCGCATCAACCAGGATATCCTGGTGGCGCCGGATGGCCCTATCCCTGTTCGCGCGGGTGAGGTGGTCACGGTCGAGATCATCGAGCAGCCGGACCGGCACGCCAAACCGATCGGGCGAATCGTCGAGGTGCTCGGCAACTATGCCGACCCCGGGATGGAAATCGAGATCGCACTACGCAAACATGCCCTGCCGTTTGCCTTTTCGGAGGCGGCCCTGGCGGAAGCCGCACACCTGCCGGAGCAGGTGGGGCAGTACGACTGGCAGGGTCGGGTCGATCTGCGCGCGTTGCCTCTGGTGACGATCGACGGGGAAACGGCCAAGGATTTCGATGATGCGGTGTTCGCCGAGCCCCGTGAGCAGGGCTGGCGCCTGGTGGTGGCGATTGCCGACGTCGGCCACTATGTGAGGCCGGGATCCGCTCTCGACCGGGATGCGCAGGAGCGAGGCAACTCGGTCTACTTTCCGCGCCGGGTCATCCCGATGTTGCCGGAAAAGCTGTCCAACGGCCTCTGCTCGCTGAATCCTGGGGTCGATCGTCTGGCGATGGTCTGCGACATGACGATCGACGGCTCCGGAGAAATCACCGATTATCGTTTCCATGAAGCGGTTTTTCGTTCGCATGCCCGCTTGACCTACGATCAGGTGTGGAACTGGCTGGCCGGAGTCGAGTCTCCGGCCAGCGAACTGCACCGCCACCTGCAACCGCAGTTGCAGGCGCTCTACGGGCTGTTCCAGGTGCTCGTCCAGGCGCGCGGAAAACGCGGTGCGATCGACTTCGAAACCATCGAGACGATGATGCTGTTCAACGACCAGGGCAAGATCGAAAGGATTGTTCCGGTGCGCCGCAACGACGCTCACCGACTGATTGAGGAGTGCATGCTGGCTGCCAACGTGTGCGCCTCGGATTTCCTGCAGACCAGCAAGCAGGCCTGCCTGTACCGCATCCATGAAGGTCCGACGCCGGAGAAGCTCGAGGCGCTGCGCAACTTTCTCAAGGAGTTTGGTATCGACCTGGGCGGCGGCGACGATCCGACCGCCCGGGACTATGCCGAGTTGCTCGACAGCATCAAAGGTCGTCCGGATGCCCATCTGTTGCAGACGGTGATGCTGCGCTCCTTGCGCCAGGCGATGTACAGCCCGGACAATGTCGGCCACTTCGGACTGGCCTACGAGCACTATACCCATTTCACCTCACCGATCCGGCGCTATCCTGACCTGCTGGTGCATCGATCGATCAAGGCCGTCCTGGCAGGACAACAGTATTCGCCGGGCAAGTGGGAAGAGGCTGGTCTGCATTGCTCGATGACCGAGCGGCGCGCCGACGAGGCGACGCGCGATGTCAGCAACTGGCTCAAGTGCTACTACATGCGCGAGAGGATTGGCGAGAGCTTCGCCGGGACAATTGCCGCGGTCGTGCCCTTTGGCATCTTCGTCGCGCTCGACGAGGTGTATGTCGAGGGTCTGGTGCATGTATCGGAGCTCGGCGATGAATATTTTCAGTTCGACAGCGCCAAGCACCAGATGCTTGGCGAACGAACGGGCAGGCGTTTTCGTCTGGGCGACCGCGTGCGGGTGACGCTGGTCCGTTCCGATCTGGAAACCGGGCGCATCGACTTCGTGCTCGATGAAGCCGCATCGCCTGCCAACTCGGGGAGTCCCGCAACGGACTTCGGCCAAAGGCGCAGGGATTTCTGAGCATGGCCGACCCCACCAGTCGCCGCAACTTTCTGCGTGGCCGATTTTCGACCCCCAGGGCAATCTTGCGTCCCCCCTGGGCGCTGGCCGAGCAAGCCTTCGTGGCAGCCTGCACGCGTTGCGGAGATTGCCGTGTGGCGTGTCCGACACGGATTGTCGGGGACAGTGGCAGCGGCTATCCGGCGATCGATTTTGCCGCTGGCGAATGCACCTTCTGTGCGGCCTGCGTCAGTGCCTGCACCACCGGCGCCCTGCAGCGGGTGGCCGGACAGGCGCCGTGGGGGGCGTGCGCGACGATTGGCGAACGCTGCCTGGCGTGGCAACGAGTCGAGTGCCGAATCTGCGGAGATCTGTGCGTGGCGGGCGCGATCCGCTTCTGCCTGCAGCAAGGTGGCAGCACACTGCCGATGCTTGACACCAAACGCTGCACCGGCTGTGGCGCATGCGTGGCGCCTTGTCCGCCCCAGGCAATCGTGGTGGCGGATGGCGATCGTGGGTTGTGACGACAGGGCGGAGGATTGGTGCAGAGTGGGTGCGGAGAGGGCTGCGGCGCAGCACAGAGGCTGTGCGGGTCATGCGCGGGTGACAAGCTGAGGTTGGGACGATGATGGGTAAGAACGGGGAAGCGCCGGCGACGATGTTGAAGGCGGCTCGGTCGGCGTCGCCGGAAACGGCTGCCAGGTTGCTGCGCGTCGTGTCGCTGATGGTCGAGGAGACCCGCCCGGGGCGAGCCGGACGAGTCAGCATGGGCAGCCACCTGGAGCGGGACCTGGGTCTCGACAGTCTGGCGCGGGTCGAACTGCTGCTGCGTATCGGCAGCGAGTTTGGCCGGTCGTTGCCCGACGCGGCGCTCGCCGATGCCCAGACACCACAGGATCTGCTGCGCCTGATCGACCGTACCGGTGCCGAGTGCTTCGCTGAAGTCGTCGTCGAGCCAACCGCGGTCGCCGGGTCGATCAGCATTCCCGAGCAGGCGCAGACGCTGGTCGAAGTCCTCGAGTGGCATGCCGAACGCCAGCCGCAACGCCCGCATGTGCTGCTCTATGGCGAAGCCGTTGCCGATTCCTCCGAGTTTCGCGCCGAGCCCCTGTCCTACGGCGAATTGCTGGCGCAGTCGCGGCGGGTGGCGACCGGTCTGGTAGCACGCGGCCTGTTGCCGCGCCAAGCGGTGGCGTTGATGCTGCCGACCGGGCGCGACTATCTGACCAGTTTCTTTGGCGTGATGCTCGCCGGAGGCATTCCGGTGCCGATCTATCCGCCAGCTCGCCTGGCGCAGATCGAGGACCACCTGCGGCGACACGCGCGCATCCTGGACAACGCGGAAGCGGTGTTCATCATCACCGTGCCGCAGGCGAAAGGGGTGGCTGCCCTGCTGCGCGTCGAGGCGCCGACCCTGAGCGAAGTGCTAACCCCCGAAGAGCTCGATGTCGAGGCGATGACCCTGCTCTACCGCGCGGCGGCGGCGGACATCGCCTTCCTGCAATACACCTCGGGAAGCACCGGCGACCCCAAGGGCGTCGTGCTCAGTCATGCCAACCTGCTCGCCAACCTGCGTGCCATGGGTGAAGCGGTCGGGGTGGACAGCGATGACGTCTTCGTCTCCTGGTTGCCGCTTTACCATGACATGGGATTGATCGGCGCCTGGTTCGGCTCGCTCTACTTCGGCATGCGGCTGGTCCTGATGTCGCCGCTGGCTTTTCTGTCACGTCCTGTGCGCTGGTTGCGTGCGATCACGCAGCACCGCGGTACACTTTCCCCGGCACCCAACTTCGCCTACGACCTGTGCGCACGGAAACTTGCCGCTGCCGACCTCGTCGGACTCGATCTCTCTTCCTGGCGGCTGGCACTGAATGGCGCCGAGCCGGTGAGTCCGGCAACGCTGCAGGCCTTTGCCGACCGCTTTGCTCCCTACGGGCTGCATCGCACGGCGATCACCCCGGTCTACGGGTTGGCCGAGTGTTCGGTCGGCCTAGCCTTCCCGCCGCTTGACCGCGGTCCGCGCATCGACCTGATCCAGCGCCAGGCTTTGGTGAGCAGGAAGTGGGCCGTAGTGGCAGGCGAGGGAGAAGTGGATGTGATGGAGGTCCCGGCCTGTGGCCGGGTGCTGCCGCGGCACGAGATACGCATCGTTGACGAGGATGGCTGCGAGTTGCCAGACCGACGGGTGGGGTGTCTGCAGTTTCGTGGGCCATCGGCGACCACCGGTTACTACCGTAACCCGGCGGCAACCGCAGCACTGTTTCGCGACGGCTGGCTGGACTCCGGGGATTACGCCTACACCGTCGAGGGCGAGATCTACCTGACCGGCCGGGTCAAGGACCTGATCATCCGGGGCGGTCGCAATCTCTATCCCTACGAACTCGAACAGGCGGTCGGCAACCTCCCCGGGGTGCGCCGCGGATGCGTCGCAGTGTTCGCCAGCAACGATCCGGTCAGCGCGACCGAGCGACTGGTGGTGCTGGCCGAAACACGCGAGGACGACCCCGATCGACGCGAGGCACTGCGGCAGAAAATCAACGAAGTGGCGGTCGAAGCGATCGGCATGCCGGCTGACGAGGTCGTGCTGGCGCCGCTCAATTCGGTACTCAAGACCTCCAGTGGCAAGATCCGGCGTAACGCATCACGCGAGGTCTTCGAACGCGGTCTGATCGGCGCCAGAACGACCCCGCCGCGACGGCAGATGTTGCGCCTCGCGGTGGCGGCCTGGCGCGCACGTGGCGCAGAGATTGCAGGACGGCTGGCCAGGCGGGTCTATGGTCTCTGGTGCTGGACCGTCTTCCTCCTGCTGACCTTGCCGGTGATGTCCCTGGTGCTCGCGTTGCGATCGCCGACCATCGGCCGTCGCATCGTCCATCGGGCCGCGCGCATCTTCCTGCGGCTGGCCGGCATGCCCGTGTCCGGGATGATGGCGGGGGATGTGCCCGGCGTTCCGCATCTCCTGCTGGTCAACCATTGCAGCTATCTCGACTCGCTGGTCCTTTGCGCGAGCCTTCCGCCGGATGCGGCCTACGCTTTCGTCGCCAAGCGCGAGTTCGTCGCACAGCCTTTGATCCACGCCTTCCTGTGTGCGCTCGGCACACTGTTCGTCGAGCGTTTCGAGGCTTCGAGGAGCGTCGAGGATGTTGACGAGATCGTTGCTGCGCTCGGTCGGGGGCAGCGGGTGATGATCTTCCCGGAAGGGACCTTCTCGCGCGAAGCCGGACTCAAGCCGTTTCGCATGGGCGCTTTCGTCGCCGCGGTGCGGGCCGGCGTACCGGTGCTGGTAGGCGGACTGCGCGGCACGCGTGCCGTCCTGCGCGATCGCACCTGGATGCCGCGGCGCGGTCCGCTGAGTTTCGAATTCGGGCCGCAACTGTCACCGACGGGTGGTGACTGGGCGGCAGCGGTGAGATTGCGCGATGCCACCCGTCAGGCGATGTTGTGCCTCTGCGGTGAACATGATCTGGAACGCTGAGCGCCGGCGGCAGTCACCCTGAGTCCAGGGGGGCACCAGCGGTTTTCGCTCAGTTCTTCTTGACCGCCTTCTTGACGGCGTCGCCCTTGAAGGTGTTATCGACCAGCGGCGGTGCGTCGACCTGCGGCACATGACACTGTACGCAGTTGTAGCGGCCGCCGACCGCTTCAACGTGTTTCTTGCCATCGCGGTCGATGAAATGGCTGTCACCGATCTTCGGCGCCTTCTTTTTCTGGTAAGTGGCCGCCGAGTGACAATCCATGCACTGGTTGCCTTCGAGATTGATCTCGTCGAAATTCTCGACGGCATGTGGGATGACCGGTGGTTGCGTGCTGAATGTCCGGGCAACCGGGGTCTCCGTGCCGGGACGCTTGCCGGCATAGGTCTTGATTTCCGGTGCCTGGTCGGGTGCTCCGACGTCGACGCCGCGCATCGACGTGGCGTTGTCTGCGGCAAACGCCAGGGACGTCAGGCAGCTCGCCAGGATGGCGAGGCTAAGTTTCAGTGGCTTGTTCATGATTGGCGTTCCCTCCACGTCAAAGGTTTGTTGCAATG
>NZ_JAEUOL010000148.1 GCF_016789985.1 Accumulibacter sp.
GTCATCTGGGGCGAAATGGTCGGCCTGTTTTTTGGCGACGTGGTTTCTGCCAAGGATGTGCGCCACTTCATCCTGCCGGAGTTCGAGATTCTGCGCATTCCCCAGTGGGCAGCGCGGGCCGAGTATTTCAAGGACGACTTCCATGCCGAGTTCCTCTGGATCCCGGTTGCCACCTACGACGACATCGGCAAGCCAGGCGCCGAGTTCTATGATTACACGCTGCCGCCACCACCCGGTTTCCGGACGGCCTTCCTCAACGAGAAATTTCCTTCGCGCAGTCTCGCCAACACCAACTACGGCCTGCGGCTGTCGGTTCTGCGCGACGGCTGGGATGTGGCGGCGTTTGCCTACAGCAGCATGAGCGTTGCGCCGACCTTCTACCGCCAGATTGTCAGCGATCCGCAACCAACGGTGATCTATCAGGCACAACACGACCGCATCAACCAGTTCGGCAGTACCCTGGCCAAGGATTTCGGTTCCGTGCTTCTCAAGGCCGAGGCAGTCTATACGCGCGGCCGTGGCTACGAAGTCGCCGACCTGAACGACCAGGACGGCGTGGTTGTCCAGAATTCGCTTTCCTGGGTAGTCGGCCTCGACTATACCGAGATCGCGGATACCCGGATCAACGTCCAGTTGTTCCAGGACCACATCTTCGACCACAATCCCTACATCATTCCCTCCACCAATGAAAACGGCTACAGCCTGCTGCTCAACCACAAGTTCGGCGACAAGGTCGAGGCCCAGGTGCTCTGGATTTCCAGCCTGAACCGTACCGACTGGCTGCTCCGGCCGCGCATCAGCTGGAACTTCGAGAAAAACTGGCGACTGGCGTTTGGTGTCGATGTGTTCAACGGTCCGCCGCTCGGCTATTTTGGCCGCTACGACGCCAAGGACCGGGTGTATACCGACCTGCGCTACAGTTTCTGATCGACTCGTTCAGCGCGCCGGGCAGACGAGCACGGCAGCCCCCCTGACCAGCCCCTGGCGCAGACGCTCCAGGGCTTCGTTGGCTGACGCCAGCGGGAAACTTTCCACCTCGGTTCTGACCCCCGCTTTCGGTGCGACGGCAAGAAACTCCTCGCCGTCGCGTCGTGTCAGGTTGGCCACTGAACGCACACAACGCTCTCCCCAGAGAACGGCATAGGGGAACTCGGGAATGTTGCTCATGTGGATACCGGCACACACCACCGTACCGCCCCTGGCCGTGTGACGCAGGGCTTGTGGCACCAGAGCCCCGACCGGCGCGAAGAGAATTGCCGCGTCCATCTCTTCCGGTGGCGACTCGTCGGCGCCGCCGGCCCAGGTGGCGCCCAGTTGGCGGGCAAAGGCCTGGCCATCGACATCCCCCGGCTTGGTGAAGGCGAAGATCTCGCGCCCCTGCCAGCGAGCGACCTGCACGATGATGTGAGCGGCCGCGCCGAAGCCGTAGATTCCGAGACGCCGGGCATCGCCCGCGGCAACCAGTGAGCGATAACCGATCAGTCCGGCACAGAGCAGTGGCGCCACCTCGGCGTCGGCGTATTCTTCCGGCAGGGCGAAACAGTAGCGCTGATCGGCCAGCGCGAACTCGGCGTAGCCGCCATCGAGCGTATAGCCGGTGAACTCCGCCGCAGCGCAGAGGTTTTCCGCCCCGCTCGCACAATAACGGCAATGACCACAGGTCCGCCCGAGCCAAGGTACGCCGACCCTCTGGCCAAGCGAAAAACGCTCGACGGCGGCCCCCCTTCCGGCCACCACGCCGACAATCTCGTGACCGAGAATGAGCGGCAAGCGAGGCTGCCGGAGATCACCGTCCATGACGTGCAGATCGGTTCGGCAAACACCGCAGGCGCGTACCTCGATCAGCACCTGGTCGGCCGCGGGCGTCGGTCGAGGCAGTTCGGCCAGCCGCAGCGGCCGGCCTTGGACATCCAGAAGCATGGCCTTCATGTGCATCCCTTCAGCAGTCATCGGTTCCCGGCATTCCCGGCTTGTGAAGCAAGCCCTGAGCAAAACTCCTGCGTCATTCCGGAGTAAGTGTCAGGGCACCCGAGGAAATTCTAGGCGAACGCAGCGGCGACATGCAAACCCGCCGCGGCAATTCCCCGCGCCGATTCTGCGTCGCACTCGGCCATCCCCCACTACACGGGAAGGGACTTGCTGAGCTAGACTATAGGGACCATGGCACTGCTCGAGATCCGTCACGTCAGCCGTCGTTTCGGCGACCTCAAGGCCGTTGACGACGTCTGCCTGTCGATCGAAGCGGGTGAGTTCTTTACCCTGGTGGGCCCTTCGGGCTGTGGCAAAACGACCCTGCTGCGCCTGATCGCCGGTTTCGAAGAGCCCGATACGGGTGAATTGCTGCTCGACGGGCAAACGCTGGCCGGGGTCCTGCCCGAGCAGAGACCGGTACATACGGTGTTTCAGAGCTACGCATTGTTTCCACACATGACCGTCGCTGAGAACATTGCCTTCCCGCTGCAGATGGCGGGAAGGTCGCCCGACGAGATTCGACACCGCTTGCAGGATGCTCTGGACCTGGTCCATCTGGCCGACAAGGCCCGCCAGTTGCCACATCAATTGTCCGGCGGGCAGAAGCAAAGGGTCGCCCTGGCGCGCGGACTGATCAACAAGCCGCGCCTGTTGTTGCTCGACGAACCGCTGGCCGCTCTCGACGCCAAGTTGCGCGAACAGATCACGGCCGAACTGATTGCCTTGCAGCGCGAAGTGGGCATCACTTTCATCTTTGTCACCCATTCGCAGCAGGAAGCGCTCGCCGTGTCGCACCGGATTGCGGTGATGAACGCCGGACACATCGAGCAGGTCGATGCCCCGGAGCAGGTTTATGGCTACCCGCGCAATCGCTTCGTTGCCGACTTCATCGGCACGGTCAATCTGCTGCCCGTCGAAGTGCGGGAAGCAGGCAATGATCGCCTGCGACTGCTCGTCGCCGGCGTCGGCGAGATCGTCAGCATGCCGGCGGCGGCCAGGACCGGCGAGCGCGGCGCCTTTGCCGTCCGCCCCGAACAACTCGACATCATCGCCGATGGCGAGCGACCCCGACTGGACAATCAATTCAAGGGAACGGTGCAGGACCACCTCTACCTTGGTGACGTCACGATTTACAAGATCGCTCTCCCGAACGGCGCCGTGCTCGAGGCAATGCGCGCCAATGCCGCTCCCGGACGTGCGCGCTTCCTCGAACGCGGCGAGCCGGTCCAAGTCGGCTGGCGACGCCAAGCCGGAGTCTACCTGCGTGACTGAAAGCCAGCCCTCGAACCGCCCGCGGGATCCTGCGCAGACCCGGCGCGCACCGCTGACCAGATGGCTGGTCAGTCTGCCGCCGACGCTGTTCCTGCTGACTTTCTTCCTCGCCCCGGCACTTCTGATGGTGGGCGCCTCCCTGCAGCAACCGGGTGATTTCGGTGGCCTGGTACCCGCCCTCGAGAATGGCCGCCTGACCCTGTCCCTGGACACCTACCGTTTCTTTTTCAGCGACTGGATCTATGCCGAGATCTTTCTTCGCTCCTTCCTCGTCGCCGCGGCGACGACGCTGCTCTGTCTGCTGCTTGCCTATCCGCTGGCCTGGCTGATCGCCCGTAGCCACCGGCGTCATCGCGACCTGCTCGTGCTGCTCGTGCTGCTGCCCTTCGCCAGCAACTTCCTGATCCGCATCTACGCCTGGATCATTCTGCTGGGCCCGTTCGACCTGCTCTACACACCTTGGGCAGTAATCACCGGCATGGTCTATGTGCACCTGCCGTTCATGATTCTGCCGCTGTACACCAACCTGGAGCAGCACGACCCCGCCCTGCTCGAAGCAGCGCAGGATCTCGGCGCCGGTGCCGCGACCCGCTTCTGGCGAATTACCCTGCCGCTCTCGCTGCCGGGAATCTGGTCGGGGTCGGCGCTGGTCTTCATCCCCGTCCTCGGCATGTTCGCCATTCCGGAGTTGCTTGGCGGGACACGCGACATCCTGATCGGCAACCTGATCAAGGAGCAGTTCCTCGACAACCGTGACTGGCCGCTCGGCTCGACCCTGTCGCTCCTGCTGACGGTCGGTGTTCTGCTGCTGGCCGGCTTGGCCGCCCGGGCAGCGCGGCCGTGGCGAGGAGGAACAGCCTGATGCGCCGGACCAAGCGATCGCTGTGGCTGTGGGCGGCGGCGCTGGCCGTATACGCCTTTCTCTACGTCCCACTGGCCGTCGTCGTACTTTTCTCGTTCAACGATTCGCTGCTCAATGCCGAGTGGATCGGCTTCACGACACGCTGGTACGCGCTCCTGTTCGACGACGAGGCCATGCTCGGCGCCGCCGCCAACTCCTTGCTCATCGCCCTGATCGCCTCGGCACTGGCCACCCTGCTTGGCACGCTGGCGGGCATTGCCATGCAGCGCTGGCCGGTTGGCGTATTGCGCTGCCTACCCTTGCTGGTCCTGGCACCGGTGGCGATGCCGGAGATCCTGCTCGGCGTTTCGCTGCTGCTCTTCTTCCGCCAGGTGCTCGACCTGACGCTCGGCCTGATCTCGATCCTGATCGCGCATGTCACGTTTTCGATCGGCTTCGTCGCGATCATCGTACGCGTTCGCCTGGCGGGTCTGGACGAAAGCATCTTCGACGCCGCGCGCGATCTCGGCGCGCGCCCCTGGCAGACTTTTCGGCACATCACCCTGCCACTGATCCGGCCAGCCATTCTGGCCGGCTTCCTGATGAGCTTCACCCTCTCGATCGACGATTTCGTGATCACCTTCTTCGTCGCCGGCGTCGGTGTCACGACCCTGCCGTTGCAGATCTACTCGATGATCAAGGTGGCGGTAACGCCCGAAGTCAATGCGGTATCGACCCTGTTGATGGCGCTGACACTGAGCCTGATCGCGCTCGCCTCGAAGCTGGCACCGGATGCCCTCAAGGCCCGCGCATGAACGCCTGGCGCGCCACGCTCATCGTCCTCTCGCTCACTCTCATGGTAAGTGGGAGCCACGCGGCCGATGTTCTCCACCTCTACATCTGGAACACCTACCTGTCGGAGGAAACGGCGGCCCGCTTCGAAGCGCGATGCGGCTGCCGGCTGAAGCAGGATTTCTATTCCGACAACGAGGAAATGCTCGCCAAGCTGGAAGCCGGGGCAATCGGTTACGACCTGCTCGTTCCCACCGGCAATGCCGTGGAAACCCTGCTGCGACAACAAGCCCTGCAGCCGCTCGACAAAAACAGACTACCCAACCTCGGGAACATCAAGGCCGAGTTCCGCAACCCCTGGTACGACCCCGGCATGCGCTACGCGGTGCCTTACGCCACCACCGTCACCGTGCTCGGTTACAACGCGACGCGGCTGTCCGAACTCGGTCTGCCGACCGATAGCTGGGCACTGATCTTCGAGCCACGTTATCTCGACAAACTGAAAGGCAAGGTCACGGTGCTCAACAGCCAGCGCGAACTGATGGGCGCCGCAATGAAATACCTGGGCTACTCGGTTCAGGAAACCGACCCGGCCCGCTGGGACGAGGCCAAGCGCCTGATCCTGCGCACCAAGCCCTATTGGGCGACCTTCTCCAACAGCACCTACATCAAGGATCTGGCAGTCGGCACCATCTGGGTCGCCCATGGTTACTCGAGCGACATGTACCGCGCACAGCAGGACGCGCGCGATGCCGGACGCCCGTTCAACATTGCCTTCCGGACGCCGAAGGAAGGTGCGGTGCTGGCGGTCGATAGCTTCGTGCTGCACAAGTCCGGTCGTCGTCCGGACCTCGCACACCAGTTCATCAATTTCATGCTCGACGGGGCCAACGCCGCCGACGTGTCCAACCTGATCGGAGCCGGCAATCCGAATGCCGCCGCAAGGCCGTACATCGCGCCCGGGATTGCCGGTAATCCCGGCATCTTTCCGCCGGCGGCCGACCTGCAGCGACTCGAAATGCTGCGCGACTTCGACCCGAAAACCCGCCGCCTGCTGTCGCGCATGTGGACCGAGATCAAGGTGCGCTGAAGCCGTCACGCATCGCAGGGCAGCTTTTCAGAAAGCAGCTGGCTCGATGTGCTCGATCATCAACTGCGGTGTCTGCACCCCGTTGTAATCGTTGATCGCCAGCCGGTAAGCGGCGCGAATGCTGCGGCCGGGCGCCTGGTCGAAGTTGAACTGGATGGCGTCGAGGCTCTGCATTCCTTTGCGCAGGCGCAGCTTGAGGTGCTTGTCCTTGAGAATGCGCTGGCTTTCGACCAGAAACTCGTCCTCGAACAGCGGTGCCGGAAAGCCCTGCCCCCAGACCTCGGCTTCGAGCAGGCGTGCCGTGGCGAGCGAGAAGTAGGCGGCTTCGAGGCCGCCGTCGGTTTCCAGCGTACGTGCGCGGTCGGCGGGAGCAAGCAACTCGTCGGCCACCTGGGCAAACAGCTCGCGAAAGCGCGCGAAGTCGCTTTCGCGCAGGCTCACGCCGGCGGCCATGGCATGCCCGCCGAAGCGCAGCAGCAGCCCGGGAGCGCGTTTGGCGACCAGATCGAGCGCATCGCGCAGATGCAGGCCGGTGATCGAACGGCCCGAACCCTTGATTTCACCGTTGTCGCCGCGGGCAAAGGCAAACACCGGGCGATGCAGTTTCTCCTTGATGCGCGCCGCAACGATGCCGATCACTCCCTGGTGCCATTCGGCTTCGAACAGCGACACTGCTGCCGTCGTCTCACCGGCCAGTTCGGCACCCGCTTCGGCGAGCTGGATGAGCGCCTGTTCCTGCATGCCCGCTTCGATCTCGCGCCGCTCGCGGTTGAGCGCGTCGAGCTGCTGCGCGATATTCATCGCGCGCCCCTCGTCGTCGGTGATCAGGCACTCGATGCCGAGCGACATGTCGGCCAGGCGGCCGGCGGCGTTCAGGCGCGGGCCGATCATGAAACCCAGGTCGGCGCTCGAAGCCCGTGCCGGATTGCGCCCGGCAGCCCGGAAAATGGCGCGCAGGCCGGGGCTCAACCTGCCCTGGCGGATGCGCTGCAGCCCCTGGCTGACCAGCACGCGGTTGTTGTGGTCGAGGCGCACGACGTCGGCCACGGTGCCCAGTGCGACGAGGTCGAGCAGTGCCGCAAGCCTGGGTTCGCCGCGTCCGGCACCTTCGGCAAACCAGTTGCGCCCGCGCAACTCGGCACGCAGCGCCAGCATGACATAGAACATCACGCCGACCCCCGCCAGCGCCTTGCTCGGGAAGTCGCAGCCAGGCAGATTCGGGTTGACGATGCAGTCGGCGGCGGGCAGTTCGTCACCCGGCAGGTGATGATCGGTGATCAGCGTGGCAATGCCGAGCTGGTGCGCCCGGGCGACCCCTTCGACGCTGCCGATGCCATTGTCTACGGTGACGATCAGATCCGGTCCGCTGCCGGCGGCGAGATCGACGATGTCGGGCGACAGGCCATAGCCATAGGTGAAGCGGTTCGGAACCAGATACTCCACCCGGGCGCCGAAAGCGCGCAAGGCACGGATGCCGAGCGCGCAGGCAGTCGCCCCATCGCAGTCGTAG
>NZ_JAEUOL010000029.1 GCF_016789985.1 Accumulibacter sp.
TGAATCTCCGTCCTCCGAAACACAAATGCGTTCCGTGATTTGTTTCAATCCGCACCCGGCCCGAGAGCCGGGTGAATCAAAACAAGCCGATGGCGAAGGGATGGGGCTCGACTGGTTTCAATCCGCACCCGGCCCGAGAGCCGGGTGAATCGATGCCGGCGGGCCATACGTTCAGCGCCGAACCGTTGTTTCAATCCGCACCCGGCCCGAGAGCCGGGTGAATCCTCCCGCACTTTCATTTATCGCGCACGCCCCCACGTTTCAATCCGCACCCGGCCCGAGAGCCGGGTGAATCCGCCATTGGGGACAACGGACACTGGCGCATGCCCGTTTCAATCCGCACCCGGCCCGAGAGCCGGGTGAATCTTAAAATGGGCGTCGCCTTTCTCCCCAACGCAAAGGTTTCAATCCGCACCCGGCCCGAGAGCCGGGTGAATCCCGCGTCCTCATCCCGAGCGTGCCGTTCTTCCGTTGGTTTCAATCCGCACCCGGCCCGAGAGCCGGGTGAATCGGCAACCCGGCATGAACTGGTTCAATCGTCACCCGTTTCAATCCGCACCCGGCCCGAGAGCCGGGTGAATCAGTCGAGCAGCTTTTTCTCCTCCTCGGAGAAAGCAATCGTTTCAATCCGCACCCGGCCCGAGAGCCGGGTGAATCGAGGCGACGCGGCGCAGCGCGACATCGACCTCCTGGTTTCAATCCGCACCCGGCCCGAGAGCCGGGTGAATCTGCCACTGGTTGGTGTTGATCGCCGAGGAGAGCGTGGTTTCAATCCGCACCCGGCCCGAGAGCCGGGTGAATCTCCGGAACGGCGCGCCTGTGCGGCTTGGGAGGCCTCGTTTCAATCCGCACCCGGCCCGAGAGCCGGGTGAATCCTCTGGGCGGGGGTCCATTCGTTTCAATCCGAAACCGTTTCAATCCGCACCCGGCCCGAGAGCCGGGTGAATCGTGGTGGTGATGTGGTGGTCGTGACGGTCGTACAGTTTCAATCCGCACCCGGCCCGAGAGCCGGGTGAATCCGGTTCCTTTCTGCTCTATTGGGTCGGTGTTGGCGTTTCAATCCGCACCCGGCCCGAGAGCCGGGTGAATCCTGAGTATGGATTCGGTTTTGATCCGACTTACATGTTTCAATCCGCACCCGGCCCGAGAGCCGGGTGAATCCCCCCCTGAACCTTGTCCGCCACCCGAAAGACACCAGTTTCAATCCGCACCCGGCCCGAGAGCCGGGTGAATCCTCATCCCTGGCTTCGCCTGAGTACTGATGCATCCGTTTCAATCCGCACCCGGCCCGAGAGCCGGGTGAATCCTGTCCATGACTCGGCCGTTACCCGGCCCGATAGCGTTTCAATCCGCACCCGGCCCGAGAGCCGGGTGAATCCTCGGCCGCCGAGGATCCATCCCCGGCGCGATCCGGTTTCAATCCGCACCCGGCCCGAGAGCCGGGTGAATCGCAGACGGGCTGGTACGTGCTGGCCTACGAGCTCGTTTCAATCCGCACCCGGCCCGAGAGCCGGGTGAATCCCATTGGCCTCCGACAATGATCCTTCACTGACCCCGTTTCAATCCGCACCCGGCCCGAGAGCCGGGTGAATCGGGTTTGAGATCAACCATGAATACTGCGCGATTGCAGTTTCAATCCGCACCCGGCCCGAGAGCCGGGTGAATCGGTTGATCAGCACGGCATGCGGCAGCCAGGAGGCGTTTCAATCCGCACCCGGCCCGAGAGCCGGGTGAATCCTCGGCGTCGATGGCCAGGGGCCCGACCAGGCGCGTTTCAATCCGCACCCGGCCCGAGAGCCGGGTGAATCCAGGCAACGATCGACGAGATCGACGACACCTTCGACGTTTCAATCCGCACCCGGCCCGAGAGCCGGGTGAATCAGCGATCTGGCAGATCGCTGCTTTACAACATACTTTCTGCGTTCCCGCGCGAAATGGCGCTGTCGCGGTCCAAGAGTCCGGCAGATCGACCACCGTGAAAAGATTATCCCATTGAATCAGAAACATTTGCACGCGCGGACCCGCCCATCTCCAGCCGTCGTTCGTAGTTCGCGCGCCAATATCATGCCACCAGGGGACCGTCGAAGTTCATCGCGCGGAAGCGCCCATACTCCCTGACGCGAAGATTAGCTGGCTCGGTCAGTCGATAAAGACGGAGGCAATCCTCGCGCTCGTCGATCTCGGCTACCAAGCGGCGCTCCAGTTCTTCCAACTGCATTTGATCCACCCTGCACTCGAAAACCGACTTCTGAACCCGCTGCCCCATGCTTTCACAAACCTTGGCAACGCGCCTCAGGCGTTTTCGGCCGGCCGCGGTTTCCGTCGAGACGTCGTAGGTGACAATGATCAGCATGACTATCGGACTACAAATGGCAGGTAGCCAGCCATATCGCCACGCAGCGTGCGGGCCATGAAACGCGCTTGCAGAAAAGGTATCACTCCGATTGCCACAGTTGTGTCAAGCAGGGGGTGGGTGACTTTTTCCTGTTTACGCTCTTGGTAGGCAGTGACCACAACCTTGCGTCCTTTCTCGCTCAACAGCACCGCTCCCCCCTCCCGTTCGTCGAAGTCGCTGCCGCGAACCTGTCCACGATTGACCAACGTCATGGCCAGGCGATCGGCAACCCAGGGGCGCAGTTCCTCCATCAGATCAAGCGCCAGAGCCGCGCGACCCGGACGCACCACGTGCAGAAAGCCAAGCTGCGGGTCCAGGCCGGAGGCCTCCACTGCCGAGCGACAGTCGTTCATCAACATCGCGTAGAGAAACGACAGCAACGCATTCATCCGATCTCGCGGCGGGCGCCGCGTACGCCCATTCATGGAAAACACCTGGCGCGCTTCGTGACGAAGGAGGCAAGATACCGCATCGAAATAGTTCTTTGCCGCCTCTCCTTCGATACCGCGTAGCACTTCCAGATCAACAGCATGCGGCACACGACGGAAGGCATTGGCCAGTTGCTCGGCACCGGCACCCAGTACATGAGCATCCTCATCGGCCGCAGCCTCGCGCGCACCACGCAGGAGAATCTGCCTTGAGTTCCTTATTTTCCCGGCGATCATGGCACGCGCTGTGTCCAGGCAAAATGCGACATCGCGCGCTTTCTGATGTTGCGCCTGGCGCAGCAGGATGTTGCCCGAAACGGGACCTTCCATACGCGCCTTGAAACGTCCATGCTCGCTCAGCAACACCAGTGCCTTGCCGTCATCGGCGCAGCGATGCATCAGCCGGGGTGAAACCAGCACATTGCCAAAGCAGACGATCGCACCGAGGTGATGAAGTGGCACCTGCAAGCGCTTTTCGCGCTCGACGTCGATGCGAACCGTGTCGTTCTCCAGATGCGCGTAGGCGCCCTGGGTCATGACGTAGAGGGTGTTTTCTATCTGTTGCATTCGTCGCTTTGGAACAGCTCCTGTCGAAGTCGCGCCAGACGATCAGCGGCAGCGGTCGCCACAGGTTGGCAAATGTGCTGCAAGGAGCATTCACGGCAGCGCGAGTCGTTGACCGGCAATGGCAGCCTCGACGAATCGAGCATGCTGCGCACGGCAGCGATCGTCAACATTACCGTTTCTCGCAGCTCGTCGGCAATCGCAAGCTCCCGTCTGCGATGCGAGCTTGCATGGTAGACGGCGCCCCGGCGGACCGGCTTCCCGGTCATCTCTTCAAGGCACAGGGCCTGCGCTGCCACCTGGATGTCGTCGTGTTCGTGCTGCCACCGCGGCCCGTGTTTGTATTCGACCGGGCAGGGGGTACCATCTGGGAGAAACTCGACGATATCGGCTTTGCCGACAAGACCCAGGCGATCGCTGTAGAGCGGCAGCGCGCGGACACTACGAACATTGCCCTGTGTCGAGAAGCCCGGCGAATCGACCTGCGCGTGTACTACCTGCCCCCGGGCCGTGTGCACGTTGTCGGCAAAAGCCTGCTCCTGATGAATCAATGCACACTGACGCGGACAATAACTCCAATGCTGCAGAGCCGCAATCGGAATGGGATCGATACAGTCAGTCACTGGTAGCGCTCGGTGTGAAGGGTCGCAAGCGAATGTCATCACGACCAACCACGGCAATGAAGCCATCGGGCACTTCGGTCAGCGCACGCAGGGCTGCTGTCAACACATCCTCGATGACGACCGGCTGCACCCGGAAAAACAGGATTGCCCCTGGCGACGCCACACCGTGAAAGAAGATGATGTCTCCAAAATCCGAGTCAAAGGTAACCAGACACCGTTCTTCCTCGCGAGCGAGATCGAGCACCACCCGATCACCTAGACCCGGGCAGACAGCAGCCACTGCCAAAACATCGTGGCCGGCGACACGTATGCCCTTGATCACGGGCAAAGGAAAGTTCTCGTCGGCCAGTACCGCTCGACTCACGCGGCAATTCCCCGCGGATGAATAGTGGCCTGCATGATGTAGGTCTCCTCCTTCAGACAGTCACGAACGAAGGAGAACACGGCCTGCAGGTCTTCCGGTTTGAGGTGAGGGTAACTGTCAAGGATCTGCCCTTCACTCCAGCCTGAGGCCAACAGATCGAGAACCAGGTCTACCCCGATCCGCGTCCCTTTGATGCGTGGCTTTCCGAACAGCGTGCCCGGGTCTGAAACAATGTGCTCGCGCCAATCCATCGCCTAGCTCCTAGTCAATAACCGGGAATGATCTCCGCTACAAGCCCCTCAATCTCGCGGACAGTGACTTGGCCATCACTGCTGACGCTGAGGGAACGATGCACCTTGGCGGAAGAGCATACTCCCAACCTGCCCGGATGCTGCCACCAAACCACGTGCAGCACTTCCATGCTGCCTTCTGGGCGCGCCGAAGAGGCATCGTTCTCAAGAAGCTTGGGCAGAATGCTCTTGATTGTCGCTGCGTCCTGGTCTCCGAACCCGGTACGCTCGGCGAGCTGTGGGTTCATGCTGCCAAAACAGACGTAAACACCGTGATCGACGCGGTGCTTCATGCCCATCGTGTCCGGTCCGCGCTTGCTGCCGTCACCTTCTCCACTGACACTCTTGGTAATCTGCGTACTTGTCACTTCGACCGGCTCCAGACTGAAAGCAGACTGCAGGGTAACTGGGCCACGGATACCGATCGACACACCTGTATCACCCTCCGGTTCATCAGTTTCCTTGGCATCTTCTCCTTTGCGCAAGGATCTCTTGGCGCCTGCCTTCTTTGTAGGCTTGATTGCAAACAGTTGACCGAAGGCGCGCACGTCGAACCACATATCACACGCCTTTTTCACCGTTTCCGCTCCGCCGAGCGTGTCACCCAGTTTTGCTCTTGCCCGTTCGGCGAGGCTAGAGTACTCGTCTGCCTTCCGGTCATCCGACTGGACAAAGATCGGTTCTCCACGTTCGAGCAACCGGTCGCGCAGCTTTCGCTTCAGGCAGACATCAGTGATTTCGCCGATGCTGTCATAACTGGTGCGTGGTCGGTTACCGTTGAGCGGATCACCATTGGGGTTGGCATTGGTGACGCGCAGAACCAGTGCAAAATCGATCTTGTGCTGCAGGCTGTTCATGGTGTTTCCTCCGCTTGGGTTAGCTCGATTGCTGAAGCTGTGTTGGTGCCGGTTCTCGGCTCGTTGAGCTGAGCGCGCTGACAATGGTATCCAAGGAGAAACTCTCCACTCAGCTTGCGATCATCCGTAAAGTCGGCAGGCTCGAACTGCCCGATGATCTGGTCAATCTGCTGCTCGAGTTGGTGCAGATACCCTGGGCTGTGGCCCCGGAGCCTTGACCTTGATGGCGTAAGCGCTAGTTCGAATTGTCGCCAAGTGGTACACGGGTGCTCCGCAAAGCGTTGCATGAGTTTGGCCGCGTGGGTATCCCGCTTTTCCCGGCCATAGTAGAGGGCTCGTTGTTCGAGGTGTTCGGCGATCGCCAGCAGGCGTCCAAACAGGTAGTCACGGGTATTTCGCTGAGGTTCCAACGCCATGGCGTAGCTTCCTTTCCTGACTTGATATTGATATCCACGGAAGAGCGCACAGGCTATCCCGAGCGTCTTTTCCCATTCCCATGTTTCCATACCGGCGCGGCGGATGGCTCGGTGAAAGGTTGCGTCGACCAAATCACGCGGCAACGGTATCGAGTCGACGATACATGGCAGCAGTCGCTCGACACAGGCTTTGCGCAGACGCTCGTCAACTCTTGCCCCATTGGCGGCTTCGGCAATGTCTCGTGGCGCTGGCGCACCACAGAACTTGCGCTCCTTGCCGAAATTCTGATGCCACGAAAAGTGGGTGTGCCAGGCTTCCACGCGGTCAAGGAATTCACTGCCGCCGAATTCCCGATAGAAGGTAATCGCCATACGACCAGGTGTCGCGGCATCGAGCCCCATGACCACGACGCTTGCCGTTGGGCTCAGTTTGGCCCGATACCCCGCGATCTTCTGCCCGAGGGCACGCGCGAAAGCTTGCCCCGCGTCGCCGAGATAGTCTGACGCAGACGAGGAGGATTCGAGCCCCAGCAAAGCAAAAGTATCCACCAGCGGATCAGGTATCGCCTCCCCACCGATCGCCCATGCGACCACCGCCTGATCGCCATTGCGGAAGGCGTGCCGGCCGATCAACCAGCGCAATGCGAGATGCGCCTTCTGCGAAGCCTCGTAACCGACACCACAGGCCTGGTCACCAGTGTCGTCCGTGAACCGGCCGCGAAAAGTGAAGCCGCTCTTGTCGTTGGAACTGATCAGCTTGGCACCATCGCCAGGGTGTCGGAGTCGCTTGGGATGACTGGCAGCAAGCGGCGCGTCAGCATGTCCAGTCGCCATGCACAGGCCAGTTCTCTGCATCCGCAAGGCGTTGAACTGCACCCATGCGTATTGAAGCGTCAGGTCGTGCCAGACCGCTGAATTGGAATCACCGGGACAGTCTACGTGCCAGCGGACGAAGGCATTGCCCTGATCGCAGTTAGCGGCGGGAAGGAGACGGAAGATGTCCGGCTTGCTGCCCTCGCTTGGCCATTGCGTCAGCAATCTGCCATCTTCGCCAAGGAAAAGGAGCTTTTCCTTGACCAAGTCGGCGACCACGGACCCCTTCCGCACGTAGTTCAGAATGGCTTGCGCCTTTGTATGGGTGAATGGTGAGGCGCACCAGTCGCTCAACAGTTCGAGATATTGCGCATGGAAGGAGAGTTTGGCACCTCCATGACCAGGATAATCTGCGGCGACGTACTGAATCTTGTCACACAACGGATGTGGCGGCGCTTTGGTGCCAGTGCGGTTGGCCGACTCCTCGGTCGCCGGAATGAGCGTCTCCTCCTTCTGCACGATGCGAGCGCGCCTGAAGTTGCCCTGTCCATCCAGCACGATTTCAAGATGCGCTTGCTGCGGCGTATGACTGATCGGCGGCAGCGGGTTCTTGGCAAATTGGTCTGCGCCGGCACAGGCATCGTAGGTTTCCAGCAATCGTTGCAGCCAGCTCATCTCAGCCCTCGCTTTCTTCGCGCTCGACGGCACGCAGATTGCGCCCCGTCCTGAAATTCTTGGCAGACATCTCGCGTACGAAGCGGGTGGTCGTACAGTCCTCCGGGCGGATGAAACGGATCACACCGTTTTCCATCCGGGGCATCCAGAAGCGACTCCGTAGTTCATCCTTCCCGGTTTCGTCAGGATAGTCGAACCCGTGGAAAGTCAGGCCGAAAGCCAGCACACCAGCTTGGTCATAGGCGCCCTCGCCGCAGCCGAAAACGCAGGGCTCGGCATACCCCTGACAGTCGCGGGTGCCAAGGAAGATGTCCTGTCGCCCGCCACGTTCCAGAGTACGCCGCATGATGGCGACGTGCTTGGCTTCAATGCGATCCTCCTGTAACTCGACGCGCTGCTCGTTCCATTCGAAGTGCGCCCGCACCTGGTATTCGACGCCGCTCAGAAAAGTGTAAATGGCCAGACTGTTACCTCCGCCGAAGTTCAACGGTTTGGTGCCTTTGGTCTGGGTACGGACCAGTTTCATGACGCGCACCGCGTCGATCACCCAGATCAGTGTGGGCTTCCAATAAATCGACTTGGCGATTCCCTTGAGCGCTTCGTAGGTCGGGATGTGGTACGAGCACTTCTCTCCCCCGACACGTGATACAGGATCGGTGAACAGCGCGAAGCGACCCCAGGTGCGGAATTCGATGCGGGTGCGTTCCGGTTCAGACATAAAGGGTCTCCATGGCCTCGGCCTGCGTTTGGCTGAGACCGAACTCATTGCTGTAATACTCGGCACGCAAGTGATAAATGCCGATGCCTTCTCCAATTTGCGTGATCGCGGCGGCCCGCTGTAGTGCCTCGAAAACCTGCGGGAACACATTGACCGAAAACTGTTGGGCACGGCGCAGCAAATCGAACTGCAGTTCCGGATCGAAAACACCACAGAGCTGCGCCACCAGATCACGACCCTCGGCACCAAAGGGGACGATGATTCCTGTAGTCGGGGCGTCGATGGCGCGGAATGCCTGGCCGGCGGTCATAAAGGCTTGCCGCAAAGGAACCGCTGGCGCAGTCTTGCAGCGCTGGCTGTAGTCGTGCACGGCCAGCTTGTTCTCCGAAAGCAGGTTCAACAGGCTGTCGTCGCGCCCGGTGGCAGCGGGCAACACCGGATAGCTCATTTCGCCGGCACGCTGGCCGAAATAGTAATCGAAATACCGGCCCATTCCTGCAGGACCAAGCAGGTCGTCAGCGAATGCACTGCGGTCCTGCTCGAATTCGTCGAGGACCCGCTGGGCGACGTTGCGCCCCTCGCGGATATCGCACAGCCGCTCCAGTCCATCATCGGCCGGGTTGATCACGTGAACACGTCCGAGAACGCGTCGTCCATTTCGATTGCAGCGTCCAGCGGCCTGAGCAATCGAATCCAGACCTGCAACGTGGCGTATTACGGCACCAAAGTCGACATCGACACCGGCCTCGATCAACTGTGTACTGACACAAAGGACGGGATAGTCTCTGTCCAGGCTTTGGCGAATCTGGCTCAAAATCTTGCGCCGATGTGCCGGGCACATTGAGGTACTCAAGTGGTAGACCGGATAGCCGAGTCGTTCTGCACAAGTGCGGTACAGGCTGAGCGCTGCCTTGCGCGTATTCACAATCACCAGACAGCTGCCGCTGGCGGCGACTTCTTCGGCGGCAAGTGCCGCGACCTCATTGTCGCTCCAGCCCCCCGCTCGATGACGATGAATCACTTCGGTGCGTTTGAGTGCGGCAAAAAGCTCTTGCACACCCGGAATGATTTCGTCCTTCGGCTGGAACCTCGCCGCGCCTTTTCTGGAATTGACGGCATTGAGCAGCGGCTGGGTCGCCGTACACAGAACGACCGTACTGCCACAATGTTCGACCAGAAAGTTGATCGCATTGTTGAACAGATGAATGCAGCGCAAGGGCACTGTCTGCACTTCGTCGAAAATGATCACCGACTTGGCCAGCTGGTGCATCCGCCGTGCGCCACGTGTGCCGGCACTGAACAGCGTCTCCAGCAGTTGAACGCTGGTGGTATGCACCACTGGTGCGTCCCAGTTCTCCGACAGTATCTTGGAGCGCCAAGTCTGTTCCTCGGGTGTCAGGTTCGAATGGTGCTCAAGCACGATGCTGCCCGGTTCAATGCCCATCTCACTGGGCTCCAGAATCCGGCGCACCACGTCAGCATTCTGATCGATGATCGAGGTAAAAGGGACAACATAAATCACCCGGTCAAGCCGATGTAGCTGCGCATGTTGCAGGGCGAAACGCAAGCTGGCCAAGGTCTTGCCACCGCCGGTCGGCACGGTTAGCGTAAACACACCTTGCTGACGTGTCGCCGCAAGCCTGCAATGCTCGGAGACTTCCCAGCGAAGTCGATTGACTGGATTGGTGTCGGAAAAGCCTTCGAGACGTGCTTCGAGACGACCGGCTAGCTCCTCCCAACGCGAATACTGACCATGGTAACGGAGGTGACGAGCGCGCGGACGCTCGAAGTCGGCGGTGTCGACACGGTCGGCATCGATCAGGCAACTGAAGAGAAAGCGAACCAGCAACCCGAACTTGCACTGAAGTACTTTCTCGCTTCTCTCCGCTCGATGTTCCAGCTTGACTAGACTTACGATGATTTCCTGGAGACGATCGGATAAATTTGCGCCAACAGTGAGTTCACCGAGTCGCTCAAGAACCGCCGGGTCGATTCTGGCCAGCGCTTCATCAAAGTGTGCAGCCTGCTCTGCCTTGTTCATCCGACGCGTGAAGTTGTCTTCACCTTCGGGAGTGATGCAGTCGATCAGGCCCGAGTGGTGGGATGCAATGCACAAGGCCAGGATCTGTCCTGACAGAGAGCCGACTGGACCGCGCTGCGAAAGCTTCCGCCAGATGAACTGCGCCCCGGCTGTGGAATGGTCGATCCGACCGCGCAGTTGCTGGGCATCCACAAAGTCATCGGCGTCCTGATCAATCAGCCCGACGGCCGAGCCCAGGTAGTCCTGAAACGCCCTACTGTACTTCCCAAGGTCGTGCAGCAAACCCAACACTTCGCCGGCGTCGTCAAGCCTGGCTGACTGTCCCCCATGATCGGTCGCAACCTTGAGCTTGGACGCATTGCGGGCAGCCAACCGTCCGACGGAACGAAGGTGGTCCTCGAGACGCTGCTGTTGTCCATCCGCTTCGCGCCTGTGCGCGATGATCGGCCTATCCGGCGCCGCGCTTGACTTCTGCATCATGGGTCGATCCCCTTCGGCATGATCATCAAATGTACCAGGCCCCGGTGCGAACCTTTGAATAAGCCCCGGCTCCAGGTTTCAGCTTCCCGCAGGATCATTCACAGAATCGCGCTATGACCCTTCGTTTCCCGGCCATTATCCGGGTATCAGGGCTCACAGAATGCGCTTTTAAAAAATCTTTTACTTTTTTCTTCGCATCAATGACGAAGCAACCGCGGCGCCCTGCGGCGGCCCCGGTTTTTCGGACAGCCGGATAAGCTAAGGCCGAGCGAACCGAAAAGGCATGAAAGATGGGCGTGAAACGCAAGCAGCACGGTGCGCAGTTCAAGGCGCAAGTCGCCATGGCGGAGCTGTCGGCGGAATACGGGGGACATCCGACGATGATCAGCACCTGGAAGCAGGAATTGGTGAAGCGGGCTGGGGAGCTGTTCGAGCGAGGTGCCAAGACGGCCGCTGATCCGCAGCAGACGATCGACCGGCTGCACCAGAAGATCGGGCAATTGCAGGTCGAACAGAATGTCTTGGCCGGACAGCCCGCCATTGCCCGACTGCTGAAAGGCGGACGATGATCAAGCCGAACGCGGCGCTGTCCCTTACCCGGCAAAGCCAACTGCCGGGCGTCTCGCGCAGCCGCCTCCACTCCCGGCCCCGACCGGATTCGGCCCAGGAGGCCGATCTCCTGAACCGGTTGGACCGGATCTTCACCGAGCACCCGGTCCATGGCAGCCGGCGGCGGCAAGTGGCACTGGCCCGGGAAGGGATCGGGGTCGGCCGCCGGCGTATCCGCCGACTGATGAAGCAGTTGGGGGCGGTGGGCGGCCGACATCACGTACATTCCGATGCAAAAGGGCTTTCTGTACCGGGTCGCCATTCTCGACTGGACGACCCGGCGGATCCTGGCGTGGCGGCTGCCCAACACGCTGACGGCCGACTTCTGCGTAGCGGCACTGCAGGAAACCCTTGCCCGCGACGGCCGACCGGAAATCTTCAATACCGGCCAGGGTTGCCAATTCACCAGCGAAGAATTCACCGGTGTCCTGCAGGCGCACACCATCCGGATCAATATGGACGGCCAGGGGTCTGGCGGGACAATGTCTTTGTCGAGCGCCTGTGGTGGACAGTGAAGCACGAGTGGGTCTATCTGCGCCCGGCTACCAATGGCATCGCGCAAAAACAAAGCCTGGCCGAGTGCTTCGACTGGTACAACCGTCGCCGGCCCCACCAGGCGCTCTCGTGGCAGACGCTGGACGAAGCCTACTTTGGCGGGCTCGCCGCCGCTGCGGCGAAGGCGGCCTGAACGATGCGCTGTGGATTTGTGGACAGTCGGCTGCGCCGATCCCCACCTTTGCGCTGCCCACAAGCTCCGCAGCGCCCCACCTCGTCAGTAAATCCGGGAGAGTCCGAACCATCACCCAACCACCGGCCTTAGCTTAGTCCACCCCGGTGACTGTCTAGACGACTGGAACCACCACGCCCGGCTCGGGCCGCCTGCCCGGGGAACTCAGCCGGCGCATCCGCTGTGCAGCCTGCCTGACTTCCCGCCGGTTTCGCCCAGTCAGCCACGGCTGCCGCCCGCCGACAGCGGGTGACCGGTGCAGTCTGCCCCAAGCCA
>NZ_JAEUOL010000123.1 GCF_016789985.1 Accumulibacter sp.
TGGCACCACGCGGCAAGGCAAAGATCTTGCCCTTCGGGGTGAATACGTAGATCTCGTGCGGAAACAGATCGACCTTGACGTGTTCGAGAAAATCACCGGATTCGTCGGTCGCGCTCTGCAGATCGAGCAAGGAGTGAAACCCCTTGGTGGTCTTCTGCTGCAGATCGGCGCCAAACTCCTCGCTGTCCTTGTACAACCAGTGCGAGGCAATCCCCTCCTGCGCCACGTTCTCCATTGCCTCGGTACGAATCTGCAGCTCGAACGGGGTGCCATGCGGACCGATCAGCGTGGTATGCAGCGACTGGTAGCCGTTGGGCTTGGGAATGGCAATGTAATCCTTGAACTTGCCCGGCACCGGCTTGTAGAGCCCGTGCAGTGCGCCGAGTGCCAGGTAGGTCGTGGGCACCTCACTGACTAGGACGCGAAAGCCGTAGACATCGAGCACCTGCGAGAATGACAGGCGCTTGTCGAGCATCTTGCGATAGATCGAGTAAAGACTCTTCTCGCGTCCGAAAACACGGGCTTCGATGCCGACGTCCTGAAGCTTGCGGTTGATCCCGTCGAGAATCCGCGACAGCAGTTCGCGCCGGTTGCCGCGCGCTGCCTTGAGCGCCCGGCCCAGCACGCGGGCGCGCATCGGATAGATGAGCTGGAAGGAAAGATCCTGCAGTTCGCGGTAGAGTTTGTTGAGGCCCAGCCGGTTGGCGATCGGCGCGTAGATCTCCAGCGTCTCGCGCGCGATGCGGCGGCGCTTGTCGGCGCGCACGGCGGACATCGTCTGCAGATTGTGATGCCGGTCGGCCAGCTTGATCAGCACGACGCGCAGATCCCGCGCCATGGCCATCAGCATCTTGCGGAAGTTCTCGGCCTGCGCCTCTTCGATCGACTGGAACTCGAGCTTGTCGAGCTTGGACAGGCCATCCACCAACTCGGCGACCGGCTTGCCGAAACGCTCGGCAATCAGGCCCTTGCCGACCGAGGTGTCCTCCATCACATCATGCAGGAGCGCGGCGACCACCCCTTCGACATCCATCTGCCATTCGGCGATCTCACCGGCAACAGCCAGGGGATGGGTGATGTAGGGCTCGCCCGACAGGCGTTTCTGTCCCCGATGCGCCGCCTCGCTGAACAGATAGGCTTCCCGGACCAGCTCGATTTCTTCCGGCGGAAGGTACATCAGGCTGTCGATGAACACCCGGTAAGCGGGATCGTCCTCTGGACGGCTTGGCTCGGGAAGATCTTCAGCCACCGGCAAGTCAGCGGCCGGGCCTGGTCGGGCAACCGCATCCATGGTCACACACGGAGCAGGCGTGCGTGGGACGGTCAGGCCTGACCGCGGTTGAGAACTTCCAGGCCGACCTTGCCCAGCGCGATCTCGCGCAGGGCGATCACCGTCGGCTTGTCACGGCCGGCATCGATCAGCGGCGAAGCGCCGGCGGTGATCTGGCGTGCGCGATAGGTCGCCGCCAGGGTCATCTGGAAACGGTTCGGAATACGGTGCAGACAGTCGTCTACGGTCACTCTTGCCATGCAAATCTCCTGGATGATCAGAGCATTGTTGCGAACAGGGTGGAATGGCGCTGGCACTGCGTGGCGTAACGCAGGCGCGCCGCGCGAACCACCGCCAGCAGGTCGTGCAGCGCGCACTGAAGTTCGTCGTTGATAATAACATAGTCGAATTCCCCTACATGCCGCATCTCTTCGCGCGCTGCCGCCAGGCGGCGGGCGATCGTTGCCGCGCTGTCCGTCGCCCGCCCGCAAAGACGTGCTTGCAGGGTGTCGAGCGAGGGCGGCAGGACGAAGACAGCGATTGCCCCGGGAAACACCTGGCGCACCTGCTGCGCGCCCTGCCAGTCGATCTCCAGCAGGACATCCTGACCAGCGCGCAGGGCGATCTCGAGGCCGCTTCTTGACGTACCATAATGGTTGCCGTGCACCTCCGCCCATTCAAGAAAGTCGCCCTTTCCGATCTTGTCGCGAAACTCCTGCACGCTGACGAAATGGTATTCGCGACCATCCACCTCACCGGCTCGCGGCGCCCGCGTGCTGTGAGAGACTGACACGCGGATTCCTGGATCGTTCTCCAGCAGGAGCCGCACCAGCGTCGTCTTGCCGGCGCCCGACGGCGCGCTGACGATGAAGAGATGTCCGATCATGGGGCCTGGTCAAGCAATGCGAGGCGACCATTGTACCCGTGCCTCCCGCCGCCGCCAGCAGCCTGACGCGCTTTCCCGCGAAGAGTGGTCGGAGGCATGGACGAGCACCGTTTTACAGACGAGAATTGCGGCCTCGATACCTTCACCCGCAAGGAGCAGCCGGATGTCCCGATGGAATTTGATGCCGCGCATCGCCCCGCTGCTTGCCGCCTTGGCGGCAAGCCATGCCGGAGCGGCGACGCCGCTCAAGATCGTCGGCTTTGACGACATGTCGTGCCGCGCCTGGTCGGTGTCGCGCGACGATCCTGAACAACGCGCCATCTACGTCGCCTGGGTGCGCGGCGTCCTCACCGGGCACAACTACGCCAACCAGAGCCAACAAATATCGGCGATGTCGAGCAGCACGGTCGAACAGCACGTCGATCGCTACTGCAGCGAGAAACCGCTGGGCAGCTTCAGCGATGCAGCCTTGCGCCTGAGCGACCGGTTTTCCGGCCGCAATGCGCCGATCACCAAGTAGCAGAACCGGCTTCAGCCGCCCGCTGCGCCGGGCGGCGCGCGCGCCATGTTGTGCCGCTTGGCGAAAGTCTGTGAAAATGAGCCCCCACCATCTCCTTCAACCCGGCAATTCAGGCCGGGAAGAGCATGACCGAAATCCTCTGGTTCGTCGCACTCGCCGCCATGCTGCTCGGCCTGCTCGGCGTCTTCCTGCCACTGCTGCCCGGCGTACCCCTGCTCTTTGGCGGCATGTTGCTGGCCGCCTGGCTCGACGACTTCACCCGCATCGGCACGACCACCCTGATCGCCCTCGGTGTCCTGACGCTGGCCGCCTGGCTGGTCGAAACGCTGGCCTCGGTCTGGGGCGTCAAGCGGGCCGGGGCCAGTGGCCTGGCCATTGTCGGGGCCGGCGTCGGGGCCGTGCTCGGCATCTTCGCCGGGCTGCCCGGACTGATTCTCGGCCCGATCGTCGGGGCCATCTGCGGCGAGTACATCGCGCGGCGTGACCAGCGCACGGCGGCGCGCGCCGGCCTCGCCGCCGGCATCGGCTTTCTCGTGGCGATCGTCGCCAAGCTGGCGATTGCCGTAACGATGCTCGCCATCTTCGTGCTGGTGTGGTTCTCCTGAAACCCGATCGTCAACGGCCAGCACGCGAGCGAACACCCGGCGGCAGTCAAGCGTGCAGCATCGGCGGCGGAAACCATGAACCAACACCCTGCAGAAGCCGAACCATCGCCACACGGCATACCCGACGACCCACTGGTCCGTCGTCTGCTCGGCAGCATCCGCCACGCCGCCCGTGTGCTGGCAGTGCCGATGGTGCTGGTGATCTGGTGGGGCGTCGCCGGCGCCGTCTACGTCCTGTACAGTCGGGCCAGCACCCAATGCTCTCAACCTAACACGCGATTGGGATAATTTCACGAACCGATCGAGAAAGCGGTTGCGCACCGGGCGAGCACCAGGCAAAGGGGGTATCCCCGTGATACGGATGTAAAATTTTATATGCCGTGATTTTTATGTTAACGTCGTTGACTCGTTTTCCAAGCATTTGCTTTCGCAAGATTTTTTCCTTGAGGCGCGTCTTTCGACAAAAGCCTTCTCGCGAACCGGCTTCCCCAGTTTTCCCCGCCTGATCGCCTGCCTGCCCGGCGGATTGCCCCGACCCCGATTTTTCTGGACACGAATTTGGGGTAAAACCGTGTCAAGAAAAATCGGGGTCGGGGCAGCAAGAGTGTCGTCAAACATGATCGGGAAGACTTCGGTAAAGCACCTGCAGTATTCCTATGACCAGGACAAAGCCATTGCTTCGGCCGCCTCGCATGCGTTGAGCCGTGGCGTGTCGCGTTGAGCCGACTTTAGCCGCCAAACATCTGAAATCACCCCCGCTCCGCCGCCAAACTCCTCACCCCCGTACAGCGCTGGCTGTCCTGAGCACCGCGCGGTCGTCAGGGCGGCTTTTTGGCCTCGCTTAACCGGCTGAAAGTCCTTGACCTAGCGCGAGCCGGAACCCGATGTGGATGTAGCGGTATTCTTGCACATCCTTGTACCGATAGGCACTCCGCGCGTCCCTGGCATCGTAGCGCCACGAACCCCCACGCAAAACACGGTCGGCACCAGACCGCGCGCCTACCGGATCGATCTGTGGGTCTGTCGGGTACTCACCGTACCAGTCAGCACACCATTCCAGAACGTTACCGTGCATCTCGTACAAACCCCATGGATTCGCCGGAAGCGAAGCAACTGGTACGGTTTGCCGGCGATAAAATCCTTCCTTGCCCTTGGCATAGGGATGGTTGCCAGCGTAGTTGACCAGATCCGGGGTTATATTGTCGCCGAAGGAGAACGGCGTGGTCGTCCCGGCCCGACACGCGTATTCCCACTCCGCTTCGCTCGGCAGTCGCGCCGGCAATCCTGCCAGTCGCTGCTGGAGTTGGCCGATGAAGGTCTGCACGTCGTCCCAACTAACGTTCTCCACCGGGTTGCGTGGGTCGTCCTTGAAACCGCTTGAATTATTGCCCATTACCGCTTGCCAGAAAGCCTGCGTGCAGGCCGTTTCTGCCAGCCAGAAACCATGGCTCAGCGTCACTTCGTGCTCCACTTCGTCCTCATAACGTTCTGGCTCGGCGGCCGGAGAACCCATCAGGAAGTGCCCCGGCGCGATCCAGCGGAAGACCTGGCGCACGCCGCCAATGGTCAGGCCCAACCACAGGCCATGTTCATCGTCCTCGCCCCAATCGCTCGCCCAGGGCAGCGGAAAGGGGTCGGGGAAAGAGCTTTCGGCAAGGTCGGGAGCAGACATCAGGAAGATCCACCAAGGCGCCGCTTTGGCAGGTGTTCGGCAGGGTGCCTACCAACCTGCCAAAGGGTATTGACACCGCCGCGACGCGGTGGAGAGGAAGCCATCTGATCAAGCAACACTTTCATTGCTGGCGGCAAGCGAAGGACGGTGTCTGTCGCGCAGATGTCACGGATTTGTCATACTCTCTGTCGCCAAACCGCTGGATCTCGACTCGCATGAAACACGTCCAGGATAACCACGCGACGTGCTTCTGTCCGGTAGAACAGGGAATACGGGAATCGTCGCGCCCCGATGGAGCGAACATCTCGGAAGACCACGGGATAACGAAGTGGATCTCTCCCTGCCAGTTGTACGGCGCGGTCGATCTCGGCAACGAACTGCGCTCCGAGCCCGCGGCTTCACTCTTCGTACCACAACGCCGCTGCCTCGAACTCCAGCCGGGCGGCCCGCAGAAAGACGACCGCAAGGATCATGCCTGTAGCCGCTGGCCGATCGACTCCCGAATCTCCTCCCAGGAAACAGCATCGTCCGGGTTGGCTTCATGCTCGGCGATACGGCGCTCGAGTTCCGCCTGCTGTGCCTCGGTGAGCGGCATCGCCGCTGCGTGATCGGCAATGTTATCCCAGAGCTCCTGTACGAGCGTCAGGCGGTCCTCGAATCCAAGTCGATCAATTCCCAAGGATCTGAGCGATACGGTCATAGTGTGATCCTGTTCCTGTGCAAAGCCCGATCGGCTGAAGTGGAGAAAGAACCCGAACGTCTCAGGCTGATGGTGCATGCTTGGCTTACTTCATCCCCCGAAGCAGCGAACTTGTAGATTGGCCTGCCGGCGAAACCAGCCAGACCAATCACTGATTACTATACCGCGAAGGGTGTCGTCCGATGTGGCGCTTTCGCCCCCTCGCGCGGCGGAATGAGCCGTCACGTAGGTTGGGCTGACCCTGCGAAGCCCAACAACCCCGACCATCGGGGTAAGCTATCAGTCGCGATGTTTTCCCTCGATCGCGCCCCCAACCCGTCCCCAGTCCGGTTCCACAATACCGCGTTTGATGTAGCCATGCAGTGTGGAGTGCAGCCAGTCCGTCGGTTGCTTCACCCAGCCGTGCTTCACCGGATTGAAATGGATGTATTCGATGTGCCGTGCCAGATCGGTCTCGTCACGGATCTGATGTTCCCAATAGCGGCGTTGCCAGATGCCGCGCTCACGCTTGCTTTGGCGGCTGGCGCCAATGACTTCGTTTTTCGGCAATTGCCTGGAAAAGCCCGCCTTGATCAGTGACCAGCGGAGCGCAAAGTTGGCATCGCCAGCGGGCAGGCGCCATATCGTGTGCCGATGCTCTGGAAGGACGACCATGGCCAACAGCGTATAAGGGTGCGCGTGCTTGACTGCCGCCATCGCGGCTCGCAGCGCTTCGATGTGGCGTACCAACGTATCGGAACCCCGGTCGGCGAGGTTGACGGTGAAGAAGTACCGCCAGGAGTATTGGCGCGTCGATAGTCCATGGCTTGGTCTGTTTGCGGGTGATGTTGGGCTTCGTTCCTCAGCCCAACCTACGGTCCTCGGCCATCGTCTTGCGCAGATCGCGCAGGTCGGCAAAGACGGCGAAGTCGGTCTCGCTGAGGACCTCGCGGTAGTCGACACGGCCGCGCTTGCCACCGCCCGAAGAGCGTTCGGCGCCGTCGCCATCGACGGTCGTCAGGCAGAACAGCCAGTAACTGTGGGCACCCTGGTCAACGAACTGCTTGTCGACCGACACAATGCGATGCTGAGCGCAGAAGGCGTTCAACTCGGCCTC
>NZ_JAEUOL010000209.1 GCF_016789985.1 Accumulibacter sp.
TCCGCCTTGTTCACGCGCGGCGAAACGCAGGCCATCGTCGTCGCCACCCTCGGTACCGGGCGCGACGAGCAGATCATCGACGCGCTCTCCGGCGAATACCGGGAGCGCTTCATGCTGCACTACAACTTCCCGCCCTACGCCACTGGTGAATGCGGCCGCGTCGGCACACCGAAGCGGCGCGAAATCGGCCACGGTCGCCTGGCCAAGCGCGCCCTGCTCGGCGTCCTGCCGTCGACCGAGAACTTCTCGTACACCATCCGCGTGGTTTCCGAGATCACCGAGTCCAACGGCTCCAGCTCGATGGCTACCGTCTGCGGTGCCTCGCTGGCGCTGATGGACGCCGGCGTGCCGCTCAAGGCCCATGTCGCCGGAATCGCCCTGGGTCTAATCAAGGAAGGCAACCGCTTCGCCGTGCTGACCGACATCCTGGGTGACGAGGATCACCTCGGCGACATGGACTTCAAGGTGGCCGGCACTGAAGCGGGCGTCACCGCGCTGCAGATGGACATCAAGATCCAGGGGATCACCAAGGAGATCATGCAGGTCGCTCTGGCGCAGGCCGGTGAAGCGCGCCTGCACATCCTCCAGCAGATGCAGAACTCGATGTCCGGACACCGCGAGGAGGTTTCGAGCTACGCACCCCGCCTTTACACCATGAAGATCAATCCCGAGAAAATTCGCGACGTGATCGGCAAGGGGGGCGCCGTGATCCGTGCGATCACCGAGGAAACGGGGACGACGATCGACATCAAGGACGATGGGACGATTACCATCGCCTCGGTCAGCGGCGAAGCTGCCGATGCCGCCAAGGCGCGCATCGAATCGATCACGGCGGATGTCGAAGTCGGCAAGGTTTACGAGGGAACCGTCCTCAAGCTGCTCGATTTCGGGGCCATCGTCAGCATCCTGCCCGGGCGCGACGGCCTCCTGCACATCTCGCAGATCGCCAACGAACGCGTCAACGCCGTGGCCGACTATCTCAAGGAAGGCCAGAAGGTGCGTGTCAAGGTGCTTGAAGCCGACGAAAAAGGCCGCGTCCGCCTGTCGATGAAAGCACTGACCGCTGAAGAAGGGGGCGCTGGCGCCGCTCCAGCGCCCAGGACTTAGTCGACCACTCGCTGCCGCTGCGCCGGCACACGCAAAAGAGGACGCCGCGGCGTCCTCTTTTTTCCCCTGGTTTGCCGACGCTTGCCTACTTGGCAATCTGCTTCTCGCGCACCTCTTCGAGCGTCTTGCAGTCGATGCACAGTGTTGCCGTCGGGCGGGCTTCCAGACGCTTGATGCCGATCTCCACGCCGCACGCCGCACAGTAACCGTAGTCGCCACTGTCGATACGCGCGATCGTCTCCTCGATTTTCTTGATCAGCTTGCGCTCACGATCGCGGTTACGCAACTCGATGGCGATGTCGGTCTCCTGGCTCGCACGATCATTGGGATCGGCGAAAACGGTTGCCTCATCCTTCATGGTGTGCACCGTCCGTTCGATGTCTTCCACCAGCTGCAGCTTGAGCGCTTCGAGGATGCCACGAAAATGCGCCAGCTGAGCGCTGTTCATGAACTCCTCGCCCGGTTGCGGTACGTAGGGAGTGAAATGCTTGTAGAGCAATTCTTCAGCCATGTTCGAAGACCCTGTTTCGCTGTTGGAAAAAAGCCGATTAAATATCAGAAACAGCACAGTCTTGCAAGCAGACCGCTGTGCTCGCGGACTACCGGCGAAGCGCCGAGCGGTCGTGCGGACACCGACCGGCTATGGCGCTGCGCCGTCCGCTCTGCCGCGCCGCTGACTTGCGACTTGCCTGTCCATCACGGCGCAATCCACTGCAGGCCACCGTGACCAAAGGCCCAGGAGGCCACCTGATACCAACTGACGGCATCGTTCTCCAATTCCGGCTCATCCGGCAGCTTCTCCACCGAACCGTCATCGAAATCCGGCCGATAGACACTTCGGCCACGCCGCGCATTGAGCTTGACCAGGCGGTCGCCACGCAGGAAACCGAGGTCCTGATAGGTGCTGATGAAAGCACGCTCGCGCCCGGGCTCGAGGTCGAACATGTCATAGCCCAGGAAGCGGCTCTTGTAACTGAAGTTCAGCAAGCCGAGCAAGGTCGGAGCGAGATCGATCTGACTGGTCAATCGGTCGAATTCGGCTGGTTTGATGTGCTTGGGGGCGTAGAACAACGCCGGAATCTGATAGCGGTTCACCGGGAGATCCGATTTCCCCGCCGAAGAAGCGCAGTGGTCTGCGACGATCACGAAAACAGTGTCGGCAAACCATGGCTTGCCCGTCGCACGCGCGATAAGGTCGCCGATTGCCCAGTCGGTGTACTTCACACCGCCCTTGCGGCCACTCTTCGAGGGAATGTCGATTCGTCCCTCCGGGTAGGTGAAAGGCCGGTGGTTGGAGGTGGTCATTACCTGCATGAACGACGGTCTGCCCGCCGCGTGCGCCTTGTCGGCCTCGAGCAGTGCCTGGGTGAATAAATCTTCGTCCGCCACGCCCCAGATGGTTTCATGATGAATGCGCTCGGCGGGGATGGCGACGCGGTCGACCACCTGGTAGCCATTGCCGGCAAAGAAATCGTTCATGTTGTCGAAGTAGCCGTAACCCCCATAAAGGAAACGCACCTCGTAGCCCTTCGACTTGAACACCTCCCCCAAGGAAAAGAGGTTCGCGTTGTTCGGACGCTTGACGATCGACTGGCCCGGGGTTGGTGGCACCGACAGGGACAAGGCCTCCAGGCCGCGCACCGTACGCGTTCCGGTCGCGTAGAGGTTGGTAAACAACAATCCCTGCCGGGACAGCGCATCCAGGCGCGGCGTGACCCCGCTGCTGTTGCCGAAACGGGTCAGGAAATCGGACGACAGGCTCTCGACCATGATCATGATCACGTTGAGGCGCTTCTCGGCTCCCGGATAGCTGACAATTCGCGTCAGGTCGCGTGGATCGTCGCTGGCCAACCGTGCGTGCCGTGTCGGCAACTGCGCGCGCAGTCGTGCGAGAGCCTGATCGAGGGGCAGGGCGTAGTAGAAGGAGGCGTAATCGAGTTCGTTGTTGTAAGCGGCGGCGAAGAACTCGTAGACGCCATTGCCGGACAAGGCATTGACGTAGGGGTTGGAGGATTGCTCCTTGAGGCGAAAGTCGACCATCGAAAAGGCAAGAAAAGGCAGGGTCAGCAGCAACACCAGCCAGCCCGCCCGCCCGGTGTAATGCGATTCGACATGGTGCGACGCCCAGAGCCAGTGTCGGGCCAGCCAGGCCACGACCAGCGACAGCAGGGCCAGCCCGCCGAGAATCTGGCCAACCGGGTATGACTCCATGATGTTTCCCGTGACTTCTCGTGTAAACACCAGGTAATCGACCGCGATGAAGTTGTAACGGGAGCCGAATTCTTCCCAGAACGTCCACTCGGCCACCGCATTGAACAGCATGACGAAGATCCAGACCACCGTGCCAGCGAGCAGGAACCAGCGGAAAGGAGTCCAACGATAGAGACGATCCGGCACCAGGAAAAGGAACAAGACCAGCGGGATGAAGAAGTAGCTGGCAGCGACAAAGTCGAAAGCCAGCCCGAGGCCGAACACCTGCAGCAAGTTCTTCGCATTCGGATCGGCCGCATAGCCTGTCTTGACCAGCAGAGCGAGGCGGGTGAGCAAGGAAATGCAGAGAAAGAGGCCCAGCAACAGCCACAGGGGACCGTAGCGGTGGGAAAACAGGCGTGTCGCCCAGGAGGGTGGAGTCTGGTTCATGGCGGGTTTACAGGAAGGCGTTGGCTGCATGGCCTGACAGGCGTGCGGCGGCAATGGAAGGTCGGTCACCCGACCCTTGCCGCATTCTATCCGATTCCCCCGCGCGGCAAGCGCCTGGTCGCCGCTTGTCTGGTTTCAGTCGTTCATCCGAGACCGAACAGCCCGAGAAAAAAATCGCCACGCGCGGCGAACGACGCCTGACCCCGCACGTCCCAGATGAAGATCAGACCGAAAAAGGTCCACACCCCGAAAATCCTGAGCACTCGCCTGACACCTGCGGGTCGTGGCCCCTGACCGAGCCTGCCCTGTTCGCGCAACATGGAAACGTAGATGCCGATCGCCAGCAACAGGCAATAGAAGCTGCGTGAGTCGAGCGCGGCGAGAGCGGGCAGCAGCCTCCCCTCGGCGAGCGAAACAGCCCTTTGCAGAAGATGATAATAGAGGTTGCCGACGAATGCTGCCGCGAACACGGCGCACAACAGGCGCAGCTTCGGCCACCTGCGCAGCGCTTTGCCCAGCCTGGTGAAGGTCGGCAAAAAGAAGAAGTTGGCGAGCAGTTCCTTGAAGTAATAGTAGTAGCGATTCCAGAACTCGCTGATCGATTCGGCCAGCAGTGGCTTGTAAGTGTTCCGGAAGACGTTGAAGCCGAAGATGCGCAGCAGGCCGATGATGGCGTGGCCGCCGGCCGCATGGCGCAGCACCTGCTTGACCAGTTCGCAGTAAACGCTCATCCAGGCTGCCAAGAACGGCGCATCGCTTCCCTGTTTGACCAATTGTCCCAGTGCCGGGATGGCCGGTTTGTCGCCACCCACGAACCGGGTCAATGCATTGCCGTCTCCGTACACCAGACCCTCGAGGACGAACAGCACGGCGCCCCACAAGGTGCCGAGCAGGATCAACCGGATTCCCGACAGTTGCGAACGAAGCAGTTGCTCCGGCGTTCTGGCTTCGCAGCGCGACAGGTAGTCGAGACCCTTGCCATACGGCGTGTTGTTGCCGCCGTAGGCCGGCCACAAGTAGATCAGGTGATCGGTGAAACGGGTACCGGTCACGCGACCATACTGACCGGAAAACAACAGGTAACCGCAGCGCCAGAGCAGGAAGGGCGTCATTACCGCCACGCCGAAGAGCACCGTTCGCCATGCCCCCCCAACCGGCCCGACAACCGACAGCAGGCCAAGCATGCCCCAGTACAAGAGGTGCAGGCCGATCTGCGGGTGGCGACGAAGGATCGACGGCAGCGCCGCAAATCCGGCCGCCGCTCGGTAAACCAGCCAGAGAATCGCGAACAGCACCAGGATGACCGCAGCCAAGCTTCCCACATCGAAGACGACGGAGACTTCCCTGCTGCGCAGGGTGCTCGCCGAGCCGACCACCGCCGCCACCAACGAAGCGGTCGTCAGGATCATCCTGCGCCGGGGCGGTGTCAGCCACGCGAGCGGCCGGCTCAGACGAACCCGGCACCACTCAAGGACAGCCGGGTCGTCATGAAAATGTGCCCAGCGTCTGGTCTTGCTCAGCATTTCGGTCATCGGATTGGCAGGGTTCGCCGGGGTTATCGGCAGGCGCCGCTGCCGCTCGCTACCCGGGCTGCTGCGTGCCCCGGGGCACAGCCTCTTCGCTGCGCTTCACCAACGCCGGCAGAACGATTCTTGCCGACGCTGGCGAGTGCCCAGCAAGCAAGACGAGCGAAGATCATGGATCAGATGGAATAACATCAGGCCGGATTGCCGACCCCGCAGTTCCGGATTCGGCACCGGGTCCCGCATGGTCAAGGGTTACGGCTCAAATCAACACACCTCCGGCCATCGCGGGTCGAGCGGCGAGAGCGACCCTTCTCCTGCCGGAGACACCCGGCGGCGAAACAAACCACAGCGACGAGCCACCGATCATCCCGCCCACCCCACCACTTGCGTGCGGCAAGCCCCGAAGCGGTCAGGGCAGCGTCACACCCAGCGTCAGCATCAGCCCGGCCCCGCCGAAGAGGACCAGCTCGCTGCACACGCGGTGGTAACAGTAGCCGGCCGCCGGGATGATCGCCGGCGCATAGCCGGAGCTGTTGAACGGGATCTTGTCCTGGTACTCACCCTTGTAGCCATGCACCACGCCGGCGGCGAGCTTGACGTAAGCCTCCTGGACCGAGTCGAACGGTCGCCACAGCAGACCGCCGAAAACGAACTCCGACGACTGGCTGAAGGAGTTGTCGAAATACGACGCTCCGACCAAC
>NZ_JAEUOL010000227.1 GCF_016789985.1 Accumulibacter sp.
TATCTGCTCGATTACCTCGACGAACTTGCCGTCCACCGCGGCGTCCTGGCACTGACGCCGCGCAGCGGACCTGAGCGACGGCAGGTGCAGCAACTGATGGCCCTGGCGATGGTGGCGACCGAGAAAGCGGTGGCCATCGAATACGAGCGCAAACGGCCGTTGGAACTGCAATGGCCGGATTGGTCGGAGCGCCTGCGCGAGCAGATGCGCCAGGCTTTTGCAATGCTTGAAGAAAGGCTCGCAGGCGAGTTCCTGTTTGGTGGTCGCCTGACGCAGGCAGACATCTCCGCGGTTGCCGGGATCGGCTTTGTCCGTTACGTACTGCCGCATGAGTGGTCGGTGGAGGCCTGTCCGGCGCTCAGCGGGCTGGCTGCCCGCCTCGAAGCGAGTGACGCCTTCAAGGCCGTGCCGATCGAGGAGTGAAGTGCTGCGCCATACCGGCGGGGCGCGGCCAGTCGGTATGCCTGCGGCCAGCTCGTCGGAGCAAGGTCGCGCTGCGTAGTCACAGTGCCTGTCACCCTCATGCCATCTTGACCGTGCCGCTGCACGGGGCGGAGAAGACCCGGGCTCTTCCCGCACTCAGCACCCCGGATGGCCCATCCGGGGTGCTGCCTTGAAGGCGCCGGGTCAGTCGGCGGACAGTTCTCGCCACGAGATGCGTCGTGCCGAGTCGCTCGGTGGCGGCGTCGGGATTTCTCCGGTCTGGGTGCTTGGACCCTGACTGGCGGTTCCGCCACCGCCGGCGCCGCCACCGCCACCGCCGCCGCCACCGGCGCCACCACCACCGGCACCGCCGCCGGTTCCTACATCGCCTCCTTCGGTTCGCGTCAGGCCGACCAGCCGTTCGTCGGTGCGCACGGCGACCGCAACCCGGGTAACCAGACTGTCGGCAATCTTGACACCGATGATGCCGTCGGTTCCTTCGACTGCATTGCCCGTGCGATAGTCGAGGAAGTAGCGGTAACCGACGGCGCGCGGGATGCAGGCACCACTTTCGAGCGGGCGGTTGGTGTTGAAAGCGATGCTGCCGCGCACCAGGCTGGAGTCGGTGTTGCTTCGTTCGCCGTCGCCCGGGAGGTCGAGGAACCAGCCATTGTTGGTCGTACCAAAAGCGTCGCTGACCAACTGCTTCTGCGCGGCCTGCCGTCGGGCGTCGAACTGCACGTCCGTTTCGCCAGTCTGCCGGACGACCAGCGGGGAAAGCGTCACCGTTGGCTTGCCGGCCGTGCACAGCGAACTGTTCACCGGACAGGTCCCGGCTTGCGGTGCCCATTGGTTGAACGTGCCGGAGAGGCGCGGATTGCTCAGCGTGGTGTCGGTCAGGCTGTCCTTGATCGCGTAGAAGGACTGCGTCTGGAACAGGGGAGGCGAGGCGTTGACCGGGTTGAAGTCGACCGCACCGAGGATTTTCCCTGTTCCGATGAAGACCACGGCCTGGTTGTTCACCCTGCCCAATTCCGGTTTGGCAGTGATCGGCTGCGGGTTGCCGGCCGCATCGACCAGCGTCACCATGCGCAGTGCATCGTAGACTCGCGGGTTGGAGATCACCGGGATGTCGCCGTTGATGTCGAAACGCCAGAGATTCCCCAGCAGATCGCCACCATAAACGCGCTCGGCGGTGTTGTTCAAGTCGGGGAAACTGGCCCAGGCGCTGATCCGTCCCAGCCCGCTGGGCGTGGTGGTGTCGCCCACGCCGGTGCTGATCGTGCCATCGAGGTTGATGGCCGTAATCGGGTTCCCGGTATGGGCCTCGAGTATGAACAGGCGGCCCTGGCCATCGCCGGGGGTGACGTTGTTGTAGCCGGACGAAACGATGACGACCCAGGTCCCGTCCTTCAGCTTGGTGATGACCGGGTTGCCATAGGTATAGCCCAGGTTGGCGTTGGTGAACTCCCAGAGCGCCTTCGGGTGTGCCGGATCGGTGATGTCCAGCGCGTAATAGCCGCGTCCGCCGGAATTCAGGCCGCCGACCAGAATCGTCTTCCAGACGTTCGGGTTGTTCGCCGTGGCGCAGTTGGCGGCCGTGTCGGCGCAGATGTCGCCGACCGATGGCGTGCCGTCGACGGAGAACTGATGTTGCGCCGGGTAGTTCTTGTCGGCCAGCTTGTACAGTTTGGGAATGACCAGTGCCGGAACATAGGCCCAGAGTTCCTCTCCGGTGGTCGCGTCGAAGGCGTGCAGCATGCCATCGTTGGCGCCGACGTAGACCATCGAGCGGCGCGCGCTGTTGGCCAGCTTGAACTCGGCGTACTGCTGGTCGACGTAGCTCCAGTGCGGTTTCTGGACAAAGACGGCTTCCGAGCCCGAGATGTCGCCCAGCGGTCGATGCAGATTGCCTGCCCCGCCTGATGAACGCTGACGGTAGAAGGCCAGGAGATTCTGCACACCGCCCTCGTGGCCCGGGTCGCCGCGCAGGAATTTCAGCAGGTTCTCGCCGCTGGCGGTGTTCTTCTCGGGGTCGGCAAGGCAGGTGAGGCCGGCCGTGCAGAATTGCGTCAGGTCATTGATGTAGGGCCGGGAGAAGAAGCCCTGTTCGGTGATTGACAAGGCATTCCAGGCAAACGCCTTGAGATTGTCGGTGCCGCCCGGGTTGTAGGTGTAGATGGTACGCTGGCCCTCGTCGGGTGGCAGCGTGTTGTTGCTGGTCATTTTCCGGCGCAGTTGCTCCTCGGCCGACCAGACGGTGCTCGTGGAGATTGCCCCGGTATTACCATCGACGGTTCGTTTGACCACGTCGCCGGCCCAGACACCGACCTCGAACGATACCTCGTAGATCCCGTTGTCACCGGCCACGAGGGTGGGTGAGGTCACCGTGGTGGCGGCCAGCGAGCCCTGGGCCGTGCTGATGCTGGCCAGCGCGCTGCTGATGCCGGTGGCCAGGCTGGACGGGTCGCGGGCGCTGAAGTAGGTGCCGCGGCCATTCACCGCCGCATGCCAGAGGTCATCGATGTTGGTCTGGGCATTGTCGGCTGGCGTCGGCCAGTTGCAGTCGCCGAACTGTTGCCAGGAACAGATGCCCTGCGCCGGCAGGGCGGTCGTGATCCACTTGATGCTGGCGAAGTCGCTACCGTCGCCCTGCAAGGCCTGCTGGTAATTGTCCTGGTACTGCATCAGACCGGAGGCACCGAGACCCAGCGTATAGGTGGTCATGCGCTGGACGAGTCCGGCCGTGTCGTTCACATCCGGGGACTGGCAGACGTTGCGCGTGGTGTCGCCGTTCGGTGCACAGTTGCCGAGGGTGCTGGTCCGCAGGTCGGTCATGTAGTAGTACTGGGCGACGTCGGCCAGGGTGTCCGGTGTTGCGCCCAGACTTCGCATGCCGCAGCGGGTTCGCTTGCAGAGGTCCGGACGGCTGGTGTCGGCCGGACAGCCCACCGGCTCCAGGGCCGTGCACAGTCCGACGTCACGCTGCTGGGTGGCGGTCGTGCAGCGGATGTCCACCCAGCCGTTGCTCGCGTCGGCTGTCTGCTCGAACCCGCAGTCGGCGACGAACTGTGCGGTAGGTGGCGGGGTTACCCATTGGCAGGAGGTGGTGAGGCCGTTGACCGTGCCCGCCGTGCAGTCGTTGCTGCCGACGTTCTGCCACGGCGGGTTGGTCGGCTCCATCCGGCAGTCCTGAGCGGCTCCCGGATAGACGGGGCCGCCGGAATGCGCGACGGGCGTGCAACTCGAAGCGTTGACCCAGCCGCTGGCTGGTCCGTACTGGCACTGGGTCATCGTGCCGTCTGCCGTGCATGGGCCATTGGTGTTCTGCCAGTCGCTCCACCTGGTTGAACAGGTCTTGGCAACGGTGACCGTGTACGGTGAGCCCTGCGAAGCGGCGACGGCCGATCCCGGGCAGCTTGCATCGTCGGCGAAACTGGTGGGCGCGGCGTACTGACACTCCGTTTTCGGGCCGACGAAGTTGTTGCCGGTCTGGCCGGCCACCGTGCAGGTTCCGGTCGCCGATTGCCAGCTGTTCGGTGTTCCATAGGAGCAATGCGATGCTACGCCGACCGTAAAGGGCGCGCTTTGCGACTGCGGCAGTTCGCTGCAACTGGCAACGTTCTGCTGCGCCGTCCATTGGTCGTACTGGCACTCGATGTCCTTCAGCTCGGTGAAGGGCGGCGCTGCCGAACCGGCCACCGGTGTACAGGAAGAGACATTCTGCCAGCTCGCCAGACGGCGCGGGAGGTAGCGGCATTCGGTCTGATCGGCGAGCGGAGTGCAGGCTCCCGTGGCGTCGGTCCAGTCGGTCCAGCCGATGTTACAAACCCAGCGCGGCGGGACGTTGGTGTCGGGAACGCACTGCGTGACGTTCTGCGGCGGACCCAGGTTCACCAGTTCGACACAGACCTTGGCGACCGGGTTGGTGAAATCAGCGGCCAGCGCCGAGGCGGGGCAGCTTGCGTCGGGGCCGGGTGGACTTGCCTTGGCATACTGGCATTCGGTCGTCGCATTCGCTACACAGGCCTGATTGGTCGCCGCCCAATTGGTCCACACCTGCCGGCAGGCGGTGGTGGCGGTGACTACCGTGTAGGGCGATGAGGTGGATTGTGGCAGCAGGGTGCAACTGGCGGTGTCCTGCCAGCCGCTGGGAGGCAGGTAGCCACATTCGCGGGCCACTGCGACAGCGTAGTTGGGGTCTTCCAGTTGTACCGTACAGGTGGTCGTGGCGAAGCTCCAGGTGGCGGGGAAACCACTGTAAGCACACTGGCGCGCCTCGAGCACCGTGAAGTTCGTCCGATCCTCGGGCTGCGGCGTGCAGCTCGCGCCGGCGGTGCTCCAGGTGGCCGGGAAGCCGCTGTACTGGCACCGCCGGGCGCTGAGGTTCTGGTTGTTTTCGGCGACCGGTGTACAGGTGGCGGTTGCCGGAGCCCATGCCGCGTCGACCACGTACTGACAATCGCGTGCCGTCAGGACGGAAAAAACCGGGCCCGTCGAGCGTGCCGCGGCGGTGCAGGTCTGGGTGGCGTCACGATAGATGCCGTCCCCTTCGTAGCGGCACTCGGTCGCCGGACCGACCCAGGTCGAGCCTTCACCGCCACTCGACCGGGCGCTGGTGGTGCACGCGGCAACCGCCGTGTTCCAGCCGGAGGCAGTACCGTAGGCGCAGGAAGAACCGGTCAGATAACGTCGCCGCAGGCTTTCGCCGATCACCGGTGCGTCGATGACCGGGGTGATGACCGTGCAGGTGGTGTCGGCGACGGGTGGCGCCGCCGGCAGGGCCTGACACTCGATGCGGCTGATGCCGCTCGGCTGGGTAATGCATTCGGCGACGTTGGCCCAGTCGGTCCAGGTGATCCCGCTGTCCGAGGAGGTGCGCTTCTGCATCTGGGTGACGGTCTTCAGCAGGGGCTGGGTCTGCGCCTGCAGCACATAGCTGCGCGTCTGCAGTTTCGAGGTCTGCGTCATCAGGGTCGAGATCTTGGTCTGCAGGATCGACTCACGATACATGAGGTACGCAAGCTGGCTCTGCCACTTGGTGAGCGTTCGCTCCTCGAGCTGCTGGGTGCTCGACCACCACTCGCGGGAGATGATGTCGCTGCGCGTCGGCTGGTTCTTGGTGCGCTGCTGCAGCGGACGTATGCGGGCCTGCAACTGCGAGGTTTCCATCAGCAGCGGAGTGGTCCGGGCCAGCAGGGTCTGCGTGCTCGATTGCGGCACGGTGTTGGTGCTGATCTGCAGCGGGGAGGTGTTGCTCTGCAGTTGCTGCGTCTTTTTCTGGCGCTGGGTGGGTTGCGTCGTCGTACTGGTCCTGGTGACCTGACTGACGATCTCATAGGCCTGCGGTGCGCCGCCATCGAATTGCGGCCGATCGACGTTGCCATCCTGATCGCCGACCAGGGTCGTCCGGCTGGCGAGCGTGAAACCCGCGCCCTGGTTCCAGTAGCCGTCGGTGGACAGGATCGTGTTGTTCTTCTGGCAGTAATACTGCACGGGATCGGTGACCGAGACGCCGTTCAGCGTCTGGCCGTTGTACTTGCCGGCGTAGAGGTAGCCGGCGTTGGCCAGGGCAACGCGCAGCGGAGTGTAGGTATCGACGGTCGGTACGGCCGCGAAAAGCTTGTCGTACCAGGCCTTTTTCTGCGCCGGAGCGAATTCCTGGATGTTCAGGAAATCGCTGCCGCTGTTGTTGTTGATCGTCATGTAGCCGACGCGACGCGTCTGGTCGATGCCCGACAGGGACAGACTGGAAGCGGTTTTCATCGTCTGCATGCGGGTATGGTAGTAGGCCCACCAGTTGGCATAGTTGGTCATCTCCTGCTCGTAGCTGCAGGTGGCGATGCCCGTTCCGCCGCAGTCGGTGCGCGTGGCGGCCTTGGGATAGGTGGCCGTGCTGCCGGTGATGACCTTCAACTGCACGTCGCCGGGTGCCTGGTTCTCGCCGAGCGTGGTCGAGCGGCCGAAAGTGGTGGCGCTGATCGTGCCGGCCGGGAGCAGCACCGGCGCGTTGGGGGTGGCGGCGGGCGCGCTGATGGTGACCACGCTGCCGGCCGAGGTTGCCCGGTAACCGACCGTCTGACAGTTGCCGACGAGACGGAAGCTGCAGGCGTTGATGGCGTTGCGGAGGGCGATGGCGAGTTCACCGGGTCCGGCGCCGGTCGCCGTGGCGGAGAGCATCTCGCTGCCGGCAACGGTGATGTTGGTGACCGAACCGCCGGCGTTGATCGTCAGCCGGCTGGTGTGCGGCTCCGGCATGCGCGCATAGCGGTAGGTGGCGTCGGTCTGGGTCGCCCGGCAGGCGCCCGCGGCGGGGGTTGCGGCATAGGCTTCGCTCTGGCTGTTGCACCAGCGCAGATTGGCCGGCAGCGGATGGGTGGCGGTCGGCGCACTGGCCGGCACGCAGTCGCGCAGTGTCTTGTCGGTACAGTATTCGCCGGCGACGGTCACGTAGTAGAAGGCGGCGGCCGCCAGGTTGGTGCTGCCGGTGACGCCCGCCACCTTGTGCTGAACCCGGTAGCCATCGTTGATCACCGAGGTCCAGTTGGCCGTTCTCGCGCTCGTCTGGCTCGGGTAGGTGGCGGTGTCGGCTGATCCGTCGGCGGCGAAATAGATCGGCGGGCTGTAGGTCAACGCCGGGTTGTAGGCGACACCGTTGAAACCCGGGTTCTTGCCCTGATGCAACGGGGCGCCGCGCGCCCAGTCGGGCATGGCGTCGTCGTCCATACTGCCCGAATCGTCGAGGACGAACAGGATGTTGGGAAAAATCTGCACGGTCGAGGCGCCGGACAGCGGAGCGGAGGCGAGTTCGGTGGTCGCGGCGTGTACCCCGGCTGCCAGGGCGAGCAGGGCGAGCAGGGACGGGGCGGCGGAAATCGGTCGATGAGTTTTCATGGCGAACTCCTTTGAACGGCGGTGCTGCGCTGCAACTAGAGTGCGACGATGGTCTGGACGTAGCTCACCGTATTGCGGGGGCCCTGGACGCGCGTCGTGATGCGGTAATAGACCTGTTTTGCCTGGGGCAGCCCGATCCC
>NZ_JAEUOL010000230.1 GCF_016789985.1 Accumulibacter sp.
GCTGGAGTAATCATGTCGTCCATGACGCCGCAGGAAATCGTTCACGAACTCGACAAACACATCGTCGGTCAGGGCAAGGCGAAGAAAGCGGTGGCCATCGCGCTGCGTAACCGCTGGCGGCGCGCCCAGGTGGCCGAGCCGTTGCGCCAGGAGATCACCCCGAAGAACATTCTGATGATCGGGCCGACCGGCGTCGGCAAGACGGAAATTGCGCGTCGCCTGGCGCGGCTGGCCAACGCGCCGTTCATCAAGATCGAGGCCACCAAGTTTACCGAAGTCGGCTATGTCGGGCGTGACGTCGAGACGATCATCCGGGATCTGGTCGAGATCGCCGTCAAGAGCGGTCGCGAGCAGGCGATGAAGGGCGTTCGGGCGCGTGCCGAAGACGCTGCCGAGGAGCGCCTGCTCGATGCGCTGCTGCCGCCGGCGCGCGCCAGTTTTTACAATGATGTGCAGTCGACCGAGGACGGTGCGACCCGGCAGAAATTCCGCAAGAAGCTGCGCGAGGGGGGGCTCGACGACAAGGAGGTCGAGGTGGACGTCGCCGTTCCGTCGATGCAGGCCGAGATCTTCGCGCCGCCGGGGATGGAGGAACTGACCGCGCAGATTCAGGGCATGTTCCAGAACATGAGCGGCGGTCGCAAAAAGTCGCGCAAGCTGAAGATCTGCGAGGCGCGTCGCCTGCTGATCGATGAGGAAGCGGCCAAACTGGTCAATGACGAGGAGGTCAAGCTTGATGCGGTGCGCAACGTCGAGCAGAACGGCATCGTCTTCCTCGACGAAATCGACAAGATCGCCTCGCGCAGCGACACGCACGGTGTCGACGTGTCGCGTCAGGGGGTGCAGCGCGATCTGTTGCCGCTGGTCGAAGGGACGACCGTGTCGACCAAGTACGGCATGATCCGCACCGACCACATCCTGTTCATCGCCAGCGGCGCTTTCCACCTGGCCAGACCGTCGGACCTGATTCCCGAGCTGCAGGGCCGGCTGCCGATTCGCGTCGAACTCGATTCGCTGTCGGTGGCCGACTTCGAGTGCATCCTGACGCAGACCGACGCCTGCCTGACCAAGCAGTATCAGGCGCTGCTCGCCACCGAAGGGGTCGAACTCGAGTTCGCCGATGACGGCATCCGGCGTCTCGCCGAGATCGCCTGGTCGGTCAACGAGCGGACCGAGAACATCGGGGCGCGCCGCCTTTATACGGTAATGGAACGGCTGCTCGAAGAGGTCTCGTTTTCGGCCGGCAAGGGACATGGCGAACGGCTTGCCGTCGACGCCTCATACGTCGATAGCCGCCTCGCCGAACTGGCCCACAACGAGGACCTCTCGCGCTACGTCCTGTGAACGGATGACGGAGGTGGTCGGGCCTACTTGACGATCACCACCGGCAGGTCGGTTAGGTGCACCACCCGTTGCGTCACCGAGCCGAGGAGGAGGCCGCTCACCGTTCCCAGGCCACGCGCGCCCATGACGATCTGCGTGCAGCCATGTTCGCGGGCGAAATCGACGATCGTCGGGGCCGGTTCTCCGATCAGGATATGCTGGCTATAAGCGATTCCCGCTGTCTCCAGTCTGGCGCGTGCGCTTGCCAGGTTCGCATCGCCGGTTTCGCGATGGTAATCCTGGACGATGCTGCTGCTGACAAAACGCGTAATGTCGGACGGCAAGGCGTGTTGCACATTGACCAGCAGGATTTTCAACGGAACGGCGCTGGCGAGGGATTCGCGCACGACGTGATCCACCGCGCGCAAGGCCGCTGCTGACCCGTCAACGGCGAGCAACCACCATGGCTTCATTGCGCACTTCCTCCCTGGGTCGGTGTTGTCCTGGCCGGCGTCAGGTCGATGCTGGCCGCGGCGGCACGCTTCCGGCTGGCCAGCCACTTGCCGACGGTGACCACCAGGAGTGCACCAAGCCCGGACGCAAGGTAGGCGCCATACGGTACGGCGTCGCGCCAGGAGGCAGGCAATGCCGGGTCGGTGACCAGCATGCCGCCGCCGATCCAGCCGAGCAGGGCGCCGCCCGCCGTGATGACGACCGGGAAACGATCCATCAGGGCCAACACCAGTTTGCTGCCCCAGACGACGATCGGGATGGAGACGGCGATGCCGAAAACGACGAGAATGATCGATCCATGCGCCGCCCCGGCGACGGCAATGACGTTGTCCACGCTCATCACCGCATCGGCGACGATGATCGTCTTGATCGCGCCGAGCAGCGTACTGCTGCCCTGAACATTGCCATGTGCGTCCTCGTTCTCGGGCAGGATCAGCTTGACACCGATCCAGAGCAGCAGCAGCGCGCCGACGATCTTCAGGTAGGGGATGGCGAGTAGCTGCAGGGCGAAGTAGATCAGCAAGATGCGCAGGCCGATCGCCCCGAAGACCCCCCAGAAAATCCCCTTGTTGCGCTGCGCTTCGGGCAGCTTGCGGCAGGCAAGGGCAATCACCACGGCATTGTCGCCACCCAGCAGGATGTCGATCGCGATGATCTGCAAGACCGAGATCCAGAAGCTTGCCGAGGTCAGATCGGGCATTTCAGGGGTCCGTTCTCAAAGCAGTTGAAGGGGTGGCGAGAGACCCGCCACGTAAGCCGAGGAACTGCCCTGAACGGCTGCCTGACCGAGGGTGGCGAGAACCTTGTTTGCTTCGCGCAGCCGGCCGAGGACCTTGATCAGCAGGACCTTGTGGAAGCGCTCGCGCACTTCGTCCGAACTCAGGTCCAGGGCGGCGCTGTTGATTTCCAGGAAGCGTGTCGGTTCCAGGGTGACCACGGTGGCTTGCCGCCGGGTATCGGTCGGGTGGAGGAAGGCCATTTCGCCCACCACTTCGCCCGAACCGAGCCGGCAGATCACCCGTGCGTTGCACGACACCTCGACAAAGCCATCAACCACGACTCCGAACTTGCGGTGACTGTCGCCTTCGCGGATCAGCGTCACCTTTTCCGAGAGTTCCCGCCAGACGCTGATGCGCAGCACTTCCCAGAGTTCGATGTCCTCGAATTCGGCAAAGAAATCAACCTTGCGCAGGCTTTCGAAGTGGCTCAGATCCTGTTGCGTCTGATCCTCTTCCTGCATCTGGTAGCGCACGGCCGACAGATCCTTGGCGAACTCGGCACCGTTTCGATAGCGACTGTAGAGGTCTTTCTCGAGCGCCTTCCTGATGATCGGATCGAGGCCGGCGGGCAAATTCGGGTTGAGCGCGCAGACCGAAGGCGTGTCCATGTTGACGATCTTATACACCAGGGTCGCCGGATTGTTGGCGCGGAAAGGCAGGCGACCGGTCAGCAACTGGAACAGCAGAACGCCCAGCGAATAGAGGTCGGTCTTGTGGTTGAGCGGGTAGTTCTTGACCTGTTCCGGAGACATGTAGGCTGGTGAGCCAACGCCCATGACGAAGGTCGAGTCCTGGTTCGTGTCCTTCCCCAGATTGAGACCGAGGCCGAAGTCGGTGATCTTGGGATTGTCCTGTGCGTCGATCAGGATGTTGGCCGGCTTGATGTCGCGATGGACGATGCCCTGATGAAAGGCGTGGTCGAGCGCCAGGCAGCACTTGAAGATGATGCCGATGACCCGGTGCATGGGCAGCAGCCGGTTGATCGCACAGAACTTGTCGAGCGCCGAGCCATCGACGTACTCCATCACCAGATACGCCCGCTCGGCTTCGACCACCGCATCGTAGATCCTGACGATGTTCTGATGATTGAGGCGTCGGCCGATCGAGTCCTCGGTCTGGAACAGCTTGCGCAGACGCCGCGACATCGCTGCGTTGTCCTCGCCGAAGCGGATCAGCTTGATGGCGACGAGTCGGTCGAGGTCGGGATCTCTGGCCAGATAAACGACGGCGGTCGCACCCTTGCCCAGGGAGCGAACGATCTCGTACTTTCCGATCTTCTCCAGCATACCGCTCCCGGATTCCAACGACGGCCAGCAAAAACCGGAATGCTAGCAGCAGAAGCATCTTCCGGATCAAAAATTATGCGTACAGATCGATCTGGCGGCACATCGGATCGACCACAGAAGGCTTGAAATCGATCAACCTGCCCCCAGCTTCGGGACGTTTTAAGGAGATCCCCATCTATGCAGACCAACGAGACCGTATCCGATGAAGCGTCTGTGGCGGCAGACGCCCCTGACGACCGCCAGGCACCCGCCGAGGGAACCCCGCCAGAAGACAGGACCGCAGCTCTTGAAGAGGCGTTGCGGCAGGCGCTACTGAAGGCCGACGAGCAGCGGGACGCCTGGCTGCGCGCCAGGGCGGAAACCGAGAACGTTCGCCGGCGCGCACAGGAAGACATAGCGAAGGCTGCGAAGTTCGCGATCGAACGTTTCGCGCGTGAGCTGCTGGTGGTCAAGGACAGCCTCGAAGCTGGGCTGGCCAGCGAAAACGTCACTGCCGAAAGTATCCGGTCGGGTACCGAGCTGACGCTCAGACAACTGGTCGCCGCCTTCGGGAAATCCGCGCTGACCGAGGTGAATCCGCTGGGCGAGAAGTTCGATCCGAACCGACATCAGGCGATCAGCGTGGTCGAGACCGACCAGGAGCCCAATACAGTGGTTGAGGTGCTGCAAAAGGGCTATCTGCTGGCCGACCGGGTGTTGCGCCCGGCGCTGGTGATTGTTGCCAAGGGAACAACTTGAAATCGGCCGGCTGATCCCCAGTTACGGATCAGTATCGAGCATTCCGATTTCAAGTGAATGTCAAGACAAAACAACGAGATATTGAAAGGATTGAAAATGGGCAAGATCATCGGCATCGACCTTGGGACGACCAACTCCTGTGTCGCCGTGATGGAGAACGGCAAGCCGAAAGTGATTGAGAATTCCGAGGGCGCCAGGACCACGCCGTCCATCGTTGCTTATGCGGAAGACGGTGAGGTGCTCTGCGGTGCGCCGGCCAAGCGTCAGGCGGTCACCAATCCGAAAAACACCTTGTATGCCATCAAGCGGCTGATTGGCCGCCGTTTCGAAGAGAAGGAGGTGCAGAAGGATATTTCCCTGATGCCGTTCAAGATTCTCAAGGCTGACAATGGCGATGCCTGGGTCGAGGTTCGTGGCAAGAAGATTGCTCCGCCGCAGGTGTCGGCCGAGGTGCTGCGCAAGATGAAAAAGACCGCCGAGGACTATCTTGGCGAGGACGTGACCGAGGCGGTGATCACCGTGCCGGCCTACTTCAACGATAGCCAGCGTCAGGCCACCAAGGACGCCGGGCGGATTGCCGGCCTCGAGGTGAAACGCATCATCAACGAGCCGACTGCGGCCGCCCTGGCTTTCGGCATGGACAAGAAACAGGGAGACAAGAAGATCGCCGTCTATGATCTGGGGGGCGGAACCTTCGATATTTCGATCATCGAGATCGCCGAGGTCGAAGGCGAGCACCAGTTCGAGGTGTTGTCGACCAACGGTGATACCTTCCTTGGTGGCGAGGATTTCGACCAGCGACTGATCGACTACATCATCGACGAGTTCAAGAAGGAGTCGGGGGTCAATCTGAAGTCCGATGTGCTTGCCCTGCAACGCCTCAAGGACGCTGCCGAAAAAGCCAAGATCGAACTCTCGTCCGGCCAGCAGACCGAGATCAACCTGCCGTATATCACTGCTGACTCCTCCGGACCCAAGCACCTGACGCTGAAGATCACACGCGCCAAGTTCGAATCCCTGGTTGATGAACTGGTCGAGCGGACCATCGAGCCGTGCCGCATCGCGCTGAAGGACGCCGGCTGCCGGATTGGCGACATCGACGATGTCATCCTGGTGGGTGGCCAGTCCCGGATGCCCAAGGTGCAGGAGAAAGTCAAGGAATTTTTTGGCCGCGAACCGCGGCGCGACGTCAACCCGGACGAAGCTGTGGCGGTCGGTGCGGCGATTCAGGGCGGGGTACTGCAGGGTGAGGTCAAGGATGTTCTCCTGCTCGACGTGACTCCACTGTCGCTCGGTATCGAGACCCTGGGTGGGGTGATGACCAAACTGATCAAGAAGAACACCACCATCCCGACCAAGGCGCAGCAGGTCTTCTCGACGGCTGACGACAATCAGTCCGCGGTGACCATTCATGTGTTGCAGGGCGAGCGGGAAATGGCGGCGGGCAACAAGAGCCTCGGCCAGTTCAACCTGTCGGATATCCCGCCGGCCCCGCGTGGCATGCCGCAGATCGAGGTCACCTTCGATATCGACGCCAACGGCATTCTGCATGTCTCGGCCAAGGACAAGGCCACCGGAAAGGAAAACAAGATCAAGATCCAGGCTTCGTCGGGGCTCAGTGAAGCGGAAGTGCAGCGCATGGTCCACGACGCGGAGTTGCACGCAGAAGAGGACCGCAAGGCGCACGAACTGGCTGAAACGCGCAACCAGTGCGACGCCATGATCCACACGGTCAAGAAGTCGCTCGCCGAGTATGGCAAGGAACTTTCCGACGGTGAGAAGGCCGCCATCGAAAAATCCATGAAGGAGGCCGAAGAGGCCATTCGCGGCAATGACCTCGAAGCAATCAAGGCGAAGACCGAGGCGCTCGGTACGGCGGCGCAGAAGCTCGGTGAGAAGATGTACGCCAAGCAGCAGGAACAGGCTGGTGGGGCAGGGTCTGCCGGTGAGGCGAAGAAGGACGACAGCGACGTGGTCGATGCCGAATTCACCGAAGTCAAAGACAAGAAGTAGGCATTCGCCTGAAGGGCGGGGCGTATAATCGCGCCTCGCTCTGCCCCTGAAAGTGTTCGAGATCCGATGGCTAAACGCGACTTTTACGACATTCTCGGCGTCAATCGTGACGCTTCCGATGACGACATCAAGAGGGCCTACCGCCGACTGGCCATGAAGTACCATCCGGATCGCAATCCGGACAACCCCAAGGCCGAGGAACATTTCAAGGAAGTCAAGGAAGCCTACGAGATTCTCGCCGACTCCGACAAGCGTGCGGCTTATGACCAGTATGGTCACGCTGGTGTGGATCCGCAGGCGGGAATGGGCGCCGCTGGTGCAGGTGGTTTTTCCGATGCCTTTGGCGGCATTTTCGACGAGATATTCGGTGGGCGGCGCGGCGGAGGCCGATCCAATGTGTATCGTGGTGCTGATCTGCGCTACAACCTCGAGGTCACCCTCGAACAAGCAGCGTTCGGTACCGAGACCAAGATCCGGATTCCGACCATGGAGGCCTGCGAGGTCTGTCATGGCAGTGGTGCCAAGGCGGGGACGCAACCGAAAACCTGCCCGACCTGCCAGGGCAGCGGACAGGTTCGCCTGCAGCAGGGCTTCTTCTCGATCCAGCAGACCTGTCCCAAATGTCACGGAACCGGGCGTTACATTGCCGATCCGTGTGCTGCCTGCCATGGGGCAGGGCGCGTCAAGCAACACAAGACGCTGGCGGTCAAGATTCCGGCGGGAGTCGACGAGGGCGACCGGATTCGCCTCTCGGGCGAAGGCGAACATGGTGTCAACGGTGGTCCGGCCGGCGACCTCTACGTACAGATTCACCTCAAGGCGCATGCGGTCTTCCAGCGCGAACAGAACGACCTGCACTGCGAGATGCCGATCAGCTTCACGACCGCGGCGCTCGGCGGCGAGATCGACATACCCACCCTCGACGGTGCGGCCAAGATCCGGGTGCCAGCGGAGACTCAGTCAGGCAAGGTATTTCGGCTGCGCGGCAAGGGGATCAAGGGAGTGCGCAGCAGCGCGCACGGTGACCTCCTCTGCCACGTCGTGGTCGAGACACCGGTTCATCTCACCGAGCGGCAGAAGGAGTTGCTGCGCGAGCTCGAGGAGTCAAGCCGCGAGAATTCCGGTCACCACAATCCGCGCGCCAAGTCCTGGATGGATCGGGTGCGCGATTTTTTCGCTGCCACATGAAACAAGGCTGTCGTCGCGCCGTGGCGCGGTGAATCCTTTGGCTGTCCCGCGAATCACGACAAAGTCGTCTGTGTAAGGGCAGTGTCAGCTTGGGTCGCCATCCTCGGCGGGTGCTGGAAGTGCTCGGCGGTCGATTGCGACCGGCACGAAACGCGAGGAGGACGGCATGGGGCTTGTCAAAGCGCTGCTGTTGGGTGTCTTGAGCTGGATCGGCTGTGTTGCTGCGGGCGAGGTGGGTATCACCGACAAGAGCATCCTGATTGGCATGACTGCTCCGTTTTCAGGTCCCAGCGGGCCGTACGGACTGGACATGAAGATGGTGATCAACGCCTATTTTCGTCAGGTCAACGAGGCGGGTGGAATCCACGGCCGCCGCATCGAGTTGCGGGCGCTCGATGACGGATACGAAACCGAGCGGACCTTGACCAACACGAGGACCCTGATTGCTCAGGACCAGGTCTTCGCCTTGCTTGCCTCGTACGGATCGAGTCCCACAACGGCGGCCATGAACGAGGTTTTCGGGGTTGCCAAGGTGCCTCTGGTGGGGACGATATCGGGCGCCGAGTCGCTCCGCCAGTCGCCACGCGAGAATCCGAACAATCGTTACATGTTCAATGTGCGTGCCAGTTATGCTAACGAGACCGAAGCGATAGTCAACCAGCTCACCTCACTGGGTTTCAAGAACATTGCCGTTTTCTACCAGAATGACGGCTTTGGCCGGTCTGGCCTGGAGGGTGTGGCCGCCGCGCTGAAGAAGCACAATCAGGTACCGTCGGCGGTGGCTACGGTCGAGCGGAACTCGTTCGACGTCGGCCCGGCGGTGCAGACGATCGCCAAGGTCAACCCGCAAGCAGTGATCATGGTGACCCTGTACAAGGCGAGCGCCGCCTTCGTACGCGAGATGAGGAAAGCCAGGCAGAATCCGCAGTTCATGACGCTTTCGCCGGTCGGTGCCGACCTGTTGGTACAGGAACTTGGCGACGAGGCGCGAGGCATCGGGATTTCACAAGTGATGCCCTACCCGTGGAACGACACCATCCCCCTGGTGCACGAGTACCAGAAGTTGCTGGGCAAGCAGGCCAAGCCTTCCTACTACGGCGTCGAAGCGTATGCCATGGCCAAGGTTCTGGTCGATGCGATTCGCAAGTCGGGCAAGGATCTGACGCGTGAAAAGCTGGTGGCCAGCCTGGAAAGCATGCAGAACCACGACCTGGGCGGCTACCGCATCAGCTACTCGCCCAGCGATCGACTGGGCTCGCGTTTCGTCGATCTGACGGTCATCGGCAGTGGGGGCCGCGTGTTGCGCTAGGCGGTACCTGCCGGGGCCGGGGACTGGTCGCGATCAGGCGCGTCGCCAGTTCGTGCCCTGGGCACCGTCCTCGAGCACCACGCCGGCGCTCAGCAGTTCGGCACGGATGCGGTCGGCTGCGGCAAAGTCCTTGCGTTTCTTGGCCGTCATGCGTTCGTTGATGAGCAATTCGATGCTCGCGGCGGACATCTCTCCACCACTCGCCGGTGTCGCCTGCAGGAAGGCCTGCGGCTCACGGCCAAGCAGACCCAGCAAGGCACCCAGTCCGCGCAACTGGCCGGCAAGCGCGGTCGACTTGCTGCGATTGAGTTCGGCTGCCAGGTCGAACAGCACCGCACAGGCCTCCGGCGTGTTGAAATCGTCGTTCATCGCCTCGGCAAAGCGCATCGCATGCGGCTCATCCCAGTCCACCGCTGCGGCCGATGATGGTGCCGACTTGAGCGCCGTGTAGAGTCTGGACAGCGCCTGTCGGGCATCGTCGAGATGAGTGTCCGAATAGTTGAGCGGGCTTCGATAGTGGGCGCGCAAAATGAAGAAGCGCAGCACCTCGGCATCGTAGTTCCTGAGGATTTGGCGGATCGTGAAGAAGTTGCCCAGCGACTTGGACATTTTCTCGTCATCGATCCGGACGAAACCATTGTGCATCCAGTAGTTGACGAAACGTTTGCCGTGTGCTCCTTCGGACTGGGCAATCTCGTTTTCGTGATGCGGGAACTGCAGGTCCTGGCCGCCACCGTGAATGTCGAAGTGTGGGCCGAGCAGGTGCGAACTCATCGCCGAGCACTCGATGTGCCAGCCAGGGCGGCCCTCGCCCCAAGGCGAAGCCCAGCACGGTTCGCCTTCCCGGGCGTGCTTCCAGAGCACGAAGTCGAGCGGATCCTCCTTCGATGCGTCCACGTCGACCCGCTCGCCGGCACGCAGATCGTCTAGCGATTTCCCGGAGAGCCTGCCGTAACCGGGAAACTTGCGCACCGAGAAGTTCACATCGCCGGCAGCCGCCTGATAGGCCAGGCCATTGTGTTCCAGTTGCCGGATCAGTTCGAGCATCTGCGGCACGTGCTCGGTCGCCTTCGGCTCATGGTCGGGCTTTTCAACGCCCAGGGCTGCAGCGTCCTCATCCATGAAGCGGATGAAACGCGCCGTCAGTTCACTGATGCGCTCATTGTTCTCGCTGGCACGCTTGATGATCTTGTCGTCGATATCAGTGATGTTCCGGACGTAGCAGACCTCCAGGCCAATTGCCCGCAGCCAGCGCTGGACCATGTCGAAGACGACCAGAACACGGGCGTGGCCGAGGTGACAGTAGTCGTAGACAGTCATTCCGCAGACATACATGCGGACGCTGCCCGGGTTGATCGGTACGAAATCCTGCTTTTCTCTGGCCAGCGAGTTGTAGATCTTGAGCATTTTCGGGCTTGCGCGAGTGCGCCGCGGAAGGTGGACGCCGGCGGACATTTTGGATTGGCCGCACTTCTTGTTAGAATCGGTCGGTTCAGTGATCTTCAACCACGTCCCGACCAAGTATACCATAACGATGCGTTCGAGCTTTTCGCCGGCTTTTCCCACTTTGCTTGTCGTCTGGGCTCTGGGCTGTACCGCCTCGCTGGCGGTGGCGGACAATCTGTCGGATGCGCAGCACCTGTTGAAACAGGGACAGCCTGTGCCGGCGCTCGAAAAGGTTGAAGCCCACCTGGCGGGTAAGCCGGCCGACGCGCAGGGGCGTTTCACCAAGGGTCTGATCCTGACCGAGATGGGGCGCTGGGCGGATGCAATGACCGTCTTCAGCAAGCTGATCGAAGATTATCCCGAGTTGCCCGAACCCTACAACAACCTCGCCGTTCTTTACGCCGAGCAGAAGCAGTACGACAAGGCGCGTACTGCGCTCGAGATGGCGATCCGCATTCAGCCGGACTATGCAACGGCCTACGAAAACCTCGGCGACATCCATGCCCGACTGGCCATTCAGGCCTATGACAAGGCGCTGCAGCTTGATCCGGGAAAAAAGCCTGCACAGCTCAAGCTGTCCAAGCTGCGCGACCTGGCCGGCAGTGCTCTGGGCAAGGCGGCTACCACGGCCAGCGGGCTGACGGTGCGAGAAGGCGGAGCCGCCGTCAGCCCGCTGGCCGCTTCCCAGGAGAAGCCGTCGGTGGCCCCGGCTGGCGATGAGGCCGAGATCGGCAGGCTCGTCCAGGGTTGGGCCAGAGCGTGGTCGCGCAAGGACGCCAAGGCCTACTTTGCCTACTATGCCGCCGACTTTCGCACGCCACGGGGAATGACGCGCAACGCGTGGGAAGAAGCACGCACGCGACCGATGCGCAAACCCGGCAAACTGCTGGTCGAGGTCGAAGACATCAGGGTGTCCCTGGCTGACGGGCAGGCGACGGTTCGCTTCAGGCAGCGCTTCTCGTCGCCGGCCTTGACCTCCACGGTCGGCAAGGTCATGGTTCTGGTCAAATCCGGGGGGCGTTGGCTGATCCAGCAGGAGCGCGTCGCCTGACTTTGACGCGACGCTGCTCGTCTGGCGCTGGTTCCGTACCGTCGAATCATGGAATCATGGCGGTGGCTTGACAATCATTTGCGAAGGAGTTTGCTGATGTACAGAAAGATGGTCCTGGTCCTGCTTGTCGGGATGCTGCTGTCACTGACCGCAGTGGCCGCGCCGAGCGTCGAGATGCAGACCAGCATGGGCCGCATCGTCATCGAACTCGATTCCGAGAGGGCACCGAAGACCGTTCAAAACTTCGTGCAGTACGTTAACGAAGGTTTTTACAACGGCACGGTATTTCACCGCGTCATTCCGGGCTTCATGATTCAGGGTGGCGGCTTCACGGTGGAGATGGAGCAGAAGCCGGCGCCAAGAAAGGTCGAGAACGAGGCGCGCAACGGCCTGCGCAACGACCGTGGCACGATTGCCATGGCACGCACCGCAGATCCGCATTCGGCGAGTGCGCAGTTCTTCATCAACCACCGCGATAACGCCGCACTCAATTACCCGGCGTCCGATGGCTGGGGTTACGCAGTGTTCGGCAAGGTCACGCAAGGTCTGGACGTGGTGGACAAGATCGCCAGGGTAACGACCGGAAACCGCTCGATGCACCAGAATGTTCCACTCGAACCGGTCATTATTCAGTCGGTCAAGATCATCCCCGAGAAAGGAAAACCATGATCAAACTGCACACCAACTTCGGTGTCATCGGCATTGAAGTGGATGCCGAGAAGGCGCCCGTATCGGCCCGGAATTTCCTCGACTACGTGGCGGCCGGTCACTACGACAATACCATTTTCCATCGCGTGATCCCGGGCTTCATGGTGCAGGGCGGTGGTTTCGAGCCGGGCATGAAGCAGAAAGGGTGCCGGGCGCCGATCAAGAACGAGGCGGACAACGGCCTCAGGAATGATGCCTATACGGTAGCGATGGCGCGTACGCAGGACCCCCACTCGGCGACCGCGCAGTTCTTCATCAACGTGGTGAGCAATGACTTCCTCAATTTTCGCGCGCCGAATGCACAGGGCTGGGGCTACTGCGTTTTCGGCAAGGTGGTCGAGGGTACCGACGTGGTTGACCGGATCAAGGCCGTACGTACCGGCAGTTCCGGGTTCCACAGCGACGTACCGGTCGAGGACGTCCTGATCGAACGGGCGGAAGTCTGCTGATCCCTGCACCGGAAAAGCGACTTGCGTCCGATCCTGTTCATCTCCGATCTCCACCTGACGCCGCAGGCACCGGGCGTCACCCGGATTCTGCTCGATTTCCTTGGTGGCCGCGCGCGCCAGGCCGAGCAACTGTTCATTCTCGGCGACCTCTTCGAGGCTTGGCCGGGGGATGATTGTCTCGATGATCCGGACGACGTGTTCTGCGCGGAGATCGTTCGTGCGCTACATGAACTGGTGACAGCGGGGGTGGCACTGGCGGTCATGCACGGCAATCGCGACTTCCTGATTGGCGAACGCTTCGCGCGCGCCAGCGGTGCGCGCCTGCTGCCCGATCCCTGCGTCCTCTCGCTGCCAACCTGGCAGTTCGTGCTCACCCATGGCGATGTGCTGTGCACCGACGACCAAGAGTATCAGACGTTTCGTGCGCTCGCCCGGCGCCCCGAATGGCAGGTGGCTTTTCTTGCCAGACCGCTGGCCGAGCGCCGGCAGATCGCCGCCGCGCTCCGCCAGAAGAGCGAATCGGCCAAGCGTGACAAGGCGGACTACCTGATGGATGTCAATCCGGCGGCAACCGACGATTTTCTGCGTACGCACGGCTACGCCAGCCTGATTCATGGTCACACGCATCGTCCGGCAACCCATGATCACATCGTCGACGGAATCCATGTCGAGCGCTGGGTATTGGCGGACTGGCGGGAAACGCAGGGGGAATGCCTGTGCTGGGACGGCGACCATCTGGTGCGCGAGAGTTTGTGCTGAGTGCCCCTGTCTTGCCTGTCTCTCCTCTGCTGAGATTGCCGCCTGGCGGTTCGCTCGTCGGCCACTGCCTTGGCGGCTGACCCGGTCAGTGCAGTCGCCATGACTTCGCCTGCCCTCGACATCCTGCGTCGGATTTTCGGCTATCCTTGTTTCCGCGGTCAGCAGGCGGCGATCGTTGAGCAGCTTGTCGCCGGCGGCGACGCCTTGGTCTTGATGCCTACCGGCGGCGGGAAATCCCTTTGCTATCAGATTCCGGCTCTTCTGCGACCGGGTGTCGGGGTGGTCGTGTCACCCCTGATCGCTCTCATGCAGGACCAGGTGGACGCCCTGCGACAAGCTGGCATCAACGCTGCCTTCCTCAATTCGTCACAGGATTTCAGGTCGCTGGTCGATACCGAACGGCGCCTGATGACCGGCGAGCTGGAACTGATCTATGTTGCGCCCGAGCGCTTGCTCGGCGACCGTTTCGTCGGGCTGATCGAAGAACTGGTGGCGCGGCAGCGGGTGGCGCTGTTCGCGATTGATGAAGCGCATTGCGTCTCGCAATGGGGGCACGATTTCCGGCCGGAGTACCTGCAGCTCGGCGAGCTGCAGCAGCGCTTTCCCGGGGTACCGCGCATCGCGCTGACGGCGACCGCCGACCAGTTGACGCGGCAGGAAATCATCACCCGTTTGCGGCTCGAGGAAGCACGCCTGTTCGTCGCCAGTTTCGACCGGCCGAACATCCGCTACCTGATCGTCGAGCGTGACAACCCGCGCAAGCAACTGTTGGCCTTTCTCGGCAACCATCGCGGCGAGGCGGGCATCGTCTATTGCCTGTCGCGGCGCAAGGTGGACGAAACCGCGGCCTGGCTGACGGCACAGGGCATTGCCGCCTTGCCCTACCACGCAGGGCTGGCGGCGGGCGACCGCCAACTGCACCAGCAACGTTTTCTGCGTGAGGATGGGCTGGTCATGGTGGCGACCATTGCCTTCGGAATGGGCATAGACAAACCGGACGTACGTTTCGTCGCCCATCTTGACTTGCCGAAGAGCCTCGAGGCCTATTACCAGGAAACCGGACGGGCTGGGCGCGATGGCGATGCCGCGGAAGCATGGATGACCTATGGTCTCAACGACGTGGTCATCCACCGCCAGATGATCGAGGACTCGTCGGCTCCCGCGGAGCAGAAGCGCGTCGAACGGCAGAAGCTCGACAGCATGCTGGCCTACTGCGAAGCCGCGGGCTGCCGTCGTGTTCTGCTGCTCAACCATTTCGGCGAAGACACCGTGCCTTGCGGCAATTGCGACGTCTGCCTCGATCCTCCGCTGGTCTGGGACGGAACCGTGGCAGCCCAGAAAGTGCTGTCGGCAGCCCTGCGCACCGGCCAGCGTTTCGGTGCCGGCCACCTGATCGACATCCTGCGCGGCAAGGCAACCGACAAGGTGAAGCAGTTTGGCCATGATCGCCTGCCGACCTTCGGGGTGGGTACGGAGATCGACGAGCTGGGCTGGCGGTCGGTGTTTCGCCAGTTGCTCGCCGCCGGTGTTATCGAGGCCGATGCCCAGGCCTACGGAGCGCTCAAGCTGACCGATAGTGCGCGGCCGATTCTCAAGGGCGAAGTCGGTCTCAAGTTGCGCCGCAGAATCGATCGGCCGCAGGCGAGGGACACCAGGAGCAAGGTCGTGGCCGGCAGCGGCGGGCGCCCGCGCGCCAACGATTCGCCCCTGGTCGCCCGCTTGCGCCAATGGCGGAGCGACAAGGCGCGCGAGCAGGGCGTCCCGGCCTACGTCATCCTGCACGATCGGGCTTTGCAGGAGATCGCCGCCCTGCTGCCCGATTCGCCGTCGGGGCTGCTCGCCGTGCCGGGGATCGGCCTAGCCAAGGCGCAGCGCTATGGCGACGAACTGCTGGCCCTGATCGCGGCCAGGGCCTGACCTCGGGGGCTGGCCTCGGGGTAGGGATGGAGACCGTCGAGCGGGACGCTCTGTCCGTTGGGCTGGACGATACGTACATGCTGGCGCTGCAGGTCGCGGGCGTGCGGCAGACCGCAGGAGTGGGCGATCATCTCGACCTCCCGGTTCATGTTGCGACAGTACGACGCCACCCGTTCCGCCTTGTCGGCCACGACCAAGCCGCGTTGCAGGCGCGGGTCGTGCGTGGTGACCCCGGTTGGGCAGCTGTTGGCGTGGCAGCGCAAAGCCTGGATGCAGCCAAGCGAAAACATGAAACCGCGCGCCGGGTTGATGAAATCGGCCCCCGCGGCGAGTGCCCAGGCGACGCGGGCCGGGGTGACCAGTTTGCCGGCGGCAATCAGCCGAATCCGCTGCCTGAGGCCGCTGGCGATCAGGGCATCGGCGACCAGAGGCAGCGCTTCATCGATCGACAGCGCCATGTGGTCAGCCAGCGCCTGTGGGGCGGCACCGCTGCCACCCTCGCCGCCATCGATGGTCAGGAAGTCGGGAGCGGCCTGCAGACCGCGTCGCGCGACCGCAGCGGTCAACTGATCCATGAAGCCGCGGCCGCCAATCGCCGTCTTGATGCCCACCGGTTTGCCGGTGATTGCACGCACATGCTCGACCCGGTCGAGCAGTTGGTCGATGTTGGCGATGTCGGGGTGCCGATTCGGGCTCAGCGAGTCCTCGCCCGGCGGAATACCCCTGATCTCGGCGATTTCGGGCGTCACCTTCTTGCCCAGCAGAACGCCCCCCTTGCCCGGTTTGGCCCCCTGCGACAGCTTGATCTCGAAAGCCCGCACCGTTTCGTGCGCCGCCAGTTCGCGCAGGCGCTGATCCGAGAGCTGTCCGTTGGCGTCACGCACGCCGTATTTCGCCGTGCCGATCTGGAAAATGATGTCGCAGCCGCCCTCAAGGTGATGTGGCGACAGGCCTCCCTCGCCGGTGTCCAGCCAGCAGCCGGCCGCTGCCGCACCACGCGACAGTGCTTGCACTGCCGGCCTGGAAATGGCTCCGAAACTCATTGCGCTGATGTTCACCAGCGACCGGCCGACAAAGGGGGTCGAACAGTAAGCCTCGCCGATCACCAGCGCCGGTGTCGGTCGCTGTTCCTCCTCGAGTACCGGGAAAGGCGCATTGGCGAACACCAGCGCCCCCGCTTCATGCAGGCGGTAGGTGGAGCCAAAACCGATGATGCCGCCCTCGTTTTTCGCCATGCGGTATACCCAGCTGCGGGTCGCCCGGTCAAACGGCATCTCGTCCCGGTCACCGAGGAAGAAATACTGCCGGAAGTACTCGCCCAGGCTCTCGAAAAAGTAGCGCAGATGGCCAACCAGCGGAAAATTCCGCAGCACGGCATGCTTTTCCTGCGTGACATCCTGAACGTAGAGGTAGGCCAGGCCACCAACAAACGACAGGGCGAGCAGCACCCCCAGGGTAACCAGCAGCAGATCGAGCATTCGCCCCTCCCAATGGTGTTAGAATCCGTCGGTTCGCTCCTAGTGTACGAGAATTGTCATGAGCTTTGCAGCCCTGCTCGAGAGGCAGATCGAGCGTGATGTCGAGGCCGCGCTGACGGAGGATGTCGGCAGCGGTGATCTCACCGCGCAACTGGTTCCTGCAGACAGTTCCGGTCGTGCCAGGGTCATCGCTCGGGAGAATGCCATCCTCTGCGGCCGCGCCTGGTTCGAGCACTGCTTCCGGCGGCTCGATCCGGCGCTTGCCATCACCTGGCAGGCACACGATGGCGAGCGCATCGTGGCCGACCAGGTGCTGTGCGAGCTGGCGGGCCCGGCGCGCGCTCTGCTCACCGGTGAGCGCAGCGCGCTCAACTTTCTGCAGCTACTGTCCGGGGTTGCCACCAAGACCCGGCAATACGCCGATCTGATTGCCGGTACGCAGGCGCAGGTGGTGGACACCCGCAAGACGATTCCCGGGCTGCGCCTGGCACAAAAATACGCCGTCCGGTGCGGCGGCGGTGGCAATCATCGGCTTGGTCTTTACGATGGCATCCTGATCAAGGAAAACCACATTCTCGCCGCCGGCAGCATTGCCGGTGCGCTTGCCGCGGCGCAACGGATTGCCGGGGCAGCGCGTGGCGAATGTCAGTTCGTCCAGATCGAAGTGGAGAACTTGGACGAGCTGCAACAAGCGCTCGCCAGCGGCGCGGAAATGATCCTGCTCGACAACATGAGCCTGGAACAGCTACGCGCTGCGGTGGTCATGACCGCAGGTCGTGCGCTGCTGGAAGCCTCGGGCAACGTCAGTATCGAAACTGTGCGGGCGATTGCCGAGACCGGCGTGGACCGGATCTCGATCGGTGGATTGACCAAGGATGTCCGCGCTCTGGATCTGTCGATGCGTTTCCAGGTTTAGACCGCCACCGTCAGCGCACAAATGTGAGTGACTGCAGGCGCGGAGCCTGCGGTCCGGTGGTTGGGGGGTGACCGGTGGCGGGAATGGCGGCGCGAGCAAGTAGCAAGTATAATCCCGGCCCCAGCGATACGAAGCAGGCGGAGTGTTGTGGCCTGTGCACGAATAGAGAGAGGGTGGTCTGATGCTATTTGCGCTGTTCTACGTGCTGGCGATTACGATTCTGATCATGCATTTCACGGGCTTCCTGGCGCGCCACAATCTCGAGTGGCTGGTCCTGCTGCTTGCCGCGGCGGTCTTTCCAGCGGTGATCTACTTGTAGAAAGCGTCGCCCGGCGTGTGCCCTCCGGCTTATGCTGCGTGCAGGGTGCCGGATGTGGCTGACCGTCAGCCTGCGTGCCGTTCGATGAACTGCTTGACCGCATCGACGCTGGCGTCCATCACCGCCACCCGCTGCGGCAAGTTCTCGATTCCTTCCAGCGCTGCCGGTCGCTCGGGTTTTCGGCCAAGCGCCTCGATCATCGTTGCCTCGAACTTCGCCGGCAAGGCGGTCTCGAGAACCACCATCGGCATGTCCGGAGTGCGCAGCTCACTGCCGACCTTGAGCCCGTCGGCGGTATGCGTATCGATCAGCAGGCCATGCTGCTGATAGGTTCGGCGGATCGTTGCCAGGCGATCGGCATGCGTGCTGCGCCCGGAAACGAAACCAAACTCCGGCAGGCGGGCCAAGTACGGTGTTGCCGAGAGGTCAAAGCTGCGTCCGGCATCGATTCCGGACCACAAACGACGGATGACGGCCGGGTCGCGCCCAACCAGATCGAAGATGAAGCGCTCGAAGTTCGAGGCCTTCGAAATGTCCATTGAAGGGCTGGATGTGGCAGCGGTTTCGGCGGTATTCCGCGGGCGGTAGACCCCGGTGCGGAAAAACTCGTCGAGGACATCGTTTTCGTTGGTCGCCAGCACTAGGCGGCCAATCGGCAGCCCCATCATGCGTGCGATGTGGCCGGCACAGATGTTGCCGAAGTTGCCGGAAGGGACGGCAAACGCGACCTGCTGCTCGTTGTCGCCCTGTACACCACCGGTCGCCGCGAAATAGCCCTTGAAATAGTAGACGACCTGGGCTGCGATGCGCGCCCAGTTGATCGAGTTGACCGCACCGATCTTGTAGCGCGTCTTGAAAGCGAGGTCGTTGGACACTGCCTTGACGATGTCCTGGGCGTTGTCGAACATGCCGCGCACCGCGATGTTGTAGATGTTGGCATCCTGCAGCGAGTACATCTGTGCGCGCTGGAAAGCGCTCATCCGCTCATGTGGCGAGAGCATGAAGACGCGCACCCCCCGCTTGCCGCGCATTGCGTACTCGGCCGACGAGCCGGTATCTCCCGAGGTGGCCCCCAGGATGTTGATTTCTTCTCCCCGGCGAGCCAGGACATACTCGAACAGGTTGCCGAGCAACTGCATGGCCATGTCCTTGAAAGCCAGGGTCGGGCCGTTGGACAGTTCGAGGATCGCCAGTCCACCTTCGCCACTTGGCGGATCAGGTCTTGCAAGCCAGCGCAGCGGTGTAATCTCGCCGGCTTCGGCGCTGACGCGCCCGTTGCCATAGATCTTCGCGGTGTAGGTCCTGTTGACCAGCGTTTGCAGGTCTGCCGCCGGAATGTCGTCAATGAAACGGGAGAGCACGGCGTACGCCAGATCGGCATACGATAGAGTGCGCCACTGCGCGAGTTCGGCCTGGCCGACCTGAGGGTAGGTCACCGGGAGGTAAAGACCACCGTCCGGCGCCAGGCCGCCGAGAAGAATCTCGGTAAAGCCTGGGCCGGATGAAACAGGAGTGTCGGGGGCGTGACCGCGAGTCGAGAGATAGCGCATGGCGATGACCGTAAGGGGGGCGGGGAGGTGGCTGCGAGACCGCAGTCTACCACGCCCGCAGCCGTCCGCCGGCGGCCCCTGGCAGGTCGGCGTGCCTTGTCTCAGCCCCGGACGACGCGATTCTTGCCGGCGCGCTTGGCAGCATAGGTGGCGGTGTCGGCGCGCCGCATCGACTGTTCCAGCGATTCGCCGGCTGCCTGCACGACGACGCCGGCGCTGAAGGTGAGGACAACGTCGCTGTCCGGCACGGTACAGGTCGCGAGCTGCCGCTGAAAACGGGAGATCGCCGCTGCCGCCTCGTGAAGGGCGGTATCCGGCAGCAGCAGGACGAACTCCTCGCCGCCGAAGCGGCCGAGAATGTCCGACGGGCGCAAGGCGGTACGCAGAACGGTGACCAGATGGACCAGCGCCTGGTCGCCCACCTGATGTCCAAAAGTGTCGTTCAGGCGCTTGAAGTCATCGAGATCAATCAGCGCCAGCGCGAGATGGCTGTGATTCCGGCGTGCGCGCGCCACTTCCCGCTGGTAAGCCTGATCAAAGCCACGGCGATTCAGCGCGCCGGTCAGCGTGTCGGTAAGAGCGGCGGCACGTGCTTCGTCCAATGCCCGTTCGAGGTCGGCGATCCGTGTCTCGGCTGCCAGCAGCGCCAGCAGTGCCGCCTGGGGTTCGAGCACGGCCTGGCGGCGGCTGCGCGCGTGCTGCGTCAGGCAGTCCACCGGCGCCTGGGCCATTACCGCGCCGGCGGCCAAAGCCGGACGCCGATGCAGGCGGCGGGAGGCAGCGCGGGAGGAGTACACCGGGGCCAGGGGGTCATGCTTGAAGATCATTGCTCACTCCGTTGCAGAAGTCGGTCAGGGTGGATCATGCCCTGAGCAACGGCCGATCGCCGGAAATCTTGAGACTTATTTCACAAAAATATTGTAATATATTGGTTTTGTTCATAAAATATTTTCACTCCGATGTGCGGAGCGGCTCGCTGTGGCGAGCGAGTGGAGCAGGACGAGGACGAAGTGGAGTATTCCCAGCAGTGCTGGCCATATCCCGCCGATCAGTCCCAATCCCAGAAGGAAGCCTCCGGAGACGAAGAGGAGCGTGCGCAGAGCTCCCCCGCAGCGGAGCGCCGCGTGCAGCCGGTCGCGTCGCGGCGTACGCTTGCCGCGCAGGAGCCAGACCGGGAGCAATTGGGTCAGGGCACCGGTGACCAATGGCAGGAGGCAGGCAACGACGAAAGCCGATACTGCGTCGCGGCCGTCGAGTGTTCCCAGGCCATGCGCGGCACCCAGGCCGGCAAGCAGCAGGAAACCAAACAGCGCTCCGCTCA
>NZ_JAEUOL010000240.1 GCF_016789985.1 Accumulibacter sp.
GCTGATCGGCGACGCCAATCCACTCCTCGCCACAACCAAGCGCCGAGGCGAGCGCCCTGCTGGCGAGTTGCGGCCGGTTGTTCTCCTGACTGAGGTGTGCGGCCACCACATGCTGCAACCGGCGACTGTCGATCTGCCGCAACAGGTCCGCCGCCTGCTCGTTCTCGAGGTGGCCAAAGCGGCCACCAATACGCTGCTTGAGCAGCGCCGGATAGCGCGATACCGCGAGCAGCGTCTGGTCATGATTGCACTCCAGAACGAGGCCGTCGCAATCAGCCAGGACCTCGGCGATATGCGGCGTGATCGAACCGCTGTCGGTGAGCACGCCCAAGCGGTGATCACCGTCACTGAACGCGTACTGTACCGGCTCGCGTGCGTCATGCGGCACCGCAAAGGGCTGCACTTCCAGGCCATCGATCGCAAACGGCTGCTGCGCGTCGATCAGACGGCATTCCGGCAAGCCAGCCTGGCCGCGTGCGGCTGCCACGTACGTGCCATGGGTCAGATAGACGGCAAGCCGGTGGCGGCGAGCGAACGCGAAAACTCCTCCGACATGATCGCCATGCTCGTGCGTCACCAGGATTGCCGCCAGTTCATCCGGTGCCGCACCGAGTCTGGCCAGTCGCGCTGTCGCCGCGCGGATCGAAAAACCGCAATCGAGCAGCAGTTTGGTCGCGCCCGTTTCGACAATCAGCGCATTGCCCTGGCTGCCGCTGCCCAGCGAGGCGAAGCGGATCAACTCAAGCGGCCGGAGAGTACGCCACAATCACCACCAATAGTACGTTGTGCATAGCTTTCTCGTGCCATTGCATGTCCTGACGATTGACTGAGCCGAACGGAATTGTGCCCCGGTGATTTTAACCCATGTGCCGGCTCGCCGAGAGACGCTGCACCGCCCAGCCATCGCCAATCGTGGCTTGCAGCGACCGCCGGGCGCTCATGGTGCATGATCTTCCCGGGATGCGGAAACTCATGACCAATCACCCCCGACCTGCTTCTGGATGGCCGTTTTGAGGTTTTGCTCCCCGATATCGGGACAGACTTTCTCGATGAACGCCAGGGCATAGCTGCGCAGATAGACGCCGCGACGTACGGCGAGGCGAGTCGTGCTTTCCGGAAACAGGTGCGGTACCGGAATCAGCGCCAGATTGCGGTCCTTGAAACCATCGTAGGCCATCGAGGCGACGATGCCGACGCCGAGGTCGAGTTCGACATAGGTCTTGATGACGTCCGCGTCGATCGCCGAGAGCACGATGTCCGGCACGACACCGGCCTCGGCAAAAGCCTTGTCGATATGCGTCCGGCCGGTGAAACCTTCATGATAGGTGATGATCGGATACTCGCCGATCAACTCGAGCGTCAGGTCCTTGACCTCGAGAAGAGGATGGCCGTACGGAACGATCACCGCGTGATGCCAGCGGTAGAACGGGAAGGTGGCCAGTTCCGCCACCTTGTCGAGCCGTTCGGTGGCGATCCCGACATCCGCCTCGCCCGAAACGAGCTTTTCGGCAATCTCCTCCGGACTGCCCTGATGCAGTGCGAGGTGCACCTTGGGATAATCGGTCCTGAACCACTTGATGATCTGCGGCAGCGCATAGCGCGCCTGGGTGTGCGTGGTGGCGACGACGAAGTGACCGGTTTCCCGGCTGGCGAACTGGTCGGCAATGCGGCGCAGATTCTGGCTGTCGAGCAGAATGCGGTCCACCACCGCGGCCAGTTCCTTGCCCGGCTCGGTCAGTCCGAGCAGCCGCTTGCCGCGGCGCAGGAAAATCTCGATGCCCAGTTCGTCCTCGAGATCCTTGATGTGCTTGCTGACCCCCGGTTGCGAAGTGTACAACGCGCTGGCCACCTCGGTCAGGTTGAAATCCTGGCGCAGCGTTTCGCGAATGATGCGCAGTTGTTGAAAGTTCATCGTCTCGCCTCAAGCCGCCTGCGCTTCTGTCGGAAAGACGCGGATCTGACGGGGGCGCAGCGACACTTTGTCCCCTTCGCCAAGCCCCAGCAGGCGGAAGGTGTCGCGGGCGATCGCGACCTCGACCAGTTCGCCGTCGGTGCGGCTCAGCTCGATCTGCGCGCTCGGCCCGACCGAAACGACACGGACGATCGTCGCCGGCAGCCCGCCACGCCCAGCCCAGCCGGGGAGTAGCTCGAACTCGTGCGAACGCACAAAGGCCAGCGCACTGCCGTCGCTGCCGTCGGCGGCGCCAAGTGCGTGTTCACCCAGGCGCAGTTGTCCGTCCTCGACCCGGCCATGAAACAGATTGACCGAGCCGAGAAAGTCGGCGACGAAGGGTGTCGCCGGATGGTCGTACACCGCCTCGGGCGTACCGATCTGTGCGACTCTGCCCTGGTTGATCAGGACGACCCGGTCCGAGACCTCGAGTGCTTCTTCCTGGTCGTGCGTGACGAAAACGCTGGTGACGTGAATCTCGTCGTGCAACTGCCGCAGCCAGCGCCGCAACTCCTTCCGCACCTTGGCATCGAGCGCGCCAAAGGGTTCGTCGAGCAGCAGCACCTTCGGTTCGACCGCCAGCGCACGGGCCAGCGCGATGCGTTGGCGCTGGCCGCCGGACAGTTGCGATGGGTAACGGTCGGCCAGCCAGTCGAGCTGCACCAGTTCGAGCAGGCGTTTCACCCGGCGCCTGATCTCCGCTTCGGCCGGGCGGTCGCGCCGCGGCTTGACCCGCAGGCCGAAAGCGACATTGTCGAAAACGCTCATATGGCGAAACAGCGCGTAGTGCTGGAAGACGAAACCGACCTGCCGGTCACGCGCATGAAGCGCCGAAGTGTCGTCGCCTGCGAGCAGGATCTGCCCCTGGTCGGCGTATTCGAGGCCGGCGATGATGCGCAGCAGCGTGGTCTTGCCGCAGCCCGAGGGCCCCAGCAGGGCGACCAGCTCACCGGAAGGAATGTCCATCGAGACATCGTCGAGCGCCTTGAAGGCGCCGAACTGCTTGCTGATGTTGCGGATGGCGATACTCATGGCTCATTCTCCGGAAAGTTCATTCTTCTTTTGCTGCTGCCGACGCGTCTGCCGCTCGACCAGTGTTTTCAGCCCGAGCGTGACGATCGCCAGCAGTGCCAGCAGCGAGGCCACGGCAAAGGCTGCGGCGTAGTTGTATTCGTTATAGAGAATCTCGACGTGCAGCGGCAGGGTGTTGGTCATGCCGCGAATGTGCCCGGAGACCACCGACACGGCGCCGAACTCGCCCATGGCGCGCGCGTTACAGAGAATCACCCCGTACAGCAGACCCCACCTGATGCTCGGCAGTGTGGTATGCCAGAACACCTGCCAGCCGGAAGCTCCGAGAACGACGGCCGCCTCCTCCTCTTCCGACCCCTGCGCTTCCATCAGCGGAATCAGCTCGCGGGCGACGAAGGGGAACGTGACGAAGATGGTCGCCAGAACGATGCCGGGCAGGGCAAAGATGATCTTGATGTCGTGTGCCTGCAGCCAGGGACCGAACCAGCCCTGCGCACCGAACATCAGCACATAGATCAGCCCCGAGATCACCGGTGATACGGAAAAAGGCAGGTCGATCAGGGTGATCAGCAGGCGCTTGCCGGCAAACTCGAACTTGGCAATGGCCCACGCCGCGGCGACCCCGAAGACTAGGTTGAGCGGCACGGCAATGACCGCGACCAGCGCCGTCAGCATGATCGCCGACCGGGCATCCGGGTGGAGCAGCGCTGCTGCGTAAGCCCCCCAACCCTTGCGCAAGGCTTCGGTGAAAACCGTCGCCAGCGGCAGCAGCAGAAAAACGGCGAAGAAGGTCAGCGCGATGCCAATCAGCACCCCCTTCACCCAGGCCGGCTCGCGCGTGCTGAGCGTCTCATGACGCACCAGGCTACCGGGTTTCAAGGTGATCGTTCCACTCATCTCAGGCCTCCGCGGTGTATCGTTGCTGCATCCAGCCCTGCAGCGCATTGATGATCAGCAGCAGGAGGAAGGAAATGACCAGCATCACCGAGGCGACTGCGGTGGCGCCGGCGTAGTCGTACTGTTCGAGCTTGGTGATGATCAACAGCGGCGTGATCTCGGAGACCATCGGCACATTGCCGGCGATGAAGATCACCGATCCGTACTCGCCGACGGCACGGGCGAAGGCCATGGCGAAACCGGTCAGCAGTGCCGGCGTGATGTGTGGCAGGATGACCTTGAGGAAGGTCTGCCAGCGCGCGGCTCCGAGTCCGGCGGCGGCTTCCTCGACTTCCCTTTCGAGATCGGCGAGCACCGGCTGCACCGTGCGCACGACAAACGGCAGGCCGATGAAGACCAGCGCCAGCAGCACCCCGTAAGGCGTGTACGCGACCTCGATTGCGAACGTCTTGAGCAGTTCGCCGACCGGGCCGTTCTCCGCGCAGATGGTCGCCAGGGCGATGCCGGCCACCGCCGTCGGCAAGGCAAACGGCAGGTCCACCAGGGCATCGACCAGACTCTTGCCGGGAAATCGATAGCGCACCAGCACCCAGGCGAAGATCAGGCCGAAGACGACGTTGATGCCGGCCGCCAGCAGCGAGGCGCCGAAGCTGAGCTGGTACGAAGCGACGACGCGCGGGCTGCTCACCGCCGACCAGAAGGCCTCCCAGCCGAGGCTCAGTGTCTTGGCACCGACCGCCGTGAGCGGGATCAGCACGATCAGGGTCAGATAGAGCAGCGTGTAACCCATCGCCAGGCCAAAGCCCGGCAAGGGACTGAAGCGCTTCAGACTGGCCATGCGGGCCTCGACAAGGACGAGAACTGGCTCATTCTCTCTTTCTGCCGCAGGGGATTCGGCCAACGATTGAGCCAGGTTTTCAACGTTTCCCGCCGGGAACGTAGATCTGGTCGAAGATGCCGCCGTCCGAGAAATGCAGCTTCTGGGCATTGCGCCAGCCGCCGAAGGTATCGTCGATGGTGACCAGGTTGACCTTGCCGAACTGTTTGGCGTACCTGGCGGCGATCTTGGCGTCGCGCGGCCGGTAATAGTGTTTGGCGGCGATTTCCTGGCCTTCCGGCGAGTACAGGTATTCGAGGTAGGCCTGCGCGACCTTGCGCGTTCCCCGCTTGTCGACCACCTTGTCGACGACGGAGACCGGCGGCTCGGCCAGAATCGACAAGGACGGCGTGACGATCTCGAACTTGTCCGGCCCGAGTTCCTTGATCGCCAGGTAGGCTTCGTTTTCCCAGGCAAGCAACACGTCGCCGATGCCGCGCTCGACAAAGGTGGTGGTGGAACCGCGTGCGCCGGAATCGAGCACCTTGACGTTGCCGTAGATCTGGCCGACGAATTCCCGCGCTCTGGCTTCGTTGCCGCCTGGCTGTTTCAACGCGTAAGCCCAGGCGGCGAGGTAATTCCAGCGCGCACCACCGGAGGTCTTGGGGTTGGGGGTGACGATCGAGACGCCGGCTTTGACCAGATCGTTCCAGTCCTTGATGGCCTTGGGGTTGCCCTTGCGGACCAGGAAGACGATCGTCGAGGTGTAGGGCGCCGCATTGTTGGGCAGCCGTTTCTGCCAGTCGAGTGGCAGGATGCCCCGGTCGGCGATGGCGTCGATGTCGTAGGCCAACGCCAGGGTGACCACGTCGGCGTCGATACCGTCGATCACCGAGCGTGCCTGCTTGCCCGATCCGCCGTGCGAGGCATTCACCTTGAGGGTGTCACCGGTCTTCCCCTGCCAGTGTTTGGCAAAAACGGCATTGAAGTCCTGATACAGCTCGCGGGTCGGATCGTAGGAGACGTTCAGGATGGCAATGTCGGCAGCAAGCACCCTGCCGACCATCCAGACACCGGTCAGGAGACCGGCAACAAGGTGCTTCAGTTTCATCGGGACTCCGTTCAATCAAGGGACGGGACGGAGTCTAAAAAAGTGTTGTCGCTCGGCCAACGAATCTTTGCTTATTAGCTTATGCAGCGGCGCAGGCAAACGAGTCTGTCGGCCAGTGCGGGATGTCTTCGCCAATCGCAGATTCCGGAACTGTGCGTTCCCGGCCAACCAGCGGGCATGCGGAGAACTCTCGATGGCACGTCCGCTCGCCTCGCTCCTGGCACACCTGGCGCATGACCTGCCGGAGGAGGAATGGCGCACCGACACGCCGCAGCCCGACGAAGAATGTCTTCCCACCTGCTGCGCTGCGCGCTCGGCGCCCTGCGCGGCTCGCGCAGGCGATCCTGCCCCCCGCTCCACACGGGAAAGCATGCGGTTCGGTCAGGGAGGATTCCCATGCGTCCTGCCGTAAAGCACATCCCCTGTTCGATGCACCCATGTCCGGGCCACAGGGTTGTGTGCTGCTCCGTGCTGCTCCGTGCCGCACCGCACCAGGCTTACGGCAACCGTGCAGGACAGGTCCTGCGAATGGCCGTCAAGCAGCTCATTCAAACACTGACAGGGAGAACGGCACCACATGGCAGAGGAAAAACGGAGCGAACCTCACCTCATGCTCTCCGGTAGTGCAACAGCCAACACACCGCGGGTTGCCACTCCGTGATCAATCCCGACGAGGCAGATCCAGGCTGCCTCGGCCATGCACATCCGTCAGGATGCCCCCACCATCCTTGCCACACCGCACCCATGGTCGGAGGGTACAGACAACAAGGACAGAGAAGCCGGCATGCAGGACAACCCGGTGAGACCCGGACTCTACTTCAACTGGTCGTAGAGCAGATTCAGTATCCTCTTGGCCGTGTCCGACTGATCAACGCCACCTTCCAGGGAGAGCACCTGCACGGTCGACCGACCGCCCGCCTCGCGCACGAAAATCCGGTACTGCGTCTGCGTCTTGGGAGCACTACCCTTGAACGGATTGAGTTTCGAGAGAAAACCCTCTTCCTTTTTTTCGTTATCGGTTTCCGGATCGACATAACGAACGAAATACAGCCCTCTCGATCGGTCACGGTCCTCCACGGTGAAACCAACCCGGTCCAGGGCCAGGCCGACCCGACGCCAGGCCCGATCGAAGGGTTCCTCAACCTCCAGCGTGCCGGCGCCATCGGCACCACGCGACAACCGGGCGCGTTCGAGCGGCCTCTCCTGAGCTGACTTGAGTGCCGCCGTGGCTCTTTTTTCCTCGCTGCCCAGGCGGATCATCAGACGTCGCAGCATCTCGGCCTCAAGTTCCGGATCAGCCGGGCGAGGCTGCCACTTGGTTTGATCCTTGCCTTCGGAGACGAAAATCTCGTACATCCCGCGATGACTGATGAAGATGTCGGTCGTCCCCGGCGTGCTGCCGGGCTCCAGGCGTGTGCGGAACTTGTCCCGCTCGGCCGTCGAATAGACCGAGTCGATTACCTTGCCGAGCACGTTGCGGATGAAATCCTGCGGGATCTTGGCGCGGTTCTCCGCCCAGTCGGTTTCCATCACCCCGGCATCGGGCAGTTCCAGCTTGATCACGAAGCCGGTCTCCTGCCAGAATTCCTTGACCACTCCCCACAGCTTGTCGGGTGTCCCTGCGGCAACCAGCCAGCGTTGTGTCCCGGAGCGGTCGATGCGCGCCTGGTCCACTTCCGGCAGCACGTCGCCCTTCTGCTGTGCTCTGGCCTGCGGCGACCGTTCGGCGGCGTAGGCCGAGTAGGTGGCCGTGCCCTTGCCAGCTGCATCGGGCACCACATAGCGGTCGTCGCGGGTCGGTGAGGTCAGATCCGGTGGAATCTCGAGCGGCGGTACCGAACTGGCGGACGCCGTCTTGTACTCGATTCTCTTCGGTTCGAGCAGAGAGCCGGTGCAGCCGGCGAGCAGCACCAACAGGACCAGCCGGAAGCGCGCAAAGACGGGACTCATCTGGCGACCCTGCAGTTAGACGAGGACGCCGGCCTGGGACATGGCAGCGCGAACCCGTGCATGGTTATCGGGCGAAAGGGAGGTCAGCGGCAGTCGCAACCCACCTTCGATCAAGCCCATTTCGCGGCAAGCCCACTTGACCGGGATGGGATTCGCCTCACAGAACAACTGTCGGTGCAAACCAAGCAAACGGGCATTCAACTGACGCGCCCCGAGGACGTCGCCGGCCAGCGCAGCAGAGCACATCTCGTGCATCAGCTTCGGCGCCACATTGGCCACCACGGAAATATCGCCGCTGGCGCCCATCAGGATCAGCGCACAGGCGCTCGCATCGTCGCCACTGTAAACCGCGAAACCCGGCGGCGCGCGCGTGATCAGCTCGATGCCGCGATCCATGTTGCCGGTCGCATCCTTGATGCCAACGATGTTCGGCACTTCGGCCAGGCGCAGCGCCGTGTCATTGCCCAGATCGGCCACCGTACGCCCCGGCACGTTGTAAAGGATGACCGGGATATCGACCGCCTCGGCAATCGCCCGAAAGTGGCGATAGAGGCCTTCCTGACCAGGCTTGTTGTAGTACGGAACGACCGAGAGCGCGGCATCGGCACCCGCCTGTTTGGCAAAACGGGTCAGCTCGATCGCTTCAGCGGTGGAATTGGCACCGGTGCCGGCAATCACCGGCACACGACCCGCCACCTGCTCGACGGCCACCCGAATCAGCTCGCAGTGCTCGGCAAGATTGACCGTCGGCGACTCGCCGGTCGTACCGACGATGACGATCGCGTCGGTACCCTGTTGTACATGGAAATCCACCAGGCGACGCAGCCCGGGCAGGTCGAGGCTGCCGTCTTCGTGCATCGGGGTGACAATCGCTACGATCGATCCGGTAATCATGGTCTTGAATGGGCGCCCGTAAGATGTCCCCGAAGGATTGCCCGGGGAGATCAAAAGTTCCGATTCTAACCGAAGGAAAACGCCTTGGCGATGAAAACGTCGCCCTGGAGCAGAGTGGCCACCGCCCCCGCAATGCTGCTCAGAGCTCGGCGAGCACCCGGATATGGGCGGCAACGCTGCGCGCCAGCGCCGACAGCGAGTATCCACCTTCGAGCATCGACACGATCCGCTTTTGTGCGCACTCGTCGGCGAGCTGTTTCAATTGCTCGGTAACCCAGGCGTAATCCTTCTCGAGCAGGCGTAGACCGCCCATCTCGTCCTCGTAGTGGGCATCGAAACCGGCCGAGATGAACAGCATCTCGGGCTGGAAGTCATACAGGCGAGGCATCCAGAGATCGCTCACCACGCGACGGAACTCCTCACCGTCGGTACCCCGGCCGAGAGGAACATTGAGCATGTTCGGAGCGCGGCTTTCCGTGCCGCTGTAGGGGTAGAACGGATGCTGAAAAGTGCTGACCATCAGCACCCGCGGTTCACCCCTGAAACAGTCTTCGGTACCGTTCCCGTGGTGAACGTCGAAATCGATCACCGCAACCCGCGACAGGTTGTGTGCCGCCAGGGCGTGGGCGGCCGCGACGGCGATGTTGTTGAAGAAGCAGAAGCCCATCGCCGTGGCACGCTCGGCGTGATGCCCGGGCGGCCGCACCGCACAGAACGCGTTCTCCACCGCGCCGGACATTACCAGGTCGACCGCCAGCACACCCGCCCCGGCGGCCCGCAAGGCGGCCTGCCAGGTATGCCGGTTCATCGCCGTGTCCGGGTCGAGGTGGAAAATGCCCAACTCCGGCGAGGCGCGCTTCACCCGTTCGAGGTGGGCCGCAGTATGCACCCGCTTGAGTTGCTGGAAGGTTGCCAGAGGTGCGTCGTGGTAAACGAAGTAGGAATCCAGCCCCTGTGCAATCAGGTGGTCGCTGATGGCATTCAGGCGCTCCGGGGCCTCCGGGTGGTACGAACCCATGTCGTGCAGTCGACAGTCGCGATGGGTGATGAATGCAGTGGTGGTCACTGTGGCCTTTCTGCCGCAGAGGGACGCCGCAATCGGCGCGCTGTTCTACGATGAATCGTGTTGTTGATCGATGGTTTATTATCATCCCAATCACGCCACCACGACAAGCCATGCCGCCCTCCAACAAAGCATCACCAGTCAGTGAGATACTTGCCGCCGCCAACGTGGTGATCCTTGGCAAGCCCATGCAGACCAGACTCGCCCTCTGCTGCCTGCTGGCGAAAGGTCATCTGCTGATCGAGGATCTGCCGGGAGTCGGCAAGACGACGCTCGCCCACACGCTGGCCCGCCTGCTCGGCTTCCAGTTTGCACGCATCCAGTTCACCAGCGACATGTTGCCGGCGGACATCGTCGGCGTCTCGATCTTCGATCGCGAGCGCGGCAGCTTCCGATTCCTGCCCGGACCGGTTTTCTCGCAGGTCCTGCTGGCCGACGAGATCAACCGTGCCACCCCGAAAACCCAGAGCGCCCTGCTCGAAGCAATGGAGGAGGGACAGGTGACCGCCGAAGGAGAAACGCGGCCGCTGCCGCAGCCGTTCTTCGTCATCGCAACCCAGAATCCATCGACCCAGATCGGCACCTTCCCGCTGCCGGAATCGCAGCTCGACCGCTTTCTCCTGCGTCTCGATCTCGGTTACCCGGATCGCGACGCCGAACGCCGGCTGCTCGAGAGCGGTGGTCGGCGGGAACAACTACCGGCCATCGATGCCCGGCTTGGCCCGGATGAGTTTGCCGGGCTGCAGCGACAGGCGGCAGCGGTACACGCGGCGCCCGTGCTGCTCGATTACCTGCAACTGCTGGTCGCGGCAACGCGCCGCGAGCCGCGCTTCGTGCATGGTCTGAGCCCGCGTGCCGCCCTGTCGCTGCTCTCCGCCGCGCGGGCCTGGGCGTTTACCGACGGCCGGGACATGGTGCTGCCCGAAGACGTGCAGGCGGTGCTGCCGGCCGTCGCCCGTCATCGTCTGCGCCTGGCCAGCGGCAACCACGCCGATGCCGAGGACATCGCCAACCTGATCCGCGCCGTGCCACTGCCCTGATGCGTCCCTGGGCAAGGCTTCACCGCTGGATCTTCCGCCGTGGCCGCGACGAGCAATCGCCGATCGTCCTCACCCAACGCCGGATCTTCATCGTACCAACCGCCGCCGGCGCCCTGTTTGCCCTGGTTCTCGCCGTCATGCTGATCGGCGCGGTCAACTACGACCTCAGCCTCGGCCATGCACTGGTCTTTCTGCTCGTCGGTCTCGCTCTGGTGGGCATGGTACACACCTTTTACAATCTTTTCGGTCTGCGGCTGACCCCGGGGCGCAGCGAACCGGCTTTCGCCGGCGACCTGGCCCGTTTCCCGCTGGAAGTCGAGAACCCCCGCCGACAGCCACGTCGCCGGCTTGACTTCTCATTCGATCAGCAGTCGATAGTCACCCTCGACCTGCCCGTCGAAGGCCGGGCGACGATCACCCTGCCCTTCCTGACGCACAAACGCGGCCGCCTCGACCCAGGTCGCATCACCCTGTGCACGCGCTATCCGCTGGGCCTCTTCCACGCCTGGAGCTACCTGTACCCCCCCTGGTCCTGCGTCGTCTATCCGAAGCCTCTGCACACGCCCTTGCCAGCTCCCTCTGCGGGGGGCCATGCCGACTACCGTCAGGGCGACAGCGGACAGGAGGACTTCGCCGGCCTGCGCCCGCGCCAGATCAGCGACCCGACCCGGCACATCGCCTGGAAGACAGCAGCCCGCCGCTCGGATGAACAGGAGCTGCTGGTCAAACAGTTCGCCGGCGGCGCGACCGACGAGCTGTGGCTCGATTGGACGCAGACCCCGGCCAACCGCGACGGCGAGGAACGGCTGTCGATCCTCACCGGCTGGATCATGGCCGCCGACCAGCAGCAGGCCACCTATGGCTTGCGCCTCCCCGGCCGGCACATCGCACCGGCCCGGGGCGCCACACATCGGGCACGCTGCCTGCAGGCACTGGCGCTCTACGGCGAGGGTGAGGCGGCGCATGACGACTAAGCAGGAGCCCATCGACCCCGGAACGCCGCCCTGGCTGTTGGTGGTTGCCCTGGCAACCGCCAGCCCGCATGCCGAACACCTGCCGCCCTGGCTGACTCTGCTGGTCGCCGGCGCCCTGGTCTGGCGGGCCTGGCTGTGGCATCGACGTTGGCGCCTGCCGCCCGGCTGGTGCCTGGCCTTGCTGGTCCTCGCCTCGGTCGCCGGCATCGCCTGGCAATTCAACGGCCTGCTGGGCAGAGAGGCGGGCGTCTCCATGCTGGTCCTCTTCATGGCACTCAAGCCGCTGGAGATGAACACCCGGCGCGACGCCCTGGTGGTCGTCATGCTCGGCTTCTTCCTGCTGCTGACCCACTATCTGTATTCCCAGAGCATTGCGACCGGCCTCTGGCTGCTGGCCAGTTGTACCCTGCTCACCGCCGCCCTGATCCGCCTGCACGGCGGTGCCCAGCCGTTCGCCGACATCGCCGGCCAGGCTGGCCTGCTGCTCCTCCAGGCACTGCCCTTCATGCTCATCCTGTACCTGCTCTTCCCACGCATCTCCGGCCCACTGTGGGGCCTGCCGCAGGACGCACACGGCGGGCGCAGCGGTTTGTCCAATGAAATGGCGCCCGGCTCGATCAGCAATCTGATCCTCTCGGGCGCCATCGCCTTCCGCAGCCGCTTTGTCGGAGAGATTCCGGAAAAAACCGAACTGTACTGGCGCGGCCCGGTGTTCGACGACTATGATGGGTTCACCTGGCATCCCGCCGCACCAAAAATCAAGCTGCCGACCAGCGAACCGGTGATCGAGGTGATCGGCACCGAGCATCGCTACACCAGCATCGTCGAAGCGCACAACCAGCGCTGGCTGCTCGCCCTCGACCTGGCCACCAGCCGTCCCCCGGAAGCCGTGCTGGCGCCGACCCTCGAAGTCCTGTCGCACGAACCGCTGCGGGCTCGCGCACGTTTCTCGTTTGCCTCATCGGTGGACTATCGTGCCAACCGCGTCGAGGCACCCGCCATCCTGCAACAGGCTCTGAGCCTGCCGGCCGAGGTCAATCCGCGCAGCCGCGCCCTGGCCAGCAAGTGGCGGTCGCTGCCTCCGGCAGGCATCACCGAGGCAGCGCTGTCCCTGTTTCGCCAGGAGGATTTTCATTACACGCTGCGCCCCCCGCTACTCGGTGCGAATCCGATCGACGAATTTCTCTTCGGCACACGGCGTGGTTTCTGCGAGCACTACGCCTCGGCCTTCGTCTTCCTGATGCGTGCGGCCGGCGTTCCGGCGCGGGTGGTGACTGGCTACCAGGGAGGCGAGATGAATCCGGTCGATGGCTATCTCGTCATACGCCAGTCGGACGCCCACGCCTGGGCCGAAGTCTGGCTTGCTGGCGAGGGGTGGGTGCGCTTCGATCCGACGGCGGCAGTCGCCCCGTCACGCATCGAGCAGGGAATCGCCACTGCGCTGCCGTCCGGCGAGCCGCTGCCCGACATCGTCCGCCTCGACGCGGACTGGCTGCGGCAGGTGCGCAACCGCTGGGAGGCGGCAAACAACACCTGGAACCAGTGGGTACTCGGGTACAATCCGCAGCGCCAGCGCGACGTGCTTTCGCGGCTCGGCTTGCCGAACCCCGACTGGCGGAGCATGAGCGCCTCACTGGCGCTCCTCTGCGGCCTGGTGCTGCTCGTCGTCACCCTATGGACCCTGCCGCGACGTCGCCCGGTCGACCCGGTCGAGCGTGCCTGGCAGAACTACTGCGCGCGGCTCGGACAGCACGGAATCGATCGCTTCCCCTGGGAGGGACCACTCGCTTTTGCGCAACGCGTGGCTTCCCAACGGCCCGAGCTTGCCGCACTGACCAACGAGGCCGCCTGTTGCTATGCCGGCTTGCGCTACGGCCGCAGCAATGGCGAACAACTGTATCGGCTGCAAGAATGCGTGCGCCGCCTACCACCCCACGGGAGAAGAAAAGCGTGAAACACCTTGTCACCACCTTGCTCGTCGCTCTCCTCGCCAGCCTGCCGCCGCTCCCCGTCTTCGGCCAGGCAGCGGCAGGCTTCAGCCAGAACCCGGAAGTCCAGGCCTTCATCGTCAGCATGCACGAGCAGCACGGCTTCGACGTTGCCCACCTGACGCGCCAGTTTGCCGCCATCCGCCCGAACGCCACGGTGCTGAAAGCGATCCGGCCGCCGGCCGTTCCCGAAAAGCAGCGCTCGTGGGATCGCTATCGCGAACGCTTCGTGAACGAGCAGCGTCTGGTCGGCGGCCTTTCCTTCTGGCAGAAACATGCCGCCACCCTGCTGCGCGCCGAAGCGATCTACGGCGTACCGGCCGAGGTGATCGTGGCGATTATCGGGGTCGAAACCATCTACGGTCAGCACATGGGCAGTTTCGGCGTGCTTGAGGCGCTCGCTTCACTCGCCTTCCTGTACCCGCCCCGCGCCGACTTCTTCCGCAGCGAACTCGAGCAGTTCCTGCTGCTGGCCCGCGAGAACGGCGTCAGCCCGCTCGAAATCAAGGGCTCGTTCGCCGGCGCCATCGGCATCCCGCAGTTCATGCCCAGCAGCCAGCGCCGTTTCGCCGTCGACTTCGACGGCGACGACCGCATCGACCTGCGCCACAGCTACACGGACGCCATCGGCAGCGTCGGTCGTTTTCTCCAGCAGCATGGCTGGCAGAAAGGCGCACCCGTCGCCGTACCGGCAAGGGTCAATGGCAATCCCGCCGCCTTGCTGGCCACCGGCATCAAACCCACCCTCACCGTCGCCGAACTGGCCAGCCAGGGAGTCGCCGCTGCCGCTGACGGAGATCGGCCGGCTGCCCTGATCGATCTCGTCACACCGGGTGCGGTAACCGAATACTGGCTCGGTTTCGACAACTTCTACGTCATTACACGTTACAACAGGTCGAGCTTCTACGCGATGGCAGTGTTCCAGCTCGCCGAAGCCCTGCGCGAGGCGCACGGCGTACGTGTCAGCGCACTGTCTGCCAACGGCTCGTGAACTCGGAGGATCGCAGCATCACCACGATGATACGGTGGGGACGCCTGCACGCGCCGCCCTGAGAAGCATCCTGCATACCTGGCCGCCCGGATCGGCGGCCTATTGTTTTTGCTGCAAGCAAGACGCCAGAACGCGCCCGGCTGGAGTTGCCGGACGCTCAATACCGTCCGCTCGCCACCTGCAGCTGCCACCAGTGACGATACTGACTGGCATTGGCCTCGATCCATGCGAGCGCGCGCAACTCCCGCTCATCCGCTGGAAAGTGCTCCACATAGGCCTCTATGGCCGCAACCTGCCGTTCAAGAAATTCTGTCTCGGAGAAACACGACTCAGGAAAATTGCCGGCAGGTTCGCGAAAGAACGAAAGCGCTGGATCATCCGGGATCTGCATGCTGGTCCCCCCAACCGGGAAGAGCGCCTCTGGCCGCGCCTCGCCTGATTCCCTGGCAATCGCTGCATGGCTGCGGTTACCGGACCGTGTCTTCTGTCGAGCGCAGGCACAACAGGTCGCGGAAAGAGTGATAAACGACTTTAGGCATTCCTTCTAACGTCATGTAACGCAGTTCCATTGTTCTCCAGATGACCGGGGGATTGTCAACGCCAAACAAAGGCTGAAACGGCTTTCTCGCAGTTGACGATGCAAAACCACCACATCCCGGGCTGGTGCATGTCTGTGCTTGCCCGCCATTCTCGACGACGAGGGAAAACCCCTACAGCAGGTTGCCCGCCGTCCCGCCGCCGCGCCGGATGATCCGTCGAAGCTGGTCGAGCGCCTCTATCTGGATTTGACGAACACGTTCACGGGTCAGGTTCAGATCGAGGGCGATTTCCTCGAGGGTACTGGCGTCGATGCCGCCCAGGCCGTAACGGCGTTGCAGAACCTGCTGCTGCTTTTCTCCGAGTTGTCCCACCCAGCGTTTGAGCAGGTCGCCGATTTCGCTCGACTGCAGCAGTTCATCCGGATCGAGCAGGTTGTCATCGGCGATGACATCGCCGATCGTGCGGCTGGGGTCCACTTGCAGGGGGGCATCGAGCGAGGCGATACGCTCGTTCAGCGCCATCACACGCCGCACGTCGTCACCCGGCCGATCGATCAGGTGGGCAATCTGCTCGACGCAAATTTCCCGCCCGTTGGCCGCCTCGAGATGGCGAATGGCGCGCAGGACGAGGTTGATTTCCTTGACCACATGCACCGGCAGGCGAATCGTTCGAGACTGGTTCATGATCGCCCGCTCGATGCCTTGCCGGATCCACCAGGTGGCATAGGTTGAAAAACGGAAACCGCGCTCCGGGTCAAACTTTTCGATCGCATGGATAAGACCGAGATTCCCTTCCTCGATCATGTCGAGCAGGGGCAGCCCGCGGTTGAGGTAATGTTTGGCGATATTGACCACCAGTCGCAGATTGTGCTCGATCATCTTCTGCCGGGCCAGGAACTCTCCGGAGCGTGCCCGGCGAGCCCAGGCCGCCTCCTCGACCGGCGAGAATAGCGGCTTGGCGCCGATCTCGTTGAGGTAGTGCTGCGTTACATCGTTGAGCAGTTCGGCCTCGGGCGCCGGCAAAGAGTCCGTCACCTCCAGGCCGAGCAATTCTTCACCGACCAACCCGGACGGCTCGGAATCCTCCGCGAAGGGGTCGTATTCGGAATCGTAGGGGCCGCTCATAATCAGCGCGCGGGCAGATGTTTCAACGGGTCGACGGGTTTGCCCTGGCGGCGTATCTCGAAGTGCAGTTTGACCTGATCGGCGTCGGTATTGCCCATTTCGGCGATCTTCTGTCCCCTGGTTACCGCTTGGCCTTCCTTCACCAGGACATTCTGATTGTGTGCATAGGCCGTCAGGTAAGTATTGTTGTGCTTGACGATCACCAGCTTACCGTAGCCGCGCAAGCCGGTGCCGCTGTACACGACCTTGCCGCCGGCGGCAGCGAGCACGCTGTCTCCGGCCTTGCCGCTGATGTCGATTCCCTTGTTGCCACCCTCGCTGAAGGTACCGATCAGCTTGCCGCTCGCCGGCCAAAGCCAGCTCACTTCTTCGCCACCCGCCGCATCGCTCACCCTGGTCTCGTCCGGCTTCGCTTCGGGCTTGGCTTCGGGCTTCACCTCCGGCTTGGCTTCAATCCGTGCCTCGGGTTTCGCTTCCGGCTTCACTTCGGGTTTTACCGCAACCGGCGCCACCGCGACCGGCTCGACCGCCAATGACTGCGCACGCGCCAGGGCCTGTTCGGAGTAAGCCTCCTTGCCGGCCAGTGGCGCACGTTTCAGAAGCTCGCTGCCCGTAACCGACGCACGCTGCTCGACCGACGAGCCGGGGCTGCCCAGTGGCCGTTGTTCGACCGGCGAACCGGTAGTGATCGGTCGCACGACGACCCCCTCGACAGCTGCCGTGACGCCTGACGCCCTGACGCGCAGCGCCTGGCCAACCAGGATGCGATTCGGATTCTCGATATTGTTCCACGCTGCCAGCTCACGGTAGTCCAGACCGTGATCGAGTGCGATCGAATGCAGCGTATCGCCCTTTTTCACCACGTAAATGTCCTTGCCGGCGACCGCCGGGGCGGCCGCCGCTGGCCTGCCCGTTCCCCCGGCGCGCTCGCCAACCGGCGCCGGGGCATGGCTGGCGCAAGCGGCCAGAACGAACAGGATCGACACGCTCAGGCTGAGTCCGTGACGGGAAAGCATGGTTTGGTCTTTCACTCGACTCCCGAAAGTAGTGGCACGAAGCGCACGGCATCCAGGCGGGTTTCGACAAAACCCTCGGCCCGCCGTTCGATCAGCACCAACTGCTGCCTCGCCGTACCCAACGGCAGGATCAAGCGGCCATTCGCCGCCAGTTGCTGCAGCAGAGCGGTCGGGACACGAGTTGCCGCTGCCGCGACGATGATCGTATCAAAAGGCGCCGCCTCGGGCAGACCGAAATGCCCATCGGCATGCTTGAGGCGCACCTTGAGTTGCCGGATGGTCCGCAGGTTAACCTTGGCCTTGGCCAGCAGCGGCTCGATTCGTTCGACCGCATAGACTGCGTCGGTCAGTTGCGCGAGCACGGCCGCCTGGTAGCCACAGCCAGCACCAATCTCCAGAGTCTTGCCCAGATCCGAACGCCCGGTACGCAGCGCTTCGATCATTCGCGCCACGACATAAGGTTGCGAGATCGTCTGCGAGAAACCCAGCGGCAGTGCCGTATCCTCGTAAGCGCGCGAGGCCAGAGCCTCTTCGACAAAAACGTGCCGCGGCACAGCAGCAATTGCCGCCAGCACCTCTTCGTCCAAGATCCCCTGATCGCGTAGACGTTCGATCATGCGCGCGCGTGCGCTGCGAGGTCATGCCATAACCGGGAACGGCACCGCTCATCATTGCGCCAGCCAGGCACGCACCAGCGGCAGCTGGGCGTTGTGCGTCAGGTCGATCTGCAATGGTGTCACCGACACCTGGTGGTTCTGCACTACGTGGAAATCGGTGCCCTCGCCGGCATCCTGCGCCTCACCGGCAGCGCCAACCCAGAATACCGTTTCATTGCGCGGCGACAATGTGCGCAGCACCGGCTCCGCCTTGTGCCGTTTGCCGAGACGACTCACCGCGATGCCGCGCAACCGCTCATAGGGTACGTCCGGAACATTGACGTTGAGCAATACCGGTTCAGCCAGCACCTGCTTCTGCAGCATGCCGACCAGTTCGCTCGCCACCCGTGCGGCACACGCGAAGTGCTCGCCGCTCTTGCTGCAGAGGGAAACCGCCAGCGACGGAACGCCGAGCAGAAAGCCCTCGGTGGCCGCCGCAACCGTTCCCGAGTAGATCGTGTCGTCGCCCATGTTGGCGCCAATGTTGATTCCCGACACCACCATGTCCGGCAGGGTGTCAAACATGCCGGTGACCGCCAGGTGGACACAATCGGTGGGCGTTCCGTTGACATAATAGAACCCGTTCGCTGCGCGCTTGAGCGATAGCGGGCGATCGAGCGTCAGTGAATTGCTGGCGCCGCTGCGGTCGCGTTCCGGCGCCACCACCGTGATTTCACCCAAGGCAGACAACGCACGTGCCAGATGCTCGATCCCCGGTGCGAAATAACCGTCGTCATTACAGAGCAGGATCCGCATAGTACTCCACGCACGTCTACCAACACGGGAAAACAGACGGAAAGACCGGCGATCTGCCGGCCTTCCGAGGTTCGGCAGGGCGCCGCTGCGGCCCTCGACAACCCTGCCCGTCAGCAACGACGACGGCAGACGAGCCAGCGTACTCGCCGCGTTCAGCCGTTCGATGCGCTAAGGCGACCGGTCGGCCGCAAGGCCCCGCCAGCCCGAGACGCATTATAACCACCTGCACGCGTCTCTGAAAACAGGGCGCCGTACCTGCGCTCCATGCTTGCCTCCGCCAGCCATCACCCGGGAAGTTGCGGAGAGTCGCAGCACGACAGCGGAAAGCCCCTCAATTTGGCCGACGGATTGCCGATAAACGACTTACACGGCAAGCCGAAAGAAAATTTCTAAAGTTCTCGAGCGGCGGGTCGTAAGGAAGGATGTAAGCGAAGAAATCGCCACACAGGACGGACCGGGACCCGCCTCACCAGCCGGATCATCGGAACCGGTAGTCAATTTGACAGTGATAGGAGAAGGAAAATGCCGCAAGTCATCAATACCAACGTCGCGTCGCTCAACTCGCAGCGCAGCCTCAACAGCGCACAGAATTCGCTGAGCACCTCACTGCAGCGCCTGTCTTCCGGTCTGCGCATCAACAGTGCCAAGGATGACGCTGCCGGGCTGGCCATTTCCGCCCGCATGAGTTCGCAGATCAACGGCCTCAACCAGGCTTCGCGCAACGCCAATGACGGCATCTCACTGGCCCAGACAGCGGAAGGCGGCCTGCAGAGTGTTACCGAATCCCTGCAGCGAATGCGCGAGCTGGCCGTGCAGGCCTCCAACGCCACCAACACTGCCACCGACCGTGCCGCCCTGCAGCAGGAAGTCGACCAGCTCGTGCAGCAAATCAACACCGTTGCCAGCCAGACCGCCTTCAACGGTGTGAAACTGCTCGATGGCACATTCAACTCGCAGTCTTTCCAGATTGGCGCCAACACCGGCGAAACAATCGCGATCAACACCATCGCCAGCGCCAAGGCCGATGCCCTCGGTGTCGGGACGACCTCGTCCTTTGCAACGACACTCTCCGCAACGGTCGCCAACGGCGCCATCTCGACCGGCGGCATCACGGTCAATGGTTATGGCGTCGGTCCTTCGGTCTCGGATGGCGTTTCCAGCTCGGCGCAGATTACCGGTGTCGCTGCCACCGCTTTTGCCACGCCTGCAGACGACATCGCTGCCGGCGATCTGAAAATCAATGGCGTATCGGTCGGCGCGATCACCGCCGGAACCAGTGCAGCGCTGCAGGGTACCGCCCTGGCTACCGCGATCAACGGGCAAACCGCGACCACCGGTGTGGTCGCTACCGCCGCCGCCTCGGGTGCGCTCACCCTCACCTCAAAAGACGGCAGGGACATCCAGATCGAGATGAGCGGCACGGCCACACTTGCGAGAACCGGTCTGACCGCAGGCACCACCAAAGCCGGATCGGACAGCGCCATCGCCAAGGCCGCTGCCTTCAATACCGTCACCGGTCAGACCGGCGTCTCGGCTGTGGCCACCAAGACCAGCGTCACCAGCGGTGCGCTCAGCGCTAACGCAGCAGTTGCCGGAGACAATACCGACTACATCAAGATCAATGGCGTCAAGCTCGGAGCGATTGCCGCAGGGACTTCGGCCGACTTCACGGCACAAGGCAACAACGTGGTCGCGGCAATCAATGCGCTTTCGAACCAGACCGGCGTCACTGCCACTTTCGACACCAGCAGCAAGAAGGTCAGCCTGTCTGCCAGCGATGGCCGCACCATCACCGTGGAAACCAAGGGAAGTGCTGCAGCAACCAACACCGGCTTCGCCGCCAATACCACCGCCAACACCTACGGTGGCATCAAGCTGTCTTCAACGAGCAGCGCCGGCATCAACCTGGGTGGCGCCAACATCGCCACCACCGCTCTGACGGCAGGCTACACCGCGGCCACCGCAACGTTCGGGGCCGGCATCTCGAGCGTCGATCTGACCACTGCCAGTGGCGCGCAGAACGCCATCGCGACGATCGACTCGGCACTGTCCAACATCAACTCGAGTCGAGCGAACCTGGGTGCGGTGCAGAACCGGTTCAGCAGTGTGGTGAGTAACCTGGCGACGACTTCCGAGAACCTGTCCGCTTCGCGCAGCCGCATCCTCGATGCCGACTTCGCAGTGGAAACCGCCAATCTGTCGCGCGCGCAGATTCTGCAGCAGGCCGGCACAGCCATGCTGGCACAGGCCAACGCCCTGCCGCAGAACGTGCTCTCACTGCTGCGCGGCTAAGCGACGACAAGCAATTAAGGGTAAGATCAGGGGCGCGGGCGCGGCAACGCGGTCGCGCCCCTCGGTCACTTCCCGAAGGAGGGAAAGATGAACATCCAGCCTACCACCGTTTCCCTGCCGCCGCATGCTCAGCCCGTGGCCAATCCGGTGGCACGTGAAGCCAGAACGCCTGCCGAGAGCACGACCAGGGCAACCGAACAAGCGCTATCGCGCCAGCAGGTACAGGCGCCCGCACGGGAACAACTCGAAGCTGCCACCGAAAGCGTCCGCGCCTTTGTCCAGCCGATCAACAGCAACCTCGAATTCAGCGTCGATGACGACACCGGGCAACTGGTGGTCAGAATCATCGATCGTACGACCAAGGAAGTCATCCGCCAGATGCCTTCGGCCGAGATGCTCGCCATAGCCAAGGCGCTCGACAGTATCAAGGGACTTTTTGTCAAGCAGTCGGCCTGAGCGGAGTGGCGCAGGCAGCAATTGAGGATTGCGGGAGAGACGCATGGCGATATCGTCACCGGGCTTGGGCTCGAACCTCGACGTAAATAGCATTGTCAGCCAACTGATGGCACTGGAAAAAGCGCCGCTGACTGCTCTGGCCAGGAAGGAGGCTGGTTTCCAGGCAAAGATCTCGGCGCTCGGATCGCTGCAAAGTGCAGTTTCCGGACTGCAGACGGCTGCCAGCAACCTCGTGCCGACGAGTGGAACGACCGCCACACAGAAGTTCTCGGTTTTCAAGGCAGCGGTCAGTGACCCGACGATCGCCTCGGCAAGCACCACGTCAAGCGCCGTCGCCGGCACCTACAGCATCGAAGTGACCCAGTTCGCCAAACAGCACAGCCTGGTGAGCGCAAGCGGGTCAGCCAATCCATTCTCCGGCGCCAGCAGCACCCTGCCGGCGGGTGGTACGCTGACCATTTCACTCGACTCCCTGGGCGGCAGCAGCCCGCACAAGAGCACCCCGGTGACGATCGCCGACGGCGCAACCCCGGAAAACGTGCGTGACGCGATCAATGCTGCCAGTGCAGGGGTATCGGCGGTGGTGATCAACGGCACTGCCGGCAAGCAGCTCGTGCTGACCAGCGACACGGCCGGCAGCAACCAGTTCATCAAGCTGTCAGGGATTGCCGGCCTGGCCTACGATCCGAATGCAGCGGTGCTGGCCACCGATCCCTTTGCCCAGACACAGACTGCCCAGGGCTCCGCCCTCAAGCTGAATGGCATTGCCGTCACGGCCAGCGGCAACAACGTGAGCACCGCGGTCGACGGCGTCACGCTCAACCTGCTCAAGGGCCCGGAACCGCCAGTGACGTCGCTCACCACGACCTTCATCATCAGCAAGGACACTTCGAGCCTGACCACTGGCGTCAATGCCCTGGTCAAGGCCTTCAACGAATTCCGCACGACCGCCAGCAGTCTCGGCAGCTACGACGCGGCCACCAAGAAAGCCGGCACGCTGAACGGCGACAGCACCCTGCGCGCGGCCGACGAGAGCATCCGCGGCGCGCTGGGCAAGGTACCGCCTGAGCTGACGAGCGCCAGTCTGCAGCGCCTGACGGACATCGGCGTGACACTGCAGAAGGACGGCAGGCTGCAGGTCGACGCGGCCACGCTGAGCAAGGCAATCGGCGGTGACCTGGCGGGTGTCGCCAATCTGGTTGCGGCCTATGGCCAGGCATTGAAGAGCGCCGCCGATGGACTGACCGGCAGTAGCGGGCTGATTGCCGCGCGTAGCGAAGGGCTGAGTAGTTCAATCAATAGTCTCGGCAAGCAGTCCGAGGTGATCGCGAGCCGCCTGACACAGATCGAAGCCCGCTATCGCCGGCAGTTCACCGCTCTCGACACGCTGATGTCGGGTTTGACCAAGACCAGCACCTTCCTCCAGCAACAGCTCGCCAACCTGCCCACCTATAGCCAGGGGTCGTAAATGTTCGCCAATGCACGCAACGCGATTTCAGCCTATCGGAAGGTAGGCGTTGATGCGGCCATCGAAGTGGCTGACCCGCACCGTCTGATTCTGCTGCTTTTCTCTGGCGCTCAGGCCGCACTCTGTAACGCACGCGCCGCCCTCCAGCAGCAACAGATCGCCGCCAAGGGTGAGGCCATTTCCAAGGCGATCGACATCATCGGCAACGGCCTCAAGGTCAGCCTCGATCTCGAAAATGGCGGCGAGATCGCGGCACGCCTGGATGCACTCTACGATTACTTGGTCGTGCGTCTGCTGCGCGCCAACCTGGACAATGATCTGTCAGCGCTCGATGAAGTCGCCGGTCTGCTTGAAGAAATTCATGGTGCCTGGCGCGAGATCTCGCCCGCAGCGCCACAACAAGCCGTGGCATGAACTCCTCGCTGGGCACGCTCGAACAACTGCTGGCATTCTCCGAGGCGATGCTGGGCGCCGCCGAACGCGGAGAATGGGAGTCGCTCGCCAGCCACGAGGCAGCGCGCCGCGCTCTGGTTGCCGCGTTGCCGGCTGATCTAGCCCACAACCTGGCGCCGACCACCCAGGCACGCGCCCGCGCCCTGGTCGAACGTTGCCAGGACTGCGATGCGGCGCTCCGGCCACTGGTCGACCGGCGTTTGCAAGAATTGCGAGTCGTCCTGCGCGAAGCACCGTCTGCGGTCTGAGTCGATGCTCCGCACCGATCTCGCCAACCGCCTGCAGCCGGCAACCGACCTCGCCCTGCGGCCGACACCGCAGTTGCAGGAGATCACCGACAAGCTCTCCGGACTCGTCGTTGGCCAGCGCCTGCTGGCCGAGATCCAATCGCTACTGCCCAACGGCAGCTACCGGGCCATGATCAACCAGCGCAGCATCACCCTCGCCCTGCCGTTCAGCGCCCAGACCGGCGACGCCATCGAGCTCGAGGTCGCCGAAACCGATGGTAAACTGACCCTGGCGGTGATGGCAAAAGTCGGGCCCGGCCAGGACGGCGATTCATCGTCCACCAGCCTGAGTCGCACCGGACAACTGATCGGCAATCTACTGCTCGGCAGCACACACGACAGCCGAACCGGCCCGCAAGCGCTGCCACTCAACAACAACCAGCCGATTGCCGCGAGTCCGCCCAGCAACGGCCGGGAACTGCTGCCTCTGCTCGAGCAGGCGATCCGCCGTAGTGGCATGTTTTACGAGGCACACCAGGCACAATGGGTCGAGGGGCGCTACGACAAGGCGCAACTACTGCAGGAACCGCAAGGTAGGCTGGCGCCTCAGGTCAGTCCTGAGCCGCCGCGACCCGCAGCAGCCAGTGAGCCAGCGCAGACGGCAAGCGCCCCCGCTGCGGGGTCGGGGCCTCTCCCGCCCAGTCGGTCGAGCGAAAACACTGTACCCAACAACCAGGTGGCCCAAATCTCGCAACCCGTGGCGCCACAGGTGCAGTCAGTTGTGCAGCAACAGCTTGAAGCCTTCGCGACCCAGCTCTTCTCGTGGCAGGGACAGCTCTGGCCCGGGCAGGACATGCGCTGGGAAATCGAGAAGCCGACCCAGCAAGACGCATCGGCCAGCGAAGAAGAGCAGGAGAAATGGCGAACGCGACTGCTGCTCACCTTGCCCAGGCTGGGCGAGATCGAAGCTCGACTCGCTATCCAGGGCAAGGACCTGGCGCTGACCATCAGCGCAGCCGACTCGAAAACCCGGGCCCTGCTGCGCGATGGCGCGGACACCCTGAACAAGCTGCTCGAACAAGCCGGACTCAGGCTCGACTCACTCGGCATCACACTGCCAGCGCACAAGACGGATCCTGCCCAACCGGCAGGACGAGACGTCGGCAAGCCCCGACCCACAGCCTGACTCCCGACATTGATCGAATCAAGCAGACAAGTCGTCCGCCAGCATGGGGGCGTCGAGAACAGTGGACACTGGTACATGGGTGTGATCTTTGGCGATGACCAGATATGCCCTCGTACCGCGCAGAACTGCGCCGTCTTGCGGCCGTTCGTCCTCAACCTCTCCGACACCCCCCACGGCAAGACGCCAAGGAAGACCGCAAAGCACGGCGCCTCATTATGGCGACATCCGACACCGCACGCGCTCAACTTTTTGGACCTTGTGCGAGACTCATGCGAATATCCTGGGCTGCCTGCCCGAGTTGGCGTGCCGCGAGTCCCCGCCCGAAGCATGACATCGCACCGCCCAAAGTCCTGCGCGATGTCGCCGGGAGTCTCCCGATAACCTCGGAAAACCCGGCCGCTTGCGCTGTGTCAGTGCGCCCGTTACCATCGGACATCGGCTCGCGAGCGGTCAAGGTGAATCGGCACGCCTGTCGCGGACTGGCCCGAGACGCGAGAGGAAAGCGAGGAAGCATGCCCCTGCCCAACGATGACCCGCGGAAAACCGCTGTCGCACTCGCCTATAACCAGACCGAGGCGGCTCCACGCGTACTCGCCAAGGGACGTGGCCTGCTCGCCGAGCAGATCATCACGCGCGCTCATGCACACGGAGTCTACGTCCATGAATCGGCCGAGCTGGTTTCGCTGCTGATGCAGGTTGATCTCGATCAGCATATCCCGCCGCAGTTGTACCTGGCGGTTGCTGAACTGCTGGCCTGGCTCTATCGACTGGAGAACGGCCAGGCGACCGCGCCGACACCGCTGCTTGCGGTGCCGGCCGAAACGGGCGCCAGGTAACCATGCTGGTCGGCACAGAAAACCGCCGGCCGATGGGTGCCAGCGCGGTGCCCGGCCGTACAGCGGCCAACGACAGGCTCTCTCCACCGCGCAGGGGTGGGCGAATGCGGAGGCGGAAGCGTTTTCTGGGTTAAACTGCCCGTCCCTGCCGATTCCAGGAATGCCGATGGAAGAAACGGACGCTCATACCCCACTGGAGCAGCCGCCGGTCCGCTTCGAGATCGAACGGACCGAGGATTACGCCCAATATCTCCTGCAGTCGAAAGCGGAGATCCTGGCAGTGTTACGCGCCCTGGTACAACGAAGGTCCTTGGTAAGTGCCTATTTCGACCACGGGAGATCCTTCCTGCTCACCTCGCTTCTCGCGGTTGATCCGGAGGCAGCCGGGATTCTCCTCGACAGTGGCCGCGACGAAGCAGTAAACCGCCAGGCCTTGCTGGCCGAGCAGGTTTTCCTGACTACCGAACTCGACAAGGTCAAGATCCAGTTCGTCGTGGGCAAACTTGTGGAAACGCGCAGCGGCGGGCTGCCGGCGTTCAGTACTGCGTTCCCCGAGAAGCTCCTGCGCCTGCAGCGGCGCGAGTATTATCGCCTGACCACACCCGTCACCAAACCGGTCCGCTTCGTTGCCACACTCCGACGCGCCGATCGTAGTGCGCTGGTGGTCGAGGCATCACTGCTTGACATCAGTGGCGGCGGCGTCGGTCTGATGGCCACACCCAATCTGGCCAGTCTGTTGCCGCGGGGCGGGATCCTCACTGACTGCAAGATGGCTCTGCCTGATGAGGGTCTGCTGGTCGCTACTCTGGGAGTACGCAACAAGTTCGAAGTGGCGACCAGAAGCGGCGCGCGTTACGTGCGGGTGGGCTGCGCATTCATCGCGCTGCCGGGAAGCAGGATGAACATGGTGCAACGCTACATCACGCGCATCGAGCGCGAGCGCAAGGCACGTCTGAGCGGCATGGCATAACCACCGATGGTGGCCCGGGTTGGCCGGTCGGCCAACCCGAAACCGCGCGCCCGGAGAGCTGCGGGTCTAGAAACCGATCACCAGCAGCGCGTAGGCCGCGAGTACCGTCCCCAGCATGGCAAGCCCGTAGCACAACAACTTGGCGCCGGTGCCGGCGTGAATCCCGATGTCGTGCAGGCTGTGGAAGATGCGGTGTGCTGCGTGCCACAGGAAGAGGGCGATGATCGCCAGGATGAAGCTCTTGCCGATGAAGTTCTGGGCGAAGGCGAGCATCTTCGGGTAGCTCATGGTGTCCGCCGGCAGCAGGATGCCGAGCGGAATGGCCAACCCGGTAATGAACACCAGCATCGGACCAAGCAGCGCCGACAGCATGCCGCCAGCCCCGAACAGCGCCCAGAAGATCGGTGCGTTGGAACGTTTCAGTCCAGGTTTCATCGTGCCATCCCCCATACCAGAGCAAGCAGGCCGAGACTGGCCACTGCCGCTGCCGCGAGGCCACCGGCGGTGATCACCCAGCCGGGCAGTCGCTGCCCGCCGACGATCACCGGCGGCATGGTGCGCGGCATGATCTTGAACCAGGTGTAGGTGTGATAGCCAATCGCCGCCAGCGCGACCAGGTGGAAACCGATATACCACGGGTTCCTCAAGGCGGTGAGCCAGGCGCTCCACGCCGCTTCACCCTGCGACAGGCGCCATAGCCCGGTCAGCAGAACCCCGGCGTACGCGGCAACGAAAAGGGCAGTACCCTCGTGGATCATGTACTCGACAAAGAACGGGTTTTTCCGCCACCACCCGTCCATCGAGCGAACATAGGGTCGACGCTTGCTCACTTGGCACCTCCTTTCGGAGCGAGGAAACGGAGAAAGTAGTCCGCCGCGCTGTTCGTCTTGTTCTGATTAACCGCGTTCGCCGGGTCCACCCCCTTGGGGCAAACCTCCGAGCAGTAACCCACCGCGGTGCAATTGAACACGCCTTGTTCGGAATTGATCAGCTCCATGCGTTCTGCCTTGCCCCCGTCGCGCGAATCGACGTTGTAACGATGCAGCAGAGCGGTGGCTGCCGGTCCGATGAAACTCGGGTTCAGACCGAACTGCGGGCAGGCAGCGTAGCACAGCAGGCAGTTGATGCACGAACTGAACTGCTCATAAGCGCCGAGTTGCTCCGGCGTCTGCAGGTACTCGCCCTGCGCCAGCGTGCGCGCTTCCTTCGGGATGATGTAGGGCTGGATGCTCTCCAGCTTCTCGATGAAACCCTCCAGGCCGATCACCAGATCGCGCTCGATGGGGAAATGGGCAAGCGCCTCGACGCGCACCCGCGCCGGGTAGTAATCGCGCAGGAAGGTCTGGCAGGACAGACTCGGGATGCCGTTGATCATCATCCCGCAACTGCCGCAAATGGCCATCCGGCAAGACCAGCGAAAGCTCAATGATCCGTCGAGATAGTCCTTGATGTACTGCACCCCCTGCAATACCGACATGTCGTCGGTAAACGGCACCTCGAACACCTGCTGGTACGGTTCGTTGTCCTTCTCCGGGTGATACCGCAGAACCTCGATTTCGATGACTTTCTGATTCTCAGACATTGGAGGCCTTCCTTTCCTGCTCAGCCTTCTCGCCTGCGGCACCGTAGGCACGGGTGCCCGGCTGCGATTTGGTGATCTTGACAGGACCGTAGTCGATGCG
>NZ_JAEUOL010000254.1 GCF_016789985.1 Accumulibacter sp.
GATCGATCTGATCGTGCGTGGCGTCTGCGGTCTGCGCGCCGGCGTCAAGGGCCTGTCGGAGAACATCAGCGTACGCTCGATCATCGGGCGACAGCTCGAACATCATCGCGTGTTCTATTTCTACGCAGGTGGCGAGGAGAAAGTCTATCTGTCGAGCGCGGACTGGATGGAGCGCAACTTCTTCCGGCGTATCGAACTGGCATTTCCGGTTCTCGATCGCAAGCTGAAGCGCCGGGTGATTGCCGAAGGTCTGCAGATTTATCTGACCGACAACACCCTGGCCTGGGAACTCGGACCGGATGGCACCTATCACCAGCGGCGCGGGTCACGCACCAGTCCGCATTGCTCGCAGGCGGAACTGATCGAGTTGCTCAAGGCCTAAACTCCGCCGGCGGGGGAGCGCTCCCCCGCCGGCGGCGCCGCGGTGGCAAATCAGGCGCGGCGCGCGCCGACCACGCCCTCCACCTGATGGAGCAGTGAGAGTGTCCGGTCGAGTTGCGGAATGCTGCCGACTTCGGCCGTGAAGCTCATGTGCGCATTGCCCTGGCGGGACTGCGTGCTGACCGCGATGACGTTGATCCGCTCGCGCGCCAGCACGTCGGACACGTCACGCAGCAGACCCTGCCGGTCATAGGCATCGATCACGATATCCACCGCAAAAACGCCGTCCGTGCGCCCGCCCCAGGTCGTCTCGATCACCCGCTCGGGATGCATCGTCCGCATGTTCGAAAGGTTGCTGCAGTCGGCGCGATGCACCGACACGCCGCGGCCGCGCGTCACGAAGCCGACGATTTCATCCGGCGGCGCCGGTTTGCAGCAGCCGGCCAGTTGCGTCAGCAGGCGGTCGACGCCAACGATCAGGATGCCCTTTTCGGCTACGTCGCTGTCGCGTTGCCGGCGTACCGGCAGTTCCTCCAGCACACGCTCGTCAACCGGCATCTCGTTGCCGCGTACCGCCACCTGCAATTGGCGCATGTTCAGCTTGGCCCGCGCCACCGCAATGAACAGGTCGTCACTGCGCGCCAGACCGAGCCTTATGGCAAGTTCATCGAGGTTGATTCCGGGTTGCCCCATCCGCTGCAGTTCGCGCACGACCACCGCTCTTCCCTCGGCGAGCGTGTCTTCGAGCGCCAGGCTGGCAAACCACTGTCTGACCTTGAGGCGCGAGCGATGGGTAAACAGATAACCGAGAGTCGGGTTGAGCCAGTCGCGCGATGGCCCGCCGTGTTTGGCAAGGACGATCTCGACCCGCTGTCCGGTAGCCAGTTGCGTATTCAGCGGGACCAGCGCGCCGTCCACCTTGGCGCCGCGACAGCGGTGGCCGATGTCGGTGTGCACCCGATAGGCGAAATCGACTGGCGTCGCGCCCTTGGGCAGGTCAACCACCCGACCCTGCGGGGTGAGGATATAGACCGTCTCGTCGAAGGCCGCCTGCTTGTAGTGTCTGACCCAGTCTGACGAGTCGGTCACTTCATCACGCCAGGTCAGCAACTGTCGCAGCCAGGCGATCTTCTCGTCGTAGCGGTCTTCCGGAGTGGCCTTGCTACCCTCCTTGTAGCGCCAGTGCGCCGCCACACCCAACTCGGCATGGCTGTGCATGTCGCGGGTACGGATCTGGATCTCGAGCGAGCGCCCGTCGAGGCAGCGCACGGCGGTATGCAGCGAGCGGTAGTCGTTGCCCTTCGGATGCGAGATATAGTCGTCGAACTCCTGCGGAATCGGCGACCAGATGTGATGCACGACACCGAGTGTGGTGTAGCAGTCCCTGACCGCGTCGACGATGACGCGGAGGGCGCGCACGTCGTAAACCTCCGAAAAATCGACCCCCTTGCGGCGCATCTTGTTCCAGATGCTGTAGATGTGCTTGGGTCGACCGTAGACCTCGGCATTGCCCACTCCGGCAGCCAGCAGTTCACTCTTCAGGCGATCGATCGCGTCGGTGATGAACTGCTCGCGCTCGGCGCGTTTTTCGTCAAGATGGCGGGCGATATCCTTGTAGATTTCCGGGTGCAGAAAGCGGAACGACAGGTCTTCCAGTTCCCACTTCAGTTCCCAAACTCCCAGCCGGTTGGCCAGCGGCGAATAGAGTTCCAGAGTTTCGCGCGCCACCGGCACGCGCAGTTCGTCCGCTTCGGCGGCATAGTGGCGCAGCGTCTGGGTGCGTGAAGCCAGACGCAGCAGGACGACCCGAATGTCTTCGACCATGGCCAGCAGCATTTTGCGCAGCACCTCGATCTGCGCCTTCATTTCCTGCGGGTTCTTTTCTTCGCTGTCGGCCGCGTGAGCGGCAAAGCCGCGCGTGATCGGCCGCATGCGGTTGAGGCGCGAAATGCCGCCGACCAGATGGGCGACGCTCGAACCGAAGGTCGCTTCAATCTCCGTCAGGCCGTGTTCGTGCAGTGCCGGTATGGCGAAGAGCAGGGCCGCCAGCCGCGAGTCGGCATCGAGCTTGAGCCCGGCGACGATCAGGGCCATTCCGAGTGCATGGCCCCAGACATCCTCGCCACTCCCTAGCCGTCGCTCGCCATAGATCGAACGGGCGTGCTCGACCGCACGGCGGATGCGGTCGTGTTCGGCCGCCGGGAGGCCTTCCGCGAGTGCCTGCAGGAATTGTTCGAAGTCGCCGTGTGCGGCGAGCGAGTGAATGACCGAGACCATGGGCTCATTATAAAGGGGGGACCGCGCTTCATGCATAATGCGCCTTTTCCCTGCCGGCCTCCATTGATGCTCGTCCGCCTGCACCATCCGTATCTGCTGCTCGTTCTGACCACCCTGTTCTGGTCGGGCAACATGGTCATCGGGCGGGCGATTCGCGACCAGGTGCCGCCGCTGTCGCTCGCTTTCTGGCGCTGGGCGATCGCGCTTGCGCTGGTGTTGCCGTTGGCCCTGCCGCATCTGCGTGCGCAGTGGTCATTGCTGCGCCGCAACTGGAAGAGTGTGGTCCTCCTCGGACTGCTCGGCGTCGGTGGCTACAACACGCTGGCCTACATCGGCCTGCAATACACTCCGGCGACCAATGCGGTCCTGCTCAACTCCTTCATCCCGATCGCCACCATCACGCTATCGTGGCTCTTCCTGAAAAAGCGTCTGCGTGCCATCGAGTGGGGCGGCGTGCTGCTCTCCTTCACCGGTGTCACGATCATCGTCTGCCGTGGCGATCCCGATACCCTGGCCGGCCTGAGTCTCAACATCGGTGATCTCTGGATGCTCGGCGCAGTGTTCACCTGGGCCTTGTACACCATCGGACTGCAGTGGCGGCCAGTCGGTGTCGACGCAATGCTGCTGCTCGCCGCCTTCACCTGCGTCGGCCTGCTGGCGCTGGCGCCGGGCTACGCCTGGGAGGTCGCACAGGGGAGAACAATCTCCGTTTCAGCCAGTTCGCTTGCCGGCATCGCCTACACCGGCGTCTTTCCCGGTTTTCTCGGCTACGTCTTCTACAATCGCGCCGTCGGCGAGGTCGGCGCCAGCAAGGCCAGCCTGTTCATTCATCTGATGCCGGTCTTCGGCACCATCCTATCGGCGATCTTTCTCGCCGAGATCCCGCAGTCGTATCACTACCTCGGCATTGCCCTGATCTTTGCTGGTATCTACCTGACGACTGCCTCGCCGCGGGCAAAGCGGTCGTGATCGGCAAGTGGCTTGGCTGGTTGACCAACCGGCAGGAGCGAATGCCGGTACCCGACGCCCTGTGGCAGGAGATCCTGGCGCAACTGCCCTTTTTCGCCTGGCTGACCGGTGAAGAGCGGCTCCGGCTGCGTCGACTGAGCGAGGATTTTCTTGCCGAGAAGGAGTTCACCGCAGCTGGTGGACTCGAGTTGTCGGACGCAATCTGCGTTTCGATCGCGGCGCAAGGTTGTCTGCCGATCCTCAACCTCGGTCTCGATCACTACCACGGCTGGGTGGGAATCATCGTGTACCCCGACGAGTTCATCATCCCGCGCAGCATCGAGGACGAATTCGGCATCGTCCACGAGTATCAGGAACTCGCCTCGGGTGAGGCCTGGGATGGCGGACCGCTGCTGATTTCCTGGCGCGACGCGCAGATGGCCGGTGCCGGCTACAACGTCGTCATCCACGAGTTCGCCCACAAGCTGGACATGCTGAACGGCGAAGCAAACGGCATTCCTCCGCTGCCGCCGGGCATGGCGCGCGCCGACTGGCAGCGGGTGCTGCTGGCCAGCTACGATGATTTCTGTGCGCTGGTGGACGAGGCGGAGGCGCACGGCGAGGAAACCCTGTTCGACCCTTACGCCACAGAAAATCCGGGCGAATTCTTCGCCGTCATGAGCGAGGCATTTTTCGAGACCCCGGATCTTCTCCTGGAAGAGTATCCGGCCTTCTATGCCCACCTCGCCCGCTTCTATCGGCAGGACCCGGCAGCCCGGCTTCTGACAGCCGGCACCGGGCAGGCGGGTTGAGCCGCCCGGCACTGGCGGGTGCCGAGCGTGGGCCGCTTCAGTCGCTTGCCGCGCACCCCAGCCGATCGACGAAACAAACAATCGCCTCCACCACTGCCTGCGGCTGATCGTGCTGCGGCGAGTGCCCGCATTCGGCCAGCCTGAGCAGTTCGACGTTTCCGGCGGCTTCGCCGATGCACTCGATCTGCCGCATCGTCGCGTATTCGTCGTTTTCCCCCTGGATGGCAAGCACCGGGCAGTCAATCGCCGGCAGGCAGTCGGTAATGCTCCAGTCACGGAATTCGGGCGACAGCCAGGTATCGTGCCAGGCGCGGAAGACGCTTTCCGCGTCGCGGTGATGGCGGGCCAAGCGGTGCGGCCAGTCGCTGCTGGCGAACAGTTCGCCGGCCCGGCGGATACCGTCGAGCGCCTTGTCCTCGACGAACTCGTGCGGGGCCAGAACGATGACACCAGCCACCTGTCCCGGCAGGGCGGCAGCGTGAATCAGCGCAATCGACCCCCCGTCGCTGTGCCCGATCAGTACCGGTCGTTCAATCGCCAGCGCCGCCAGCAGCGGCGGCAGGCGCTGCACTGCCTCCTCGTGCAGGTAGCGCGGTGTGCGTCGCGCCGGCAGTGCTGCCGAGTGTCCGTGACCGAGGCGCGACCAGACCAGGATTGGGCAGCCGGTCGCCTGCGCCACGCGCGCAGGGAAATCACGCCACAGCGAGATGCTGCCCAGTGCCTCGTGCAGAAAGACCAGCGTCGGGTGGCCGGCCCGTTGCGCGGGAAGTAGCTGGTACTCGATGGCGAGTCCGTCGATTTCGATCATTGTCATTGATCATGGTGGCCAGAAGTAGCGGGTTGTACCGCAGGGTGACACGATTCGCTCGTCCGGAGCCGCGGGAAGAGTATCCAGGTCGAGCCGCCAGTTGCCCGTCAGCCCCTGGCCGGCGGCAAAAACGGAAACTGCCGCATCCCGCCCGTGCGCGCAGTGCGTTTCCACGGCAACGTCAAGTCTGCGGGCCAGCCGGTCGTCCATCTCGGCCCGGTGATCCGTTGTACACGTACAGTTCGTTCCACAAGCGCCAGTGAAGTACTTTTCGATGCGTCTCGGTAAGCAGTATCGAAGGCGTACGCTTGCGCCGTGCGAAGACGACCGCGGGGCCATTCCGCCCCATCGACCCGCAAGGTCCATTGGGGCTTGGTACGCTGGCCTGAACTGCCGGGTATTGCTGACGCAACCAGCGATCTGCCGGTCGCCAGGCACTCCTGCCGGTGCTCCAGCAGGTCAAGGTGTCGATTGCCAGGGCGAGCAGGTCGGGTTTGCTGCGCAAGGAAAAGGATCACCGACTCGGCGCTTTCGAGGGTATGGGTGTCGAGGTGTTGTGGGACGCCCTTGACCACGCGGAGAAGCGCAATGCCATGATTCCCGTTGCCTTCCGGATCATAACCGACCAGATGACCCGTCGCGGCCGGCAAGGGTCTGCAAGGGCCAAGGCTCATACGCTTCAGCAGTTTTCCAGTTGGTCGGTTCTGCGGCCCGCCGTTCTTCAGGCGGAACCACTTGCGGACGCGGGATCAGAGAAAGAAACACAGGCTGCCATTTTACGGGAGCCTTCCGAATCAAAGGAACTTTCCCGTCCCGTGGTTGCAGCGGAAATCGCGAACGGCAACAGTACCCCGAGAGAGTTTGCAAAGCACCCCGGAGCCACGAAGGGGAAGACCCCGAGCATGATCGCCGTCGGGATCGATCTCGCCAGGAACGTCTTTGCCGTGCCCGTGATGATCACGGCAAGGCCGCGCTGGTCAGGCTCACAGTAGCCGGCCAGCATTTGCTGGAGCTGATTGCGCGGTTGCCGTCCTGCCTGATCGTGGAAGCCTCAGCGGGAGCACATCACTGGGCGCTGCTGTTGCACCAGCATGGACATCCCGTACGCCTGATGGCGCCGAGTTCGTCATCCCCCACTGTCGAGCGCACTCTGCTGATTGAGGTGGCGGCCAGCGAATTCCTTCAGGGACAGAGGCTGCGGCCTCGATCGAAGTCGGGATCCATGGCTGCAATCCCCACCTTTCTACCATCATCGATCGAGGGCTTGGCAAACCGGGGGCGACCATCGAGGACTGCTGGCCGTCCATCCCGCAATCTCTCGACCGCAGTCGCACGTGGCAGACTGCCAGATCGCCTCGGGTATTGCACACCCACCTTCACGCTTACAGCGGTCGGTTCTATGTCACGGTGTTCCATACAAGTTTCGGGCTTTGACGATATTGGCCACCTGGTATCCGCTTCCTGTTCGTCAGGCCAGTGCTTTGCCTTCTGCCTTCGGCTTCCTCCAGAGATTCGCAGTCACCCGCCACACCCTTGCCGTTCGGCTAACCCTTCCCTTTGCCGGGGGAGTAGAGGACTTCCCCCTTCAACCTATTTTCCTCAGTTGAACCTCCCAGCATTGGTGCAAACTGAGCATTGATGAGGGTTTGGGGCCAAGAGGGAGGGTCACCCGATGGGTGAGATGGAGTTTGAGCGAAAGGCGCTGGTCAGAGCGGTTGATGGCGC
>NZ_JAEUOL010000273.1 GCF_016789985.1 Accumulibacter sp.
TCGCCAGTCGGCAGCGCAGCAGGGTCGACGAGGCGAAGTAGAGCACGGCCATCTCGAAGAACAGGATCCACAGGATCAGCATGTCGATGCCGTGGGCGGTCAGGATCAGGTAGAACTGATCGGCCGGCAGCAGCTTGATCGCCGGCCAGCGGGTCAGGATCACCAGCAGCGCGGTGATGCCGCCGGCCAGCAGCCAGAGGACGCCGGCGACGGCGTTCCAGCGCATCAGCTTCTCGGCCTGGTCCTCGAACTGCAGTCCGGAGACGGGACAGGTGCGGTAAGTCGTTGCCATCTATTGTTTCCCCCTTTATTTCACGTAGATACGGCCGAGCATCGAGTGGTGGCCGATGCCGCAGTATTCATTGCAGACGATGGCGTAGGTGCCCTCTTTGGTCGGGGTCATCTTGACGACGTGCTCGTAGCCCGGGATTACCTGGATGTTGATGTTCACCGGTTGCAGCGAGAAGCCATGGTTGTAGTCCATCGACGACAGATGGATCTTGTAGGTCTGACCCTTTTCCAGTTCGAGGATCGGATACCAGGCCCACAGGCGGGCGATCAGGTAGCCGTCACCGCCGGCCGGCACCTTGACCACCGGGATCTGCTGGTCGGTCTCGGTGCGGATGGTATTTTCGGCGATGAATTTCTCGGCCTTGGCGGCGAACATCTCGGGGGTGGTCTTGTAGGCTTCGTTGGACAGGTTTTGTTTGCCGTAGATGTGCCAGTAAATCATCATCACGAACATGACCATGCCCCAGATGAAGGCAATCGCGATCCACGCCCATTCGACCTTGTCGATGGGCTGTTTCCACCATAGCCGATCGGTCGGCGGCAGAATTGCACTCATATTTGACTCTCCCTGATATGGCTGATTGGCTTACCTGGCGACCGGCGTGTTCATGATGTCGATGATGCCCCACAGGATGTAGAGCAGCCCCGGTGACGCCACGCCGAGGAACAGAAGCAGGAAATGGTTGTCCAGTAGCCTCTGCATGAACGGAATGTCGCCATCGTTGTTTTCGGCCATGTTTGTGTCCTCCATCACAGATTTGCGCTCGCGGCGCGTGGTAAGTTGCGGATAACCGCGAATTTCTTGGCCCTTGCGGGGCACAATTGGCGGAAGAATACCCGTAGCGGGTGGTCAATTGATTTGATGCACGTCAAGAACGGGGAAACCCTCTGAGGGGCGGCAAAGCCAGCAACCATCGGCATCCCGGCGTTTCGGCTGCGGCCAAACGTCGCACTGCGAGGAGCGTTCAAGGAGCTTCGCAAAGGGCATATAATTCGCGCCTTCGCCCTTGTTTCCCTGCCTGGTTTCCCGGTCATGAATACAGTCGCTCGTCGACCCGTCGCGCTCTGGTTGCTGTTGTGCAGCGCCATGGTTTTTTCCATCCTGGTGGTGGGTGGCGTCACCCGTCTGACGCATTCCGGTCTCTCGATCGTCGAGTGGCAGCCGATCGTCGGCGTCATCCCGCCGCTCAATCAGGCCGAGTGGGACGAAACCTTCGAAAAGTACCAGAAGACGCCTGAATTCCAGCAGGTCAATCACCAGATGACGCTCGACGAATTCAAGGGGATCTTCTTCTGGGAGTACTGGCATCGCGTTCTGGGACGTCTGATCGGCGTCGTCTTCCTCCTCCCTTTTCTTTACTTCTGGCTGCGCGGCAGGATCGACCGACCACTGGTGCCGAGGCTGCTCGGCATCTTCGTGCTCGGTGGTCTGCAGGGGGCGATGGGCTGGTACATGGTGAAAAGCGGGCTGGTTGACGATCCTCGCGTCAGCCATTACCGCCTGACGGCGCATCTGTCGCTGGCTTTCCTGATCTTCGTCGCGATGTTCTGGGTGGCGCTCGGCTTGCTTGCCGAGCGCGGTCGGGTGACCCATGACGCAGCGCTGAGGCGGCTGCAGCGCAGCGGCTTCTGGCTGACGATCCTGATCGGCTACATGGTGGTGAGCGGTGGTTTCGTCGCCGGCATTCGCGCCGGCAAGGCGTACAACAGCTTTCCGCTGATGAACGGGCATCTGCTGCCGCCCGAGAGTTTCATTCTCGATCCGTGGTATCTGAACTTCTTCAACAACATGGCCCTGGTCCAGTTCGACCACCGGCTGGGGGCCTGGCTACTGGCCTTTCTCGTGCCCTGGTTCTGGTGGAAGATTCGCGCGGCGGCCGTTTCACCTGTCGCGCGCCGGGTGGCGACACTGCTGCTGCTGGCCACTTTCGCCCAGATTGGTCTCGGGATCGCAACACTGCTGCTGGCGGTACCAGTGGAACTGGGAGCAGCGCATCAGGGCGGTGCCATGGTCGTCCTCGGTCTGCTGCTCTGGCTGAATCACGAGTTGCGTATGGTGCATGCGCCGGGCAACGCCCGTTGATCGCGAGTCAGGGCCTGCGCCTGCGGAAAATCCGGGCGATCGCGCTGCTGCTGGCCGCCCTGTCGCTACTTGTGGTGCTGCTCAGCGCTTACCTGCGGCTTGACGGAGCAGGTCTTGGTTGTGTCGACTGGCCAGCCTGCTACGGTCGCTGGCTGGCCAGAGAACCGGCGGCGCAGCAGTTCGGACCGGTGCGCCTGTTGCACCGGGTGGGCGCTTCACTGTCCCTGCTGCTCGCCTGCATTCTGGTCTGGCACTGCTGGCGGCGGCCGGCAATCCGTCCGGCAGCACGTCCGGCAACGCTGCTCCTGCTGCTGATGCTGGCGCTCTCGGCGCTTGGCATCTGGAGCGCAGACCCGAGGTTGACCCTGGTCGGTTTCCTCAACATCCTGGGAGGCCTCGGTCTGGTCACCTTTTCCTGGCGAGTGGTTCTGGCCAGCCGAACGGAATCGATGATGCAGAGACCGACTGCCCCGACCAGGCTGCTGCGGTTTGGCGCGGCGCTGCTGTCGCTGACGGTGGTCCTCGGGGCGATGATCGGTGCGAGTTACGCAGCGCTGGCCTGCAACACGGTTCCCGATTGTGCGGGTCGGTGGTGGCCGGGAATGGACGGTTGGGCAGTCCTGAAGCCGTTCCCGACGCTGGTCGCGGTGCCGCAGGCGGGTGACCCGGGCAGCCTCAGCCTGCACTTGCTGCACCGCTACGCGGCGTTCGGCACCCTCCTGGTTTTGGGGGCGGCGGCGCTGCAGGTGCTGGGTGATGAGCAGCGGCGCAAGGCTGCATTGTTGTTGCTGTTGTTGCTGACCTCCGAAATCACCCTGGGGGCGGTCACCGTGCTCAGTGGTTTCACTCTGTGGCTGGCGATCGGCCATGGGGTCTGCGCCGCGGCTCTGCTGGCGACGCTTGCCACTCTGCTCCGGCGGGTGTGATCCGTAGAGGCAGGGCTACCGTCGGCGGGCCGGAAGATCAGCCCGCCGAAGCGCAGTCATTAAATATTGTCGTGTACGGAAGAATCCCCTGCACTTGCCACATGCCTGGCAAGTGCAGGGGATTCTTCCAGCGTAGTCGCTTTCCGCTTAAACCGAAAAGGACGATCCGCAGCCGCAGGTTGACGACGCGTTCGGGTTCTTGATCACGAACTGCGAGCCCTCCAGTCCTTCCGTATAATCTATCTCGGCGCCGACCAGATACTGGTAGCTCATCGGGTCGATCAGCAAAGTGACGCCGTTTTTCTGCAGCGCGGTATCGTCATCGTTGGCCACCTCGTCAAAGGTGAAGCCATACTGGAAACCCGAGCAGCCACCGCCGGTGACGAATACCCGCAGCTTGAGGTCCGGGTTGCCTTCTTCTTCGATCAGTTCCTTGACTTTGCCCGCCGCGCTGTCGGTGAACACGAAAGGCATCGGCATTTCCGTTGCTACATTCATTACACATCCTCCAATAACTGATTCTTGAGCCTGCACGGTGCGGTTTGACGCGCAACCGGTGACTCTGAGCGTCGCCATTCTTTCTGTTACCGTCGCCGGGTCTGCGCGACGATACACGCTTGTACAGCGCGTTGGCCAACGGTTGCCAATCGTGCAATGCGCATTTGACACGGGTATCCTGCAGGAGTTCCAGTGCTGCGCCTGTTGCCACCATGTTTTCCGGGCTGCTCAGGCCGAGCGTTTGTGTCAGCTTGCTCAGGGCAGTCCGGTCGAGTATTCGATGCGCTGCCGGTTCGCAGTTGCAAGGCAGGACGAAGCGATCTGCACTCCGGTTCGTGGTGGCGGCCGAATCATAACATCTTTGCCGCGTCGCCACTCCCTTCGGCTCGGGAAGAGGTGTGATGCGCGCGTGGCTGGCCGGCGGGTTGTGTCTGCCGTTCAGGGTAGTACGGCAAGCTGTTGCAGGCCTTCGGTTTCCGGCAGTCCGAACATGATGTTGAGATTCTGTACGGCCTGCCCGGCGGCACCCTTGACGAGGTTGTCGATGACCGACAGCACCACCAGTACGTCTCCTCCTTGCGGACGGTGCACCGCCAGGCGACAGAGGTTGGCGGCGCGCACCGAGCGGGTGTCAGGATGTGACCCGGATGGCAGGACATCGACAAACGGCTCGTTACGGTAACGCTCCTCGAACAGCGCCTGGAAATCGGCAGCGGACTTGATGCGGGCGTAGAGCGTCGCATGAATGCCGCGGATGAGTGGTGTCAGGTGGGGTACGAAGGTGAGGCCGACCGGGTTGCCGGCCATTTGCGACAGACCCTGTCTGATCTCCGGCAGGTGGCGGTGTCCGGGAACGGCGTAGGCCTTGAAGTTGTCGGCGGCTTCCGCGAAGAGGGCGGGAACTTCCGCCTTGCGTCCGGCACCTGAAACGCCTGACTTGGCGTCTGCCACAAGATGGTCAGGCTCGACCAGTCCAGCTTCGAGCAGCGGCATGAAGCCAAGCTGCACGGCGGTTGGATAGCAGCCCGGGTTGGCCACCAGACGCGCGTTGCGGATCGCCGCACGGTTCAGTTCGGGAAGTCCATAGACCGCCTTTGCGACCCATGCCGGGCTGGCATGCTCGATGCCATACCACCGGCTCCACTCGGCAACGTTGGTGATGCGGTAGTCGGCCGCCAGGTCAATCACCCGCACGCCGGCATCGAGCAGGGCGGGGGCCTGTGCCATGGCCACCCCGTTTGGCGTGGCAAAGAAGACCAGGTCGCAGGCCCTGAGATTGGCTTTGGCAGGATCCTCGAACTTGAGGCGCAGCCGCCCGCGCAGGTTCGGGAACATCTGCGCGACTTCGCTGCCGGCATCCGCTCTTGAAGTGATGCTGGCGATCCGGACTTCCGGGTGCTGCGCCAGCAGACGTAGCAATTCGACTCCGGTATAGCCGGTGCCGCCGACGATTCCTACTGTGATCATGAGAGCCTTCGCGAGATCGTGTAAGGATGGCTGCCGGAGCCCTGAAACACAGAAGCCGCCCAAGGGCGGCCTCCGCGTTGCAACAGGAACCGATCAGCGCTTGGAGAACTGCTTGCGCCGGCGCGCCTTGTGGAAGCCAACCTTCTTGCGTTCCACTTCGCGCGCGTCGCGCGTGACAAAACCGGCTTTTGACAGCGTCGGCTTGAGCGAGACATCGTAGGCGATCAGCGCCCGGGTGATGCCATGGCGGACTGCGCCAGCCTGCCCGGATTCACCACCGCCCGAGACATTGACCAGAATGTCGAAATCGGTTGGTTGCTCGATCAATTGCAGCGGCTGGCGGACGATCATTCGCCCGGTAACCCGCGAGAAGAAGTCGTCCACCGGTTTGCCGTTGACGACAAACTTGCCACTGCCGCGCTTCATGAAAACGCGGGCCACGGCGCTCTTCCGCCGACCCGTACCGTAAAAATAATTATCTGCCATCGTGATCCCTTAAAGTTCCAGAACCTTCGGCTGCTGAGCAGCGTGCGGATGGGTTGCGCCGGCATAGCACTTCATTTTCTTGATCATCGCGTAGCCAAGCGGTCCTTTCGGGAGCATTCCTTTCACGGCCTGTTCGAGGACACGCCCCGGGAAGCGCTGCTGCATCTTGGTGAAGTTCGTCTCATAGATGCCGCCCGGGTAACCCGAGTGCCGATAGTATTTCTTGTCTTCAGCCTTGTTGCCGGTGACACGCAACTTC
>NZ_JAEUOL010000135.1 GCF_016789985.1 Accumulibacter sp.
CCGTCGCTGAAACTCTGGCAGCGAGCGCGGGAACGGCCAATCGCCTCTGTCAAGCACGTCGATAACCATGGTCGCCCCAGATTGGCGCAGATGCTCCACATCCTACCGGTAGTGCGTCTGGGAGACAACCGGATAAGCACGCTTCATCGTTCGCCCATCAAAGAAACGTCAAGGGTACGTCACCTTCGGAAGACGAAACTTCGGGGGAAGCTCAGCACCTGGCGAGCATCGAAAACGCCATCCCGAAGGCGCGGAGGATGGTGGAAAACCGCACAAAAAGCAACGCTGGCCAGGCTGGCCCTCCTGCTCGCCGTGCGCCCCGTCGAATTCAGGCGACCCGGTTTTGCGGCTCGCCGCGCGCGAAGGCTTCGAGGTTGACGATGAGCTGATCGGCGAGGGTCTGCATCGCCGGCTGGCTGGCCCAGGCGACGTGCGGCGTCAGCAGAAAATTCGGTAGCGCCAGCAAGTCGGGCGCCAGCAGGACATTGCCCTCGCTCGGGGGCTCGACGGTCAGCACATCAAAGCCCGCACCGGCGATCCAGCCCTGCCGCAGGGCACTGACCAAGGCCGCCTCGTCCACCAGACCACCGCGCGCCGTATTGATCAGCAGGGCCGACGGCTTCATCGCGTGCAACTCGGCTGCGCCGATCAGATTCCTGGTTTCAGGAGTCAAGGGGCAGTGCAGGGAAACCGCATCGGCCGAGCGCAGCGCCTGTGCGAACGGAGTGTAACCCGGGCGCAATTGCGCCGCGCCCTTGCGTTCGCTGCGCAGCACGCACATGCCGAAGGCCTCGGCCAGCCGCGCGACGCCGCCACCCAGACTGCCGCTACCGACGATCGCCAGCGTTGCGCCGTGCAGGTCGCGGATCGGGTAATCGAAGCAACAGAACTGCTGCGCTGCCTGCCACTTGCCGGCAGCGACCGCCTGTCGATAGGCCGGCAGATTGCGCGACAGCGCCAGCAGCAGCGCGAAGACGTGCTCGGGAACCGTCCGGACAGCGTAGCCGCGGATGTTGGAAACGGCGATGCCGCGCGCCCGGCAGGCGTCGAGGTCGACGTTGTTGGTTCCCGTGGCGGCAACGGCGACCATCTGCAATGCTGGCAGTGTGGCGATCAGTTCAGCGTCGATCCGCAGCTTGTTGACGATGGTGATCGTTGCCCCGGCCAGCCGCTTGCCGACCTGCGCCTGCACGGTCTGCGCATGCTCCACCCAGTGATGCGGGAAATCCGGCCGGCGAAGCTGGGCGATGATCGAATCCCGTTCGAGATGGACGATGCGGTGCATGCTTCAGTCCACGAAAGGCTTGCCGTGCCGGGTGGCGATCACGGCAACCCGGGCGGCCAGCAGCGGGTCGCCGGCAAACAGCAGCAACTTGACCTCGGCGCTGGCACAAAGTCCGTCGATCGCCGCCAGATCACCGTGCAGCACGTTGCATACACCATCCGGAAAACCACACTGCGCAGTCAGTTCGGCCAGCGCCACCGCCACCGACGGGGCTTGCGGACTTGGCTTGATGACCAGCGTGGCGCCCGCCCGCAGGGCTGGGACGGCGCGCTGCAACAGGCCGAGCAAGGGGGTGCGATCGTCGCAGACAAGGCCGACGACGACGCTGCCAGCGCTTGCCTCGGCACTGTCCGCCGCGCCCCGCAGAACCTGCAGCGCCGCGGCCACTTCGGCCGCGGCCGAAGTGGCCGGCTGACCGGTCTCCTCGGCGATCAGGTCGGCAAAGTGCGCTGCATAACCGGCCAGCGCGTCGGCCAGCACCACCAGCCGCGCCGCCCGTTCGGCGAGTGGCCAGGCAACCCAGCCCGGCAGGGCGCTGGCGGCGGCCTCGACGGCGACCCGTGCCTGGCTGGCGCCACACAGGGGCGTACGGCGGACGAGGTGGCCACTGCGCGGCGCGCAGACATCGAAGAAGGCCGGCGCCATGGTCAGAAAGGCATGGCCGTTGATCCACAGCGGAACCGCCAGGATGTCGTCGGTTTCGGTCATTACGCTCCTTGGAACAAAATCAGGCCACACCGGCTGGTGACGCAGGACACGGCGCACCGACCGGCGTAGGGCGCGCCCGCCGCAGGCCGGCCAGTCAACGAGCGGCGAATGGTAGCCCTCCCCGGCGCAAAACGGAAGCTTGGCGGGCAAGCACGCGGCGCGGCGCAAGGCGCGCTCCCCGCCCGTCCTGCCCGGTCTGGCCAGCGGGCATCCGGACCTTCGGACCTTCGGCTCAGCTCTTCGCCCGAAGGACCTACTCCGGCTTGCGCCTGGCGCGCGGGTGTGCCTGGTCGTACACCGCAGCCAGATGCTGGAAGTCGAGATGGGTATAGACCTGCGTCGAAGCGATGCTGGCATGCCCGAGCATTTCCTGCACGGCACGCAGATCGCCCGAGGACTGCAGCACGTGCGAGGCGAACGAATGGCGCAACATGTGTGGATGCACCCGCTGCGGCAGACCCTGCAGCAGACCACGACGGCGCAGGCGTAGCTGGATCATGCGCACCCCGAGACGGCTACCGCGCTGGCTGACGAAGAGCGCCACTTCGTCAGCGGCCGCCAGTCTGCCGCGCTGCTCCACCCAGGCCGCAACGGCCTCCCGCGCCTTGCTGCCGACCGGGACGATGCGCAGCTTGTTGCGTTTGCCGAGCACCCTCACCTCGCCGGCCAGCAGGTCCTCGAGACAGGCGAGGTCGAGCGCGGCGAGTTCGGCGAGGCGCAATCCGGACGAGTAGAACAGCTCGAACATCGCCTGATCGCGCACCTGCAGCAGGTTTTCGCTCTCCGCGGCGAGCAGCCGACTCGCTTCGTCCGGCGACAGCACTTTCGGCAGCGCCTTCGGGCTCCGCGGCGGCCGCACGCCAGCGACCGGATTGTGCGTCGTCTCGCTGTGCCGGCCAAGCCAGCGATAGAAGCCGCGCCACGCGGAAAGGGTGCGCCCGAGCGAGCGGCCACCGAGGCCACGCGTGTGCAACTGCGCGACGAAGCGGCGTATGTGATGTGTCTGAACGCCGGCAAAGCCGTCATCGTCCGACAGCTCGCCGGGCAATTCGCCAAGCAGGCCGCAGAGCTGCTCGAGATCGTGCCGGTAATTCCGCACCGTATGTGCCGACAGGCGCCGCTGCCGGGCGAGCTCGTCGAGGTAGGCGCCGATGCTGGCGAGGCGCCCGCGGCTGCTCATCCGGCCAGCCCGGACGGCACCGTCTCACCCGAAGTCAACGTCAGGCGGGTCGATGCGGCACAGCGCAAAAACGGTGCGGGCGGAGCGCAAACGCCACACGCAGCGCGGCAGGCGCCCGGTAACCCGCTGGGAGTCTCGCCGGACACGCGGCGCGACCTCAAACGAGAACGCGCGCGAGGGCTGCCGAAGCCATCTCGCCGAGCCGCTCGAGGTGGATCGTGCCCATTGCGGCGTAGAAACGTTCGGGATCTTCGCTGCCGAGCGCGATCATGCCCATCGTGCCGCCTCCGTTGCGCATGGCGATCAGCCCCTGCGAGCGCACATGGGTCGCCGCCTCACCGAACCAGGAAGAGGTCTCGAAACCGCTGGTCGATCCACAGTAGGGCTGCGTCAGCGTTTCGGCGAACGCCTGCAGTTGCTGGCTGACATCGGTGAACTCCGGCAGCTCCTCGCGCCCTTCCGGGTGGCGCCACAGACGCACGGCGACATGCGGCACGGCAAAGTCGTCGCGCAGGTGGAAGTTGAGCGTGTGCAGCACCGACTGAAAGCTCCTGGCAGCGATCATTCCCACCGCCAGGCGGTGCATCTTTTCGCTGATCGCATCGTTCTCCTCGCCGAACTGCAGCAACTCGCCCATCTTGCCTTCGAGCTGCCGGTTCTTGTCGCGCAACGCCAGCATCTGGCGTTCGGTGATCGAAATCGTTCGCCCGCCATGCGGATGCGGCACCACCAGATTGGCGACCAGATCCGCGTGCTGTTCGAAAAACTGTGGATTTTCCTGCAGATAGCGCGCAACTTCTTCCGCTCTCATAACTCGATCTCTCCCTTGAAGACAGTGACTGCGGGGCCGGTCATGAGAACCGGAGCAGCCGCGCCACGCCAGGCAACGCTCAGTTCGCCACCCCGTGTTGCGACACGAACCGGCGAAACGAGCAGGCCGCGCGCGATGCCGGCGACCACGGCGGCACAGGCGCCGCTGCCGCAGGCCAGCGTTTCGCCCACACCCCGTTCAAAAACCCGCAAGCGAATCGCCTGCCGGTCGACCACCTGCATGAAACCCGCGTTGACGCGCTGCGGGAAGCGCGGGTGCGCCTCGATCAGCGGACCCTGCCGCTCGACCGGCGCGGTATCCACGTCGCCGACCACTTGAACGGCGTGGGGATTTCCCATACCGACGGCGGTAATCGTGATCGCCTCGTCGGCCACCTGCAGTACCTGCAGCAAATCGTCGGCGTCACTGACAAACGGAACCCGTGCCGGGTCGAAAGTCGGCACACCCATGTCGACGGTCACCGAACCGTCATCCTCGAGGCGTGGCACGATCACGCCACGCATGGTTTCGACGCGGATCTCGCGCTTGGCGGTCAGGCCCTCCTGCTGCACGAAACGGGCGAAGCAGCGTGCCCCGTTGCCGCACTGTTCGACCTCGCCGCCATCGGCATTGAAGATGCGATAGCGAAAATCGACTCCCGCCTGGTGCGTCGGCTCGACGAGCAGCACCTGGTCGCAGCCAACACCGAAATGCCGATCGGCCAGCAGGCGCACCTGCGCCCGACTCAGCTTGATCGACTGGCGAACGCCATCGAGCACGACGAAGTCGTTGCCCAGGCCATGCATCTTGACGAAAGTCAGCTTCATACGGGTTCAGGATTGTGCAGCCGGCGCGCGCAGTGACCTGGCCATTATAAAGTCGTCCATGACGAAGCCCTGCCCGATATCGACGCAGACCGACTCGCGGACGGCGAAGCCCTGCTTGCGGTAGGCTGCGATGGCCCGTTCGTTGCGCTTGTTGACCGCCAGAATCAGCGTTCGGCAGCCGCTCGCCCGGGCATGCTCTTCCACCCGGGCGATCAGCCGGCCGCCGATGCCCGTGCGCTGCCGTTGCGGATCCACGTACAGCTTGTCGAGTTTCATTTCACTCCCCGCCGGGGCCAGCAGACAGGAAGAAAAACCCGCCAGCCGACCGTCGATCGTCGCCTGGTCCCACCAGACGCCGGGCATCGCCAGTTCCTCGAACAGGCGCTGCGGGCTGTAGCGCTGGCCGAGCATGTAGTCGATCTGCTCCTGACTGATGATCCCGGAATAGGTACATTGCCAGACTTGGCGTGCCAGCGCGATGAGCGACCCGACCGTGGTGCGGGTGACCGGGGTGATGACGATATCCATGACGGCTCCGGATGAATGGGGCTGCCTGCACAGGCGGCGGGTCAAGGACGGCACATCGCTGCGGCAGCCGCCCAAGTCGAAGGGCGAGATTGTACCGGAGCGCCAACCACCCGTCTTAAGCTTGCCTTAACGTCTATCGACGAAAATCCGCGCCTGCCGCTCGACCACCCCGCCCCCGGCAACCTTGGGGTGTGCGGGGTATCGTCGTTGTAGAATGAAAATACAGCCTAAAAAAACAGAGGGAGCCATGAACAGCCAAGACGACGTGCCTGACGTTTCCTACGACGACCCGGAGCGGCACGCCATGACGCAACGGGTCACCTGGATCAGCGTCCTGGTGAATATCCTGCTCACCGGCGCCCAGATCGTCGCCGGCATCATCGCCCATTCGCAGGGCCTGATCGCCGACGGACTGCACTCGCTTTCCGACCTCGTCTGCGACTTCCTGGTCCTTTTCGCTGCCCATCACAGCAAGGACCCGGCCGACGAAAGCCACCCCTATGGCCATGGCCGCATCGAGACGGCGGCATCCTTTGCCCTCGGAGCGATTCTGGCGGCGACCGGCGCCGGCATCATCTGGAGCGCCGGAGTCAAACTGCAATCCCTGGAAGAGCTGCCGCCGGTCGCGCCGATGGCCCTGTGGACGGCTGGCCTGGCCCTGGTGGCGAAGGAAGGTCTGTTCCGCTACATGCTGCATGTCGGTGAGCGGCTGCGCTCGCCCATGCTGATCGCCAACGCCTGGCATGCGCGCTCCGACGCCGCGTCGTCACTCGTCGTCGCGCTGGGCATCGTCGGCAATCTGATGGGTTACAGCTTCGCCGACTCCGTCGCGGCAGTGATCGTCGGCTTCATGATCGTACGCATGGGCGTGGTCTTCGCCTGGGACGCGCTGCAGGAACTGATCGACACCGGTCTTTCGGTCGAGGAGGTCGATGCCATCCGCCAGGTGATCATCGACACCCCGGGGGTGAGCAACCTGCACGATCTGCGTACCCGACGCATGGCGCATCGCTCGCTGGTCGATGCCCACATCTGCGTCGACCCGAGGATCAGCGTATCGGAAGGTCACCGCATCGCCGAAATGACCCGCAAACGAGTCCTCGAAAGCCGCTCGGCAGTGGCCGACGTCCTCGTCCATGTCGACGTCGAGGACGATCTCGACCATGACAACATCGGTCAGAACCTGCCTGGTCGCGAAGAACTGATGCAACACCTGTCACCCGCCTTCGTCGGTCTGCCACAGCCCGAACGAGTCGTTCTGCACTATCTCGGCGGCCGCTTCGAAGCGGAGATCTTCCTACCCCGGGAGTTCCACCAGGACCGGGACCTGGTCAACAAGATCGAGCACGAGATCGGCAAACGGCTGGCAGGACTGCCACCGCTGAGTTCCCTGACGCTCAACTGTCGCGTCAGCGTCTTTCCTTCCCGGGGTCGCTGAAGCCCGCCCACGAACGGACCATCCGTCACCCGTTGCCGCTTCAGAAAAATGGTCTGGGCAGCAGATGCCGTTGCTCAGACTACCCTGGGGTCGACGAAACCACGAGAATCGGGTTTCCGGCAGAGACCGCGCACAGTTCGACCAATGTCATCGCCGGTGCGACGGACGAAGTCGCCTACAACCCCGCCAGCGCCGCTACCCAGGCCTCGGCGGTCGGCCTGAGCAGATCCAGGATCGGCAGCGGATGGATCCCGACCGTCAGGATCAGCAAGGACGGCGGCAAGAGCACCGCCATCTCGCGCGGCAGCAGGTCCTCGGCGGCGGCCATCGCGGGACGCTTCTCCGGCCCGAAAAACGCCAGCCGGAACGGCGACAGGAAAGCCGCGGTGGCGAGCACCATGCCGAACAGGGCGGCCAGACCGGCACCGGTATGATCGTGCAGCGCGGTGACGATGATCAGCAGCTCGCCGGGAAAACCGCTGGTTCCCGGCAGTCCGATGCCGGCCAATCCGAAGAACAGGAAAAAACCGGACAGCCGCGGCATGCTGTGCAGCGCGCCGCCGAGCTGAGTGATGTCGGTCGAACCGATGCGGCGTTGCAGGAAGGAGAGCACCAGGAAGCCGCCGCCCGCAGCGACGCTGAAATTGAGCAGTTGCAGCAGTGCGCCCTGCAGCCCGTAAACCGAGAACGACGCCAGACCAAGCAGCACCAGCCCGACATGAGCCAGGCTCGAGTACGCCAGCATGCCGCGCAGATTGCTGTGCGTCAGCGCCGCAACTCCGCCGTAGAGGATGGCAACCGTCCCAAAACCGGCCAGCAGCCAGTGCAGATCGCGCGCCGCCAGCGGTGCCAGCGGAATGGCGAAACGAATCAGGCCGTAGGCGCCCAGCTTCAGTCCGACCAGCAGTGCGGTGATCGCCGCCGGCGCGCCCATCGCCATTGACGGCAGCCAGGTATGCAGCGGCACCAGCGGCACCTTGACCCCGAAGCCGAGCAGCAAGAGCAGAAAGATGAGGTATTGGCTTCGTTCCGGCAGTGGCGTGACCAGCAGGGTCGGCAGGTCGAAGACCGGAACGCCGCCCCCTGTGCTGCCGAAAGCCAGCCCGAGCAGTCCGAAAAGCAGCGGCACGCCACCAGCCAGCATGACCAGGAAATAGCGTACTGCCGCACGCTGGCGCGCCGCGCCGAGGCCCCACAGGCTGACCAGAAAATAGAGTGGCAGCAGGGTGAATTCCCAGAAGCAGAAGAACAGGATCGTGTCGAGCGCACAAAAGACACCCAGCGTCGCGGCTTCGAGCAGCAGCAACAGGGCGAAGTACAGCCCCGGAGCAAGTGGCGAGGCCGTCGCGCTGACCCGCCAGCCCGCCACCACGGCGCCACAGAACAGCAGCGCGGTCGCCGGCAGGAAGAGCACGGAAATTCCGTCGATCCCGACCAGATAACGGATGTTCAGGCCGGGGATCCAGGGGGCCGACTCGAGCAGCTGAAATTCGGGGTCACCCGCATCGAAAGCGTAGACGACCAGCAGCGAGCAGAACAGGGTCAGCCCGGCACTGCCCAGGGCGATGCGCTGTGCCCAGGGCGGGCGCCGCAGCAAGGCACTGGCCAGCGCGCCGGCCAGCGGCAGGACGAGCAGAAGGCTCAGCAGGGGCCAGGTGGACGCTTCAGCCATGCGGGAAATACGCCGCCAAGCTCTGCGTTGCGCTATCGGTCAGGCGCAGCCACGGCTCGGGGTAGAAACCGGCGGCGAGCAGGACGAGCAGGGTCGCGCCACCGACGAAATACTCCATCGCGCTGGTCGGCGCGATGCGCGCCGCCGGCAGGTCGCGCGGCCGCGGCGCGAGGAAGGCGCGCTGAAAGGCCCAGAGCAGGAAACCGGCAGCGGCCACGTTGCCCAGCGCGGTGGCGATCGTCGGCAGCGCGCCGAAGGTCTCGATCGAGGCCTCGAGTACCAGATGCACCGCATCGAATCCGGGCGTCCCGGGCATGCCGAGCAGTGCCAGGCCGCCGATCAGGAAAGCGACGGTGATGAAAGGGATGCGATCGAACAGGCCGCCCAGCCGGTCAAGGCTGGTGGTACCGGTGCGGCGATAGACGTAGCCGACCATCAACAGCATCACCGTGATCGCCAGACCGAAGTTGACCGCCAGCAACAAGGCGCCCTGCAATCCTGCCGGGTGCAGGGTGAACAGACCGATGACGATCAGGCTGGTGTGGCTGACGACGGCGAAGGCCATCAAGCGGCGCAGGTTCGCCTGCCGAAAGGCCATCACCGCGGCAAAAAAGACGCCGACCATGGCAAAGGCAACGACGTAGGGCTGCCAGATGATCACCGCTTCGGCGGTCAGCGGCAGCAGAAAACGCGCCATGCCGTAAATACCCACCTTGACGCCGAGCAGCAGTACCGGGCCGACGGCGATCAGCCCGTAGCCGGCCGAGTTGGGCAGCCAGCCATGCAGGGGAAACAGCGGGGTGCGGATGGCCAGGCCGTAAAACAGCAGGTAGAAGGCCGCCGACTGGTACTTGCCGATCTGTGGCGTGCGCAGCAGATCGAAAAGATCGAAGCTCCAGCGACCACCGATCACGTCGGCGTGGCTCCAGGCAAGAACGACCGCCCCGGCGACGAGCAGCGCCCAGCCGAAAACCTGATACTGCAGAAAGCGGGACAGGGCGAGGTTCTCTTCCCTGGCCGAGGCCCAGCGCCAGAGCAGATAGCCGACCACAACCAGCTGCACCGCCGAAGCGCCGGCAAACCACAGGAGGTTCATCGTCGTCAGCATCGTCATCTGCGCGCTCTCGATGATCAGCAGCAGGCTGAGCAGTTGCACCGGCGAGATCTGTTGCCGGGCCATGCCGTAGAAC
>NZ_JAEUOL010000198.1 GCF_016789985.1 Accumulibacter sp.
GATCGTCTTGCGCATCCCAGGGAGGGCCTCTTCCAGACCAAACCGTACCTCGTCCGCTAACTTATCTGTCTTTCCCATCGTCTCTCAATGTGTTGCCTCGTAATAATCAGAGATTACATTAAAAGTGATGGGTGGTAAGCCTGGCGAGGACAAGCCACCGGAGACAGGAGATTGGGCTGCTCGCCGTGCCTCTCGACGAACCTCACGTACCTCCGGTTGGTGGCGCGATCGCCAGACCGGAGCCTGCGACGAAGTCGAAACTCGACAGCAGGCGTTGCGGTGTTATAATGCGCGCCGCACGACGCAGCGATCTGTGCCGTGCCCCGCGCATCGCGAACCTGGCCGTAACTCTCAAGCCCTCCTGCCTTCTGGTGTCGATTCAATCAGCGCCGTTCCGGCACAAAGCTTTTGTACTGATTGGTGCTGGCTGCCGTTGATCGGACAGAGTCTGTCTCTCAGCTTTTCGTTGGTTGGCGTTGCCCCCTCTTGATTCAACAGCGCGTCCCGCCGTTGCGGCGGCGCGCGCCACATCCATTCGAAAGAGAACATGACTTTTGCAGAAATCGGCCTTCATCCGGCCATCCTCGCCGCCCTCACCGATTCCGGCTACAGCGTGCCGACAGCGGTGCAGATACAAGCCATTCCCGCAGCCATCGAGGGCCGCGACCTGATGGTTTCCTCGCAAACCGGCTCCGGCAAGACCGCCGCCTTCATGCTGCCCGCCTTGCACCATCTGGCGCTGCAGGAACGCCCGCCAGGCGGTCCGCGCAGCCTGCGCCAGGAACGCCGCCCGGCGGCGGCGCGCGGCTACGAGCGGCAGCGCTTTCAGGCGGCGCAGCCGCGCATGCTGGTCCTCACGCCGACCCGCGAACTTGCCCTCCAGGTCACCGCGGCAACCGAGAAATACGGCCGTCAACTGCACCAGGTGCGGGCTGTGGCCATCCTCGGCGGCATGCCCTATCCGAAGCAGATGGAACTGCTCGGCCGCAACCCGGAGATTCTGGTTGCCACTCCCGGCCGTTTGATCGACCACATGAGTTCTGGCAAGATCGACTTTGCCCGGTTGCAGATGCTGGTCCTCGACGAGGCCGACCGCATGCTGGACATGGGCTTCATCGAAGACATCGAGCGGATCGTCGCGGCCACTCCGGCCACACGGCAGACCATGCTCTTCTCGGCGACGCTTGACGGCACGGTCGGCGAGATGGCGCAGCGCATGACGCGCAACGCCCTGCGCATCCAGGTCGACGCCCCTTCATCCAGACACGAACACATTGAACAGCGGATGCATTTCGTCGATGACCTGGCGCACAAGAACCGCCTGCTCGATCACCTTCTGCGTGACGCAGCGATCGACCAGGCGCTGGTATTTACCGCCACCAAACGCGATGCCGACAACGTCAGCGATCGCCTGAACGTCGCCGGGCTGAACGCCGCTGCGCTGCATGGCGACATGCATCAGGGTGCCCGCAACCGCACACTCGCCGCCGTCCGGCGTGGCCAGGTGCGAATCCTGGTCGCCACCGACGTCGCGGCGCGCGGCATCGATGTGCCGACCATCACTCACGTCTTCAACTACGATCTGCCAAAGGCGGCCGAAGACTACGTACACCGCATCGGCCGCACCGGTCGTGCCGGGCGGAGCGGCCTCGCGATCTCGCTGGTGCATCATGCCGAGCAGTTCAACGTCAGAAAGATCGAGCGCTTTATCAGGCAGCCGATTCCGGTCGAAGTGGTTGCCGGGCACGAGCCGACCCGTCACCCGGCTCCGGCCAAGCCGCGTCCCCCCGGGAAACCGGCCTGGCAAGGCGCTGACAAGCGCACTCCGGGCCTGCCGGCCGGACAGGCCGACAAGCGCTTCGCCAAACCCGCCGCGCCCTGGCGCGATGGCCTGTCGCGCACCGGACGCCATGACTCGCCACAGAAGGCCAGCCACGGCGGTGGACGCCGCGCCTACGGCGAGCGCTGAGTCTCACCACTCCGTCGTCGCCACACACCCTCGTCAGACACGATTTTCGGCAGGCCACCCTGCCGAAAATCCCGTTCCATTCTCCCTCGTCCCGACGGGCAGGGCTCAGTAGGCGCCCGGTTGACGACGGGCGGCCAGCTCATCCTTCCGCTCGAGGCGATCTTCGAGTTCGCCAATACAGGCGGCAAGACCGTTGCCCGACTGTTCCACGGCTTGCAAGAGCGCCCTCTCCAGGCGGTCGAGCCGGTCCAGGAGTGCGGCATCAGTTGCTGCAGATCCGGCTGCGCCACGGCCAGCCAGTTTCTGCAGCTCCCTCTCAAGAAAGCCGCGCAGCTCGGTAAAGCGCGAGGCTTCGGCCTTGTCCGCCAGTTCCCGGTTGAGTTGCAGTTCCTGTGCATGGCGCCGGGAGTCGAAGAGCGCCGAGGCCTGCACGTAGACGATGAACACCAGGAAGAAGGTGCCGAGAAAACCGACCACACCCAGCATGATCACCCCGAGTGGCGCCTCCACTTCGGCCAACCCGAGGGACAACGTGGTGGGTGCGATGAAGGCATTCCAGTTGAGCGCCGAGAAGGCTGCGATGGCGCCAAGGATCAGCAAGAGAAAAACGGTGCGAAGCTTCATGAACGGTCACTCCTTGATTGCTCGCCGGAACAGGCGAGCGAAAGATTGATGGAACCCGGATAGTAGCGCAGGCCTGCCGTTCGCCAAGCAGCCAGCGACGAACTGGTGGCAGAGCAGGGCGCCTTCAGGGGAGATCGGCAGACGGCATGCGGGCGAGAATGATCGCCGTCTTCCTGGCCAGCCCGGGTGCATTACGGTTGCGGTCATAGAAACGCGGGCTGGGAACCATTCCGGCCAGGCGCGCGGCCTGCTCGGCCGACAACTGCGCGGCCGCAATTCCGTAGTAATGACGCGCCGCAGCTTCGGCACCGAACACCCCGCTGCCCCACTCAATGACATTCAGATAGACCTCGAGAATCCTCCGTTTGCTCCAGGTCGCCTCGAGCATCAGGGTGATCACCCCTTCTTCCAGCTTGCGCCAGGGCGTCCTCGACGGAGTCAGGAAAAGGTTCTTGGCCAATTGTTGCGAAATGGTCGAACCGCCAGCGACGATGCGCCCCTTTTTCTGGTTCTTCTCCAGCGCGTGCTGGATACCGTCCCAGTCGAAACCTTCGTGATCGACGAAACGGGCATCTTCGGAGGCAATGATCGCCCGCTTGAGGTTGGTCGAAATCCGCTCGTAGGGAATCCACTGCTTCTTCAGTTGTGCCTGCGGTTGCAGCAAGCGCAGTTCCTCGAGGCGAATCTCCATGAACCTCGTGGTATCCGGATCGATCCAGTTCCACCACAGCACCCAGCCAAACAACCAGAACTGATAGAACAGCAACAGCGCGAGGCAGCCTGCCAGCAACCGCTTTGCCCAAAGCAGATATTTCATCTGGTCACCAGCGCACCGGAGGTAGCGGCGCGCAACCAGGCAATCACCAACGCCGTCTCGGGACGTACCCCTCGCCACACGGCGAATGCCTCGGCTGCCTGTTCGGCCAGCATGCCGAGACCATCGGCCAGATACGCCGCACCCTGATTGCCGGCCAGCGTGAGAAAGGGGGTCGTCTGCTGGCCATACATCATGTCGTAAGCCAGACTGCCCGACGCAAAAACCCCAGCGGGCAGCGGCAGCATGACGCCGCCAAGACTCGCCGAGGTGGCGTTGATCACCAGGTCGAAGGAAAGACCGGCCAGTTCGGGATAGGCGCAGCCGCGCCGCTCGGCCGCTCCGGACAAGCACCGGGCAAGATCGCGGGCCTTGCCCGCGGTGCGGTTGGCGATCACCAGCAAGGCCGGATTGGCATCGAGCAGCGGTCCCGCGACGCCACGCGCAGCACCACCGGCGCCGAGCAGCAGGACACGCTTCCCGGCGATCGGCCGGCCGAGATTGTCGATCAGATCGCGCAACAAGCCGGCGCCATCGGTATTGTCGCCCAGCATCTGGTCCGTGCCGAAAACCAGCGTATTGACGGCACCGGCGCGCTCCGCCCGGGCAGTCAGCCGTGTTGCCAGTCGATAGGCTTCCTCCTTGAACGGTACGGTGACATTGGCTCCGCGACCGCCGGCCGCAATGAACGCGTGCACGCTGTCGGCGAAGCCCTCTCTCGGCGCCAGGATCGCCTCGTAACTGAGATCCTGCCGGCACTGGGCAGCGAAGGCCGCATGAATCGCCGGCGATTTGCTATGACCAACCGGATTGCCAAAGACACAGTAACGGTCGGTCATCGCTTGGTCGCCTTGGTTTCCAGACTGTCGCGCTGAGTGAAATTCCAGGTACGTGTAATGACCAAGGTATCGGTATCGTGCAGGATCGCCGGCGGAAAGGCAGCAAACGGAGCGGCCATGGCGACGATCCGGCGAGCGGCATCGTCGAGTACCTTGTGGCCTGAAGAGCGATTTATTTCAACGCCGTCGATCGTGCCGTCGCTGCGGATCGTCACGGTCAGGACCAGGCTGCCGTACAGCTTGCCACGTGCTGCTTCCGGGTAATTGAGCGTCCCTACACGTTCGACCTTGAGCCGCCAGTCTTCGAAGTACTGCGCGAAGCGGTACTCCATCGCGCTGGTACCGATGAATTTCTTGCGTGGCCGTTTGTTGTAGTCATCGAGTTCCTTGGCAATCTCGCCTTCGAGGCGGGCCATTGCCAGAGCGCTTTGTGCCAGATCGCGACCACTGAGATTGGGTACCGGATCGGGCTGTGCCTCCTGTTCGGTCTTCGCGCTGACCACCGTCTTGCTGTGCGCCTGGGCCGCCAGCCTCTGCTGATGTGCTTCGAGCGCATGGATGCGCTTCTGCGAGTGATCGAGGTCGTCGCCCTCCTGATGTCTGGGTGCCGGCGGTAGCGGCGTTTTGGCGCGACGCTCCTGCTCGGTATTGCCGCCATTGTCGAGATGGGCTTGTGCCTGCACCTGTGCGTCGGCGGGGGCGCGCGCCGAACGGCTGTTCACCAGAATGACGTCGAGCGCCCGGTCCTTGAAGACACGTGAAGCATCAGGGAACTTGAAGTGCACCGCAAGCAACAGGCCATGCAGCAGCAATGAAACACCCAACGCCAGCCACAGCCGGAGGCTGGCAAACCATCCCACAGCCCGCTGACGCGATCCGTTGCTCACCTCAATCGAACGCCTCCCCCACCTCTTCTGCGGCCTTGTCATCACTGCCGGCTGCCGAAGACAATGTCTCGACGTAGCGGCAGCCGAGGGCAAGCGTCAGATAGTCGATTGATTCGATACGCAGGCAGACGCGCTGCCCGGGCTTGAGTTCGGGCGCCGACGGCAGCCGCTGGACGAGCGGCAGATCGTCCAGCCTGGCCAGGTTGTCGCGCCCCATGGTCGCCACGATGCTTTCGACCCCCTGCTGGCGCAACCAGCGCAGACACCAGTAGCGCTCCATGTTGCGCTGGAACTCGGCATAGGCAGCATAGGTCAGCTCGAAGTCGCGCAGCGCGGCGAACAAGGCGTCCGAGCGGGCGGCAAAGGGCGGCGTGTCACCATTCAGGCAGGCGATCAGTTGCCATTGGTTGAGCAGGTCGACGTAACGCCGCAGCGGCGATGAAGACCAGGCGTACTGTTTCACCCCGAGCCCTTCGTGCGCCTGGGGCGAAGTGCTCATGCGCACCTTGCCGCCGGTCTGCACGCGATAGATCGCGGGCACTCCCTTGCTGGCGAGCCGGCCACCCCACGTACTGTTGGCAACAATCATCAGCTCGGCAACCAGTTTGTCAAGAGGACTGCCGCGCCGGCGGGCAGAAATCTCGATCCGACAGGATTCCGCATCGGCGAGGTCACCGGTCACACGAAAATTGTAGTCGTGATTGCCCGGTACTGCCGACGGTTTGCCCCGCCGGCCCTCGCAAGCGTTGGCGAGTTGCCAGAGCGTCAGCAAGTGGTCGCGAAAGGCAAACTCGGGCAGACCACCAGCAATGGTCTGCTCGTTGAACAGCGGTTCGATGTCGTGATGCCGCAGATTGGCCACTACCGGAACGATTTCCAGACGCGACTCATCGGCGATGATCTCGAACTCCGACGTCACCGTCAGGTAGAGCGAGACCGCCGGGACAGCGCGCCCGCTGGCGAGAGTGTAGCGTTCAACCGCCGAGTCGGGCAGCATGGTGAACTTGTTGCCAGGCATGTAGACCGTCGACAAGCGCTCGCGAGCGATCTCATCAAGTGGCGAGCCCGGAGCGATACCCAAGGCCGGAGCAGCGATGTGGATGCCGACCCGCCAGCCTACTCCGGGTAAGGTCTGCAGCGAAAAGGCATCGTCGATTTCGGTGGTCGTCGCATCATCAATCGAAAACGCCTGCACGTCTGCGCGCGGCAGGTCGACCGGCACTGACGGCGGCGGGATCGCCGGAAAACCGGTGCCGCGCGGGAATTGTTCGAGCAGGAAGCGCTGCAGATGATAGTCGTGCGCCGAGCGAATCGCACCGCATCGTTGCAGGAGGTGGGCTGATGAAAGCCCGGTTTGACTGCACGCCGCTTCCAGCGCCTTGGTCTCGCTGCGGTTGCGGTCCGGTTTGTAGAGCAACTGCCCGAGCATCGGCGGGAACTCCGGCGGCAGGACAAAGGCAGTCAGCTGGGCGGTCATGTGCTCGATGCTCAGTGCCTGCTGGCGCTTCTTTTCGAGCCCGGCGAGGGCAGCTTGCAGAATGCCGGCGGGAGCCTTGCGGAAACGACCCCTGCCCTTGCGATGAAAATAGATTGGCGCCGCATGCAGGGCCAGCAGCAGCGCCACCGCCTCGACCGCACCGACAAGATGCCCGAAGTACTCGCTGGCAAAATCGGTGAAGGAAAACTCGCCCTCACCCAGACACTCCCACAGGAAGTCGGGTTCGATCCCGGCGGCGAGCAACCCGGCCTGATCGAGCAGGCTGGCTGGCGCCGGTTCGTTGTAGCGCAGCAGGACATTGGCCGACTTGATCTTGCTGCGCTTGCCGGAGGCCGTCTCGACCTGCAGGGAAGTGTCGTTGTCGGTCACAACGGTGGCCGCCTTGAAAGCCCCGTCTTCTTCGAATAGAACATGCATCCCAGCGATTATAACCCGCAGAATTCAATGATTTGGGACACGAAGTCGGGGAAGCTGAGAAAGCTGTGATCACCCCCCGGCAAAATGATCTGCCGGCTCCCGGCGTAGCGCGCCACCGCCTGGCGGTAATCGAGCACTTCATCGCCGGTCTCGACCAGCAGTAGATAGCGTGAAGGCGTGACACGGGGCGCTTCGAGGGCGCGCAGTTGAGCGACGTGTGCGGCGGTAAACTCGAAGGCATCGCCGGTATGCAAATTGCGGTGCATTCCGACCAGCCCGCCGAGCAATTCCGGCGCCATTACCGCAGGGTTGATCAGGGCGGCGCGCAGATCGTGCTTCTCCGCCAGCCAACTCGCATAGTAACCACCCAGGGAGCTACCGACCAGTGTCATCGGACCACCGGCGTCAGCCAGCAGAGATTCTGCACAGGCAATCGCCGCCAGGGGTACAGGCGGCAGCATCGGGCACACGAAACGATCGCCAAGACCGGCAACCGCCAGACGTTCACCGAGCAATCTGGCCTTCCACGATGCCGGCGAAGAGCAGAAACCGTGCAGATAGAGTATGCGCGGACCGACCACCTCAACCACTCGTCCACGAGATCACGTCATAGTGCCAGGTGATCAGAACGACAATGCCGAAGGCGATGCGGTACCAGGCAAACACCGAGAAGTCGTGCGTACTGATGTAGCGCAGGAGCTCGCGCACCGCCCAGAAGGCCGAGAGAAAGGAAGCTATGAAACCGACGACCCACATCCCGAGATCATCGAAGGACAACAGGGCGCGCTCCTTGTAAAGCTGGTAGAGACTTGCCCCGATCAGTGTCGGCATGGCCAGAAAAAAGGAGAACTCGGTTGCCGCACGTCGCGACAGCCCGAAGAAAAGGCCGCCAATGATCGTCGCACCCGAGCGCGAAGTGCCCGGAATCAGTGCCAGCGCCTGGGCAAAACCCAGCTTGATGGCATCGATTGGCGACATGTCATCGACCGACTCGATGCGAATGCGGTGCTCGCGACGCTCGGCCCAAAGGATGAACAGGCCGCCGACGATGAAGGCAGTCGCCACCACCGGCGCGTTGAACAGGGTGGCCTTGATGGCCTTGCCGAACAACAGCCCGATGATTGCCAGGGGCAGGAAGGCCAGCAGGACGTTGAGCGCAAAGCGCTGCGCCGCACGGTCGCTCGGCAGGCCAAGCAGAACCTGGCCAATCTTCACCCGATACTCCCAGCAGACGGCAAACATGGCACCCGACTGGATCACGATCTCGAACAATTTGCCGCGCTCGTCGTTGAAATCGAGCAGGTCGCCGGTGAGGATCAGGTGA
>NZ_JAEUOL010000205.1 GCF_016789985.1 Accumulibacter sp.
GAGAGCGATGCCTGGGGAAGACGTTTCAGCTACCGCCCGACCGCCACATTCACCAATTCGGCCACCCGCGTCACCCTGGCCTCGCAAGGTAACCTCACAGTGCTGTCGGCCGCCGGAGGCAACTCGGTGGCCTCTTTCGTACCGGCGATCGTCGTTTCGCACGGCGCCAATGGCAACGGCGCACACACTGGCCTGGGGACGCAGTTGGCTGTGGGTGCCGACCCCGACGAACTGGAGAACCAGGTGGTCCTGGTCACGTCGGCCTGGACAGATGGCGGTGTGGTGCGCACATTCGTCAAGCGCTCGACGCCGACCCCGGGCTACGACGACGAAGTCGTCTGGCTGCCGCCCGGACTTTTCTTCAACCGGATGCTCAGTGCCGGCAAACTTCCCTGAACGTGCTGGCGACCCGGCCTGATTGCGCGCCGCCGATGTTGCGGACCGCTGACCCGACTCGAGTCTGGGCAGACTACTCGGGGGGTTGGTGCGCGTTGACCACCACCTTGCTTTAAGGTCCAATTGGGGCATGCCCTCGTTCCACCTTCCGTCCACCCCGCGATGAGTGCCGACTGGACCTTCCTGGACCGACTGCGCACTGCCGGCATCTGTCCGGACGACCCGGAAGACCTGCGCCGGCAGAAATCACTGCTGTTCTTCGCCACCGGACTGATCTGCTTTGCCTCGATCGTCTGGTTGCTGATCTACTGGCAGCTCGGACCCCGCTTTCCGTCCAACCTGACGCTCGCCATGCAGTTGCTGCTGGTCGGCAATCTGCTGGTTTATCTCAAGACACTCAACTTCAACGTCTTTCGCCAGATCCAGTTGTCCCTGCTGCTGTTCATGCCCTTTGTCGCGCAGTGGAGCATCGGCAGCTTCATCAACGCCAGCGGCATCAGCCTGTGGGCACTGCTGGCGCCGATCGGCGCCGTGCTGTTCATCGGTCCGCGCGAGTCGGGGGCGTGGTTCTTCGCCTACGTCTTTCTCACCCTTCTGTCGGGCAGCTTCGATTACTATCTCGCCGACGCGTTGCTGGCTGCACCGCAAAAGGTGCCATTGCAGACCACGGCCTTCTTTTTCGCACTCAACTTCGCCGCCGTATCGACCATTGTCTACCTGCTGCTCCGCTATTCCGACGCCGAGAAACACAAGGCGCAGCAACGGCTGCAGGAAGCGCATCGCCTGCTGCAGCTCGAACAGGATCGTTCCGAACGGCTGTTGCTCAACATCCTGCCCGGGTCGATCGCCAAGCGTCTGAAGGACAGCAACCAGACGATCGCTGATGGCTTCGCCGAAGTCTCGGTGATGTTCGCCGACATCGTGAACTTCACGCGCATTGCCGCAGGGCTGACCCCCAAGCAGGTGTTCACCATGCTCAACAAGATTTTTTCCAGTTTCGACGAGCTGGCCGAGAAGTACGGGTTGGAAAAGATCAAGACGATTGGCGACGCCTATATGGTCGCCGCCGGTCTCAACGATGCCTGTCGACTGCCCGCCGAGTCGCTGGCCGACATGGCGCTGGAGATGTGTGCCCTGTTGCACGAGGATTTCACCGTCAACGAGAGGCATCTCGAGCTGCGTATCGGCATCGGCACCGGCCCGGTGGTTGCCGGTGTCGTCGGCAAGAAGAAGTTCATTTACGACCTGTGGGGCGATACCGTGAATATTGCCAGCCGCGTCACCACCGAAGGCGTTCCCGGTGTGGTCCAGGTCGATCAGCGAACCTACCAGCGCCTGCGCGACAGCTTCGATTTCCAGGAGCCGCAGATGATTCAGGTCAAGGGCAAGGGGAGCATGGTCGTTTACCGCCTGCTCGGGCGGCGCGTGCGCGCCTGCACGCTTGACGGTGGTCAGGGGGCAGACCCCGCCGGAGGCCGTTTGCGCAACTCGAAGCAAACCTTGCCGGGGGAATTGCTCGCCAGGCGCAATTCGTAGCCGCAGCTCTCGGCCTGGCGGGCGGCGTGGTAGAGGCCGATGCCAAGGCCGCTCTCCGAGGCTACCGGGGCCTGCAGCAGTGCGCCGAGTATCGGTTCGCTGATTGCGCTGCCGTCGTCGCAGACGGTGAGGCACGAGGCGTCGGCGGCGAGCGTCACGTGGATCTGCAGATCATTTTCCACCTGACTCTTGAGCAGCGCGTTGTGGAGCAGATTGTCGGTCACGCTGTCGAACAACGCGGTTGGCAGCAGCGCTTCGGGGTCAGGCTGGTCGGCCGCGAAAATGACCGGTGCGGTGGCGTAGCGTTGCTGCTGGATGCGCCACCACATTTCGGCCGGCAACGTGCCGCCCATTTCGTTCTGCGGTTTCTGCAGCTTGCTCAGCGTCTGCTGCAGACGCTGGCTGATCTGTGGTAACTGGCGCTGAAGCAGCAGTTCGCGCCGTTCGCCGTCCTTGCCGTTCATCGTCTGTGCCACGTACCAGAGATTGTTCAGCGATTGCAGCAGGTTTTTCACGTCATGGGTCAGGCGGGCGCCGGTTTCGTGGATCGCCCGCAGGTAGCTCACCTGCTGCAACTCGCGGGCGCGCAACTTGGCAATGTAGTGGTCATTGGCGAGCTGGGTCAGCAGATGGAAATGCCAGATCAGCGCCGGGCTCAGCTTGTGACGGGTATGCAGCGTGAGGAGCAGTGGTTGTCCCGGAAAGTCGTGACGAAAGCGCGACTCGTTGCCAAAAGCGCCCTCGCGCGTGCCGGCGACCCAGCTCCCGCCGTCGACCCAGGGCAGGTCGAGCATTTCCGCCAGCGCTTGTGAGAGAAAGCGCTCCGGATCGCTTTCGCTGCCGGCGAGGGTGGTCAGCCGATGCAGCCAGCGCTCGAAGGGCAGGCCGATGGTCAGCAGGTAGCGCGAGAAGAAGACATCGATGCCGGTGTAGCCCGGACGGGTGTTCCAGGTCCAGCCGATCAGCAACAGGAGGAGTGCGATCGAGACCAGCGTGCTGATCACCGC
>NZ_JAEUOL010000238.1 GCF_016789985.1 Accumulibacter sp.
GAAAGCCGCCCGCTGGCCTGCACTGGTTCGCTACATCGTCGACAAAATCATCGCAGTCAAACCCAAGATGCCGCGGCACACGGCCCTGGCCCCTCCTGGTCTGGCTGCCGCAATGGGCTAACAGAGGAATTTAGGATCAACTATTGGACAAGAAAGAAAAAATGAAAGCACTCAAATCCTTGCTGGTCGCCGGCATTGGAGTGGCGGCTTTGGCCGTACCCCTCGCCGCTTCGGCGACGGTGATCACCTTCGAAGGTTTTCCGGATCTGACCGTTCTGACCAATCAGGACTTCGGCAACGGTGTCACGTTTGCCGGTGCCACGGTACTCTCGGCGGGCGGTTCCTTGAACAGCGGCAATTTCCCGCCGCACTCGGGAATCAATGTTGTCTACAACCCAAGCGGTCCGATGCAGCTCAACTTCACGACTGCGTCAGACTTCTTCAGTGGCTACTTCACCTACAACCAGCAGCTCACCGTGACCGCCTACGATTCGGCCAATCAGCAGGTTGACCAGGTGATCAGCGCATGCGCTGCCAACTACGTCGGCTCAGGCTGCGGCGCTGCCAACGAGTTTCTGGAAGTAACCGATCCCGGCAATATTGCCTATGTGGTCATCACTGGCGGTGGTGGCAACAACTTCACGCTCGACGACGCGAGCTTCACCGGTTCCCGGGATCCCGGCCTGCCCGAGCCGGCAACTCTGGTCATGCTGCTCGGTGGTCTCGGCTCACTGGCGCTCTCTCGCCGCCGCAAGACGGTTGCCTGAGCAAAACGGGCAATTCCCCGGCTCTGCCCGGGGGTTTTTCCCTGGGCTTGCCGACCTTGCCGCGTGGAAACTGCCGGTCGTGCGCCGCCCATGGGGCGTGGCGCGGCCAGCGGACATCCTGACGCTCTCCAGCGGACTCAAGGCGATCCGTCCTCAAAACGGTTGATGATCTGCGTCACCGCATCAACCGGGTAAGTCAGCGGAATCATCACGTTGTCTACCCGCGTGAAGACGCCGACCTGATCTGGGTTGGCGCTGAACAGCACGTGGTGATGCTTGATCCCATCGACGTCCAGCCAAAGTGTGCCTTCACGATCCATCGGCGTGTGGCCGACGATGAACGGGGTGTGCTTCTCGAGTTGCAGCGAGCGACGGAAGCGCTTGACATCGCCCCGGCTATAACCCTGCGGCCGATTCGGGCGCCGCAAACGATTATTGATCAATTCCAGCAACAGTTTCGGGTAGCGGTGGATATTGACCAGCATTTGCACGCTGACCTCGACTTTGGGCGCTGCCGCGTGGCAGGCAACGAAGTCCCGTGAAAACGCCACGTACGGCAAGCGCCGGTAGAACTCCCCCATGGCTTTCAGATAGGCCGTACCCCTCCGCTCGCTGAGTTCCTTCGCCCACAGCAACCCTTGTGGAATCCCGTCCTTGGCGATGTCCTCTGAAAACGAATCATGATTGCCGCGCAGGTAGAACACCTGTTGCGGAAAACGCAGCTTGAGCCGGAAGATCAGATCCATCAGCAGCATCGAACCTTCCATCTCGCGCAACTGCCCGTCCACCTCCGAATGCACCGCATCGCCGAGAATGACCAGAACGGCACTGCCCTCTTCCAGGGCGTCAAGAAAGGCGTTCTGGCTCAGGACGGTCAACAGGTTGTCGACCTGGGCGTGCAGGTCGGCAACCAGGATCGGCGTCAGCGCGGCGGGTAGCATCAGCAATCCGCCGGGCAGGCCCTGATCGTTTCTCGGTCGATACACCTCGTCCTGCAGGACCAGATTCACCTCGTCGATCAGCTTGAGGGCTTTGTCGGCCGGCAGCAACTCGAGCGGACCGCCGAAGATCTGGCGCAAGCGATGGAGCCGCTGCTCACGCACCCGGCTCACCTCGGTCACCGCCGGACCGATCGCCGTACCCGCATTGCTCAGGTTGCGAAAGACCAGAGCATCACGACCATGAATCACCACCAGATGCTCTTCATCAATCGCCGCCGGGTAGTCGAAAATTGCTTGCTGAATCGGATCCCCCGCGCCGAGAGATACCCAGCTTTTCGGGGAAAGGCGTAGAAATCCGCCGATCCGGGCGGGATGAGCGCCCGGATCGACAATCACGAAGCTGCCCAGCCGGATAGCCTGACCGCTCGCATTGAGACGTGATTCGGGGTAGAGATGCAGCCGTTTGTCGTTCATCCCAAGAATGATCTCGATCGGGCCGCCATCCAGTGGGACGCGCACCTTGGTACTACCGAGCCGATAGGCATCCCCAAGCTTCAGGTTGTGCCCCCAGCCAAAGCCGAATCGGGCAACGATTGCCCGCAGCCGTCCCCAGAGATGTGCAAGGATCAGCGCACGTCGGCTGGCGAGCTTCTTCACGGCCGAGGCGGCGGGTCAACGAAACGTCGTGGCGGGTTCTCTATCCCTTCACGTACATAGACGTAGAAGCCGCTACGGTGCAGATATTCCGCCATGCGCCGGAAAACCTCGAGCTGGGCAATGCAGATATCGAGACTGAGTTGCTCATCCACCGGATGCGTGCTATGCCTCGCCCGTTCGCTTCTCCGCTCGAACACCACTTCCGCCGGCGGCAACAGGAACTCGAAGACGTACCGGCGATACCAGTCGACCGAAAAGAAGTAACGCTTGCGAGGCGGCAGGACGATACGCGCAAAATCGACCGGCGGCGACGGATCGCGGTCGAGGAATTGCGCATCGAAAACCGATACGGCGTTATCCATGCCGACAAAGGGCATGCCCAGGTGGATCTCCCTGGGACGTACGGACAGAATCTCCGATCGCCACCAGTGCTTGCGTCCCAGGTCCAGGTAACCTTCCTCCGACCAGCCACCGAGGCGGACGATCAAGGTGCTCTTGCCGGCTCCCGGTGGACCGGTCACCAGCATCTGGCGAAACCGGACGTCGCCCGGAAAGGCGACTCCCTTGAAGAGCTGCAGCGACTCAACGGGTTGAGTTGGGTAATCCGGCATGGCCGTCGGGTCAATCAGAAAGGCCAGGAAATGGGTCAGCCCGATCCTAGCCGAAAACAGCTCGCAGAATGTAGAAGGTGAGAGCCGCCAGAATCGCCCCCACCGGCACCGTGACGAACCAGGAGACGAGTATGCCGGCAATCACCCGCAGGTCCAGCGCACCGATGCCACGGGCCACACCGACGCCCATCACGGCACCCACGGCGATGTGTGTGGTCGATACCGGCATGCCAAGTCCGGAAGCCGCAACGGTCACCAGGGCGGCGGCAATCGTCGCGCAATATCCCCGGGTCGGTGTCAGCTCGGTGATCCCGCGGCCTATCGTGGCCATCACCCGGTAGCCGTAGGTTGCCAAACCAGCAACGATCCCCAGGCCACCAATGAGCAACATGACCGGTGTCACAGCCGCTTTCGGCGACACTGCCTGCGTTTCGATGATCTGAATGACCGCGGCCATCGGAGCGATGCCATTGGCGACGTCGTTCGAACCGTGAGCGAAGGCCATGGCGGCGCCGGTAATCACCATCAGCGGAATGAACAGTTGTTCGACGCTGGCGAAGTGGAACTCGCGACTGGCGTGCTGATCGAGTTTGACGCGACTCATCATGAGCCGGGCGATGGAGGCCAGGACGATCCCGATAACCACCGCCAGCACCTGGCCCGCGATGCTGCCGAGATGGACGTTGACATGCTGCAGGCCCTTGCTGATGGTGATCAACGAAACCATCCAGCCAACCAGGAAGGCGTGCACCGGACCCCATTTGCGCGCTTGGGCCACCGGGTCTACGGTGTTGAAAATGAGCTTCCGAATACTCAAGGTCACAAACAGCGCCACGATGCCACCAAGCACCGGTGAGATGAACCAGCTGGCAACGATCTCGACCGTCGTTTCCCAGTTCACCGCGTCGAAACCGAGGGCAGCCACCCCTACCCCGCAAACCGCGCCGACGATCGTATGCGTCGTCGACACCGGCCAGCCACGCATGCTGGCAATCATCAGCCAGATACCCGCTGCCAGCAGCGCCCCGAGCATGCCGAACATCAGCAGATGCGGCACCGCCTCGAAGTGGCTCCCATCGATGATGCCTTTCGAGATCGTCGTCGCCACCTCGCCGCCAGCCAGATAGGCGCCGCACAATTCCATGATGCCGGCAAGCAGCAAGGCTTGCCTGACGCTGATGGCTCCGGATCCGACCGAGGTGCCCATGGCATTGGCCACATCGTTCGCACCCAGGCCCCAGGTGACGTAGAGGCCAAGGGTGATGACCAGAACATAGAAGAAGGTTTGATGTTGCTCAATGATTTCCATACCAGATCCCTTGGCCGGCCAACCGTGCATTGCAAAAGCACAGAGCGAGCTGCCGTTCCGTCTCCCTCGGGTCGACTTGCTGTGTCCTCATCGCCGCAGCTTTCCTCGTTCAGCGAACGATCAGCAGACGCAAGCGTTCACCCACTTTTTCTGCATGATCGGCGATATTGCCCACCCACTGGATCAACTGATACCAGAACATCACCGCCACCGGCTTGATGTTGTCTTCCTGGGAGAAGAGCGCCCGTGCCAGCGACATTCCCATCAGATCGGTATCGCTCTCCATTTCACCAAGCTCGAACACCATCGCTTCCACCCGCTCGACTTCACGGCCCCGGAAACCCACCTCCATCAGTTTCTCGAGTCGCTCGATGATCCGGTGCGCCAGTTCACAGGTTGCGACACAACGCTGCACGAACCGCATCAGCGGCTCAGCCATGCCCTCGGGAATATCCATCCGGCGTTCGACCAAGAGACCGGCGATGTCCTGAGCGACACCGGCAATGGCGTCCTGCATGGCCAGCAGGTCCAGCAGGTCGCGCCGGTCTACCGCCAGCAGCATGCTGCGTGGCAACTGCTGGCGCAAGTTGCTCTTGATCGTGTCGGCCTCTCCCTCCTTGAGGAAGATCTTGTTCTTCTGCTCCTCAAGCCGGACTTGATCCCTGTCGATCAGCGCAGCAAACAACTCCGGCACTTCAGCAACACATTCGACGACGATCCGCATGTGCTGTTGCAATGGCTTGAATGGCGACTTGCCAAACAGGGCGGCCATCGGATTGGTCGGCGACATAGATCCTCTCCTCGATCGGCGGTAAGGAACAGCAGAGCCAGTTACCGGAGAGCCGCCGCAATCGCATATCGAGCGGTTTTGCCGCGCGCGTTCGCCGCCCTCTCCAGAACCAAGGCAAATTGTAGTCCCAAGCGGCTGGAGTAGTACGTTTCACCAGGCGATTCATGCTGCCTCGCTGGCTGGCTTCGTAGTAGACTCGTGCATTCTCCCGCGACCAGTCAAGCGCCAGATTCCGCTGCGACCAAGGTTGGCAGCCGTGGTCCACGAGTGCGCGTCTCCCGCCATGCAATCCGACAGAGGATGTCGCCATGCGCAAAGCCCTTGTCCCCATAGACGGTTCAGCCCCCGCCCGGCGAGCAGTCCGGCACATCGTCGAACTGGCCCTGCTACACCCTTCCATCGAGGCAGTTCTGCTCCATGTTCAAACCGGGGTCGGCGCACTGGAGGAACAGCCGGGCGACAACAGTGTACTGCGCGACGGGGGCGAAGCGCTCGCTGCGGCCGACCTGCACTGCACTTCCGTGCTGGCGACCGGGCCCGCTGCCGAGACGATCACCAGAGTGGCCCGCGAGTACGGCTGCGATGCAATCGTGATGGGTACCCGGGGACTCAGCGCGTTTTCGAGTGTATGGCTTGGCTCGGTGAGCAGCGGTGTCCTCCACCTGTCTGACCTCCCGGTAACGCTGATCAGGTAGGTTTGGGAGCAGCCACTGCGCTGCCTCGATCGCCCGATGGAAGAACTCGGCAAAGCAGTCGGGGCGGAGTGCGGATTCATGCACTGCCTGTCGGAGCTTGCACCAGGACGGAGGGTGGAATCGACCTTGAGCCGCGGCGTGCTCGGGAAGTGATTGGATTGGGGTATCACATGAAGCGGAATGTCTTGTTTCTCGTCCTCGCCTGGATCACTTGCGCGAGTTGGGCCGCCTCCATCTACAAATGGGTAGACGAGAAAGGGATCACCCATTTCTCGGAAATACCGCCCACGACGCAGAAGGCCGAGGAGATTCGCGGACCCGCCGACCCTTCCGCTGAAGCAGGCGGCAAACCACCCGCAAAAAACTGGCAGGAGCAGGAGACGGAATTTCGCAAGCGCCAGTTGGATCGTCAGGAGGCAGCAAGAAAACAGGAAGAGAGTGAACGCGAAGCGTCCGGCCGCAAGAAGCAATGTGCAATCGAAAAACGCTGGCTTCAAAAGCTCCAAGGGGCAACAGAAGTATACGAGATCGACGAGGACGGCAAACGGGTTCCCCTGGATGAGAAGGGGCGCTCCACCGAAATCGAGAGAAGCAAGAAGCTGATCGAATCCTATTGCACTGCCAGATGATGATCGCCGTGCTGCTGACCACCAAGGCGGCAAGTCCCTCGCCTGTGGTTGCGCAAGGAACTGAAGCGAGGCAGACCGCTCCGACAGGTTCAGTCAGGCTGATGACCAGGGCTGCTTCCCGGCGGCACGCCGCCGGTAACCAAGGCGAGCGGTGACTGCACCATCCCGCTGGCGCACGCAGCGTCGCGATCGGCGATCGACGCCAGCCATTCGCCTGCTTCAGTGAAGGCCTGCGACGAGCGCTCCGCCCGGCAGCGAACATAGGCCCCTTCGATGGCGGTCAGCAAGAAACCGGCAAACGACCTGGTGCGCGCCTTGTCACCGAAATCGAAGTGCCCACCGATCACGGCAATCCAATCGCAGAAACAGTCTGCCAGGACGGCCTGAAGTTGCCGGACATCCTGGTCCAGATCCAGGCTGATCGTACCGACCGCGCAACTCTGGTGAAAATCCCCATCCTCGACGCGTCTGGCGAAGGCAGTAAACAGTGCCCTGACCTTGCCAGCCGGCTGGGGTGCGCTGTCCAGCGCCTGCGCGATGAAAGCTGCCACCCGCGCCGAGTAGACGGCGAGTGCTTCGCTGACGACTTGCAGCTTTCCCTGCGGAAAGTAGTGGTAAACCGATCCTTTCGGAGCACCGCTGGCGCGCACGACCTCGTTGATCCCTGCACCGCTCAGTCCGGAGGCTCGCATTAGTGCAATGGCCGCCTCGAGCATTCGTTCGCGGCTACCGAGTTCCGATTCGCTCTTCATGTTTTCCTGTGTCGGGTTGACTTTATATATAGACCAGTCTATATATTCTATCGTATCGTCAGCGAAAGGAGAACCCGATGAATACTGCCAGCCCCGACATTCGGTCGCGCGTGGATGACGCAGAATGGCTGCAACGTGTGGATCTTGCCGCCTGCTACCGCTTGGTCGCACTGTTCGGCTGGGACGACCTGATTTTCACCCACATCTCGGCGCGCGTTCCCGGACCGGAACACCATTTCCTGATCAATCCGTATGGGTTCATGTTTGAAGAGATCACCGCTTCCAGTCTGATCAAGGTCGATCTGCACGGCAACAAGCTCGACGACACGCCGCATGAGATCAATCCTGCCGGCTTCACGATCCATAGCGCCGTTCATGCGGCACGCGAGGATGCGACCTGCGTGCTGCATCTGCACAGCGTTAATGGCGTTGCCGTTTCGGCACAGCAGGAAGGCGTGCAGCCCTTGTCGCAGCACTCGATCTTCGTCCTGTCGTCACTTGGCTACCACGACTACGAAGGCGTCGCCCTGGTGGACGACGAGAAGCCACGTCTGGTGCGCGACCTCGGCGCCAGGCGCTTCCTGATGTTGCGTAACCATGGCCTGCTGACGGTTGGTCGATCGGTCGCCGAAGCCTTCGTGGCCATGTACTTTTTCGAGACCAGCTGCCGCATTCAGGTCGCTGCAATGAGCGGCGGCCAGCCCTTGCGCCACATCGGCCAGTCGGTCATCGATGGTGCCCAGGCGCAATGGGAACAGGTGACGCGCGGAACCGGCGGCGGTCTCGCCTGGCCGGCGCTGTTGCGCAAACTCGATCGCACCAATCCGGGCTACCGGAGCTGACCGACCCGACTGACCAGCGTAAGCGCCTGGACAAAGGGTTTCGGGCACCCGGCAGGCCAAGCAGACAGTGTGCGTGGCAATCCGTGGAAGGAGTAGAATTCGCTCCGTGACCCCCCTCCTCGTCCTGACCACCCTGCCCGATCGAGCGGCCGCCGAACTACTGGCCAGGGAACTCGTCGAGGCGCGACTGGCGGCCTGCGTCAATATCTTCGCGCCATGCCGTTCGGTGTACCGCTGGCAGGGAATCGTCGAACTGGCCGACGAGGTACCAATCCTGATCAAGACGAGCGATGCGCGCTACCCGGCACTCGAAGCAGCGATTCGTGCTCGCCACCCTTACGCACTGCCGGAAGTGGTCGCCCTGCCGCTCACCCGGGGCCTCCCCGAGTATTTCGCCTGGGTAGCCAGCGAGACCACTCCTTGCTCCTGACCGGCCGAACCTGCCCGATGATCCGCTGGCTGCTCTCGCTTGTGCTTCTGCTGTCTGCCCTGGCGCAGGCCGAAGAGTTTCTCGACCCGGCCGTGGCCTTCAAGCCAAGCGCTCGTGCGATCGACGGACGGACCATAGAAGTGCATTTTGCGATCGCCAAGGGCTATTACCTCTATCGCGACAAGTTTCGCTTCGCCGCCGATTCGTTGACGGCAAGACTCGGCACCCCGCTTCTGCCGCCCGGCAAGGAGAAGTTTGATGACAACTTCGGCAAGGTCGAGGTCTATTACGACGAGGCGCTGATTCGCCTGCCGGTCGACCGCAACAGTTCTGGGCCGCTGACGCTGACCCTCAAGCTGACTTCGCAGGGCTGCGCCGACGCCGGTATCTGCTATCCGCCACAACAGCAGTCACTCGGTCTGCAACTGCCCGATCCGGCGACGCCGGCGCTCGACACACCGGCTGCCGGTAGCCCGGCAACGGACGAGTCCGGACGCATCGTTCAACTGTTTCGCCACGCCGGCTTCTGGCTGCTGATCGGTAGCTTCTTCGGTTTCGGGCTGCTGCTGTCGCTTACCCCTTGCGTCTTCCCGATGATCCCCATCCTCTCGAGCATCATCGTCGGCTCGGAACGCGACGGTCACGGCGTATCGCACACGCGCGGCTTCCTGCTCTCGCTGGCCTACGTACTGGGCATGGCAGTCACCTACGCAGTCGCCGGAGTCGCGGCCGGCCTGACCGGCACGCTGCTCGCCACCACCCTGCAGAATCCCTGGGTCCTCAGCGCCTTCGCTGCCGTTTTCGTACTCCTGTCGCTATCGATGTTCGGCTTCTACGAACTGCAACTGCCCACCTTCCTGCAAAGCAGGGTGTCGGAGGAAGCGCGCCACCTCCGCGGCGGTTCGCTGCCCGGCGTGGCGGCGATGGGCGCCCTGTCGGCGATCATCGTCGGACCTTGTGTCGCTGCGCCGCTGGCCGGTGCCCTGCTCTACATCGGGCAGAGCGGCGACGCGCTGCTGGGCGGTTTGGCGCTCTTCGTCATGGCGCTCGGCATGGGCGCCCCGCTGCTTGCCGTCGGCCTTTCGGCAGGCAGTCTGTTGCCCAGATCGGGCCCGTGGATGGAAGCCGTCAAGAAGGCCTTCGGCGTGATCCTGCTGGCCACCGCGGTCTGGCTGGTCTCGCCGGTGATTCCGGCGGTCGTCCAGATGATTGCCTGGGCGCTCCTGCTGATCGTCCCGGCGATCTATCTGCACGCACTCGATCCGCTGCCACCGCATGCCAAGGGCTGGCAGCGTTTCTGGAAAGGGATCGGCATCGTCATGCTGCTCTTCGGCGCAGCGATGCTGCTCGGCAGTCTGGCCGGCTCGCGCGACCCGCTGCAACCGCTCTCCGTGTTGCGCAACAGCGCTGCCACGGTGGACGCGAAAACACTGCCCTTCGTCCGCGTCCGCTCGCTGACCGAACTCGACAACCGGCTGACGGCGGCCGACCGACCGGTGCTGCTCGACTTCTATGCCGACTGGTGCGTCTCGTGCAAGGAAATGGAGCGCTTCACCTTCGCCGATCCACGCGTCCAAGCCAGACTTGCCGGCTGGACCCTGCTGCAGGCCGATGTCACCGACAATGCGCAGGCAGACCAGGCGCTCCTGCAACGCTTTCGCCTGTTCGGACCGCCGGGCATCATCTTCTTCGACCGCCACGGAAAGGAAATCGAAGGTGTTCGCGTCGTCGGTTTCCAGAGCGCTGACGAGTTTCTCGCCCTGTTGTCTCGCCTGAACTAGCCGCGCATCACTGTAACGCTCCAGGGGACAAGGGCTTGCCCGCCACCAAGGGGAGAGTTCCCACCGGGAGATGGAACTCGGCTTGTGGCCTCAGATTCTGCCCGCGAACATCGCCGGGCGGCCTGGCTTGGCCACGCAAGGGCGAATTCCGGGGCAAGGCGAATCTCGAACCTTCGGTATCGAGCAGCGCGGTCCGCTCGACCACCTCGTTGCCATCATGGCGGCCAGGGCCTTGCGGAACGAAGCTGCCCCGGCCAACGAGCAGGTTGTTGATCGCCCAGACCTCGGTCCCCAACGGCAGGCGGTCGAACCACACGTGCAGCCAGCGACCATCGGCGGCGCCATCAAGCAAGGTGTTGTGCGCCAGGTAGAGCGCGTTGTCGGGCCAGTGCTGCCCCTCGGCACCGTAGGATATGAGGTCCGGATTGTCGGTCGTCGCGCTCTGCCCGATTACGTTGCCGATCACCCAGGCCAAACCGCCATTCGGAAACTCGAGCTCATAAGACGCTGCGCCGCCGGTGCCATCGACGATCAGGTTGTAGAGAATCGAGCTTTCACGCGCGCGCGACTTGATCAGGTGCCCGCGGTAACCCTGCTGGAAACGGCTGCCCCTGACGCTGAGCCTGGCAATTGTCCCGGCATAAAGAAGATGATGCAGCATGCCGGCGTGCCGGGGGGCGGCGCCGAACTCGCTGTCTTCGACCTCGAGCACGGTATCGGCGGCATTGCCGGTGAGAATGCCCATCTCGTTGTCGAAGAAAGCGCAGCGCACCACGCGCAGATGGCCTCGTTCAAACCGGATGCCTGCTCCATTACCTGACGGAACGCGTGTGCCGCGGAATTCGAGGTTCTCGATCGACATTTCGGCGTTGCGCACCACCCAGAGTGCCTTGCCTTCCGCGCTGTCGCCGTCGGCCACGAGAACCGGGCGCTGGCCGACACCCCGAATCGTCAGATTGCCTTGCGTCCACACGACCGCCTGCTGCCGGTATTCACCGGGACGAATCTGGATGGTATCGCCGTCACGCGCCAGGCGAGCCGCCTCGCTGATGCTGCGCACGCTTTCCTGCGCACCGACGACGATCGTGCGGCCGCGCGCGGCCATGCCTGTGGGCCGTGCTTCGGCGGCGGCACTCTCGCCCGCCTCCTGGCCAACCCTACTGCCAACTGCACTACCCGCTGAACCGGGCGGGCTACCCTGTTTGAGCGGGATGACTTCCAGCCGCCCCTGCGCATTGCGCCGGAGGATACCAAGTTCGGCTGGTGCCGGCGGCAGATTGTCGCCAGTCGCGACGCTCTCGACAAAGCTCCATGCTGCGATTGCGACAAGCCAGTGGCGACCGCTCATTCTGTCCTCCTGTTCGCTGCGTGACGATGTCGCCAGGTCTTGCCATATCGTCGCGACAACCCAGACGACGGGGCCGCTAGCACAGCTCCACCTGCGCGCCGAGTTCGACCACCCGGTTGGGTGGCAGCTTGAAGAATTCGGTTGCGGTGTCGGCGTTGCGGAACATCCAGTTGAACAGGATCTGCCGCCAGCGCGCCATGCGTACGGGAGGCGACGGTGACAGCCGAACCACCGTGTCGCGACCAAGGAAGAACGAGGTCGTCATCATGTCGAACGGCATTCCCCGCGCTGCAGACAAGGACAGGGCACGCGGCAGATCGGGATCGTCCTTGAAACCGTAGCGGACGAACAGCCGATGAAAGCCCCGCGCCAATGCTTCGACCCGCACACGATCCTCTTCGGGAACGTGGGGAACGTCTTCTGTCGTGACGTTGAGCAACACCACGCGCTCGTGCAATACCTGATTGTGGTTGAGATTATGCAGCATCGCCCGCGGCACCCCTTCCGGATGGGCGGTCAGAAAAACGCCGGTGCCGGTCACCCGATGTGGTCCATCCAGCGCGATGCCGGCAATGAAGTCGTCAAGAGGCACCGACTGTTGTCCCTGTCTTTCCGAGAGCAGGCGACGGCCAAGCCGCCAGGTCGACAGCAGTACGAACACCGACCCACCAATGACCAGCGGGAACCAGCCACCGTCGAGGATCTTGATGACGTTGGCCGAGAAGAAAGCGAAGTCGACCACCACGAAGAAGACCAGAAAGATCGCCGAATAGGCCCAGCTCCACTTCCATAACGCACGCACGACGACGAAGGC
>NZ_JAEUOL010000253.1 GCF_016789985.1 Accumulibacter sp.
CCAGCAGGAAGGCGATCATCCCCAGGCCATGCCCCAGCATCCAGTCAGCCAGGGCTTGCGGGATGTTCTCGTTGGTCATGATGAAGGAGAAGAGCACGGCGTTGGTGATGATGTACAGAAGCATGGCCGACATGTTCGCCGAGTTCAGCAGCACCCGCGCCACGTCCTTCATCGACAGATCCTTGTACACGAAGACGGCGACGAAGAAAGCATAGACCGCACTCATCGCAGCCGCTTCGGTCGGCGTGAACATGCCGCTGTAGATGCCGCCCATGACCACCACGATGAGCAGCAGACCCCACACCGACTCGCGGAACGCCTTCCAGCGCTCGCCGAACGTCGCCTTCTTCATGCGCGGGTAATCGAATTTCTTCGCCCGGAACCAGGTCACGCCGCCGAGCACCATGGCCAGACCGATTCCCGGAATCACGCCGGCCATGAACAGCGCCCCGACCGAGGTGTTGGTCGCCACCGAATACATGACCATGACGATCGATGGCGGAATCAGGATGCCGAGCGCTCCCGAGGTGGTGATGACGCCCGCCCCGAACTTGTTCGGGAAACCGGCCTTGACCATTGCCGGCATGAGAATCGAGCCGATCGCCACCACGGTTGCCGGCGACGAGCCCGACACCGCGGCAAACAGCGCACAGGCGAGCACCCCGGCCAGGCCAAGGCCACCGTACCAGTGCCCGACCATGCTGGTGGCGAACTTGATCATGCGTCGCGCCACCCCGCCGTGAGTGAGAAAGTTGCCGGCGAGGATGAAGAACGGAATGGCCATGATCTCGAACTTCTCGATACCGGTGAACAGCTTGAGGGCAACCGATTCGAGCGGCACCTGGGTGAACATGAACAGGAAGCTGAGAACGGTCAGACCGAGCGAGATCGAGATCGGCATGCCGGTCAGCATGAGGACCAGCAGAATGATGAAGATGATCGAGGCGTTCATGATTGTTTACCTCCGTTGCCCGACTGATCTTCCGGGTGGCGCTTCTTGTAGGTCAGGTCGTGCGGGTGCAGGTTGTCCTCCATCTGGAAGGCATCGACCTCTTCGGCAATCGTCGTCTCGTCGATGCCATCGACGTGACCGTGATCGTGATGCGGCAACTCGCCGGTCCTGATGAAACTCACCGCCACTTGCAGGAAACGGAAGCACATCAGGCTCGAACCAAGCGGAATCGCGCTATAGACGATCCAGGTCGGCCACTCCAGATCGGGCGTCGTCGGCCCCTCCGGGATGTCCACCAGGTCCCAGCCGAACGCGGTGTACAAGGCATAGTGAAAGCCGTTTTCCCACACGAAATGCGCGCCAAGCGTACCGACGATACCGGTGAACAAGGCGCCGGCAAGCAAACCGAAAACGACGAACTTGGCACGCGTGCGGCCGGTCATCCGGTTGATCAGCACGTCGACCCCGACGTGGATACCGGTGCGCACACCATAGGCGGCGCCGAACTTGGCCATCCAGACGAACATGATGATGCACAGTTCCTGCGCCCAGCCAAAGTTAAGCGACAACAACCAGTCCTGCAAGCCGGGAATCTCTACTCCCGACAGGTAGCGATGCACGACGGACGCGAAGATGATTGTCGTCGCTGCCGCCATGAGGAAGGTGATCAGCCATTCCTCGAGGTGATCAAGTAGTTTCATGTGGAGAACTCCCCCATCTGCCTGAAAAAAAGCCCGTCAGGCGTGGCATCCCAACGGGCTGTCTTCTCTGCTCCCGAACGCTCAGGGGTTGGCCGGATCGAATCCGGTTTCCTTATACACCGACTGCAGGAGTTCCTTGCCGATGCGCGATTCCATCTTGAGGTGCACCGGCGCCAGTGCCTTCTTGAACGCCTGCCGCTCTTCCGGGGTCAAGGCATAGACCTGCGTCTTGCCGGTCTTCTTGACCGCTTCCAGATCCTTGTCGTTCTGCTCCTTGGCGATCTTGTTGGCGTAAGCGGTCGATTCCTTCATGGCCGCATCGAGCTGACCGCGCACATCGGCCGGCAGTCCTTCCCAGAATTTCTTGTTGGCGATCACCGCGTAGCCCAGGTAGCCGTGCTCGGTCAGTGCGAGATGCTTCTGCACCTCGAACATCTTCTGGGTATAAAGGTTGGAAATCGGATTCTCGGTGCCATCGACCACACCGGTCTGCAGCGCCTGATAGACTTCGGAGAAGGCCATCACCTGCGGTAGGGCGCTCAGGGCGCGGATCTCCTCTTCCAACACCTTCGACGACTGGATGCGCAGTTTCTTGCCCTTCAGGTCAGCCGGCATCTTGATCGGCGTATTGGCCGAAAACGACTTGAAGCCATTGTCCCAGAAGGCAAGACCGGTCACCCCCTTGGGCTCCAGCTTCTTGAGCAGGCTCTGCCCGATCGGACCCTGCGTCACCTTGTGCAGCTCGGTGTAGTTGTCGAAAATGTAGGGCAGATCGAAGAGTTCGAATTCCTTGACGCCGAGCGGTCCAAACTTGGCCAGCGATGGAGCGAGCATCTGCACGGCACCGAGCTGCAGAGCCTCCATCTCTTCCTTGTCCTTGTACAGCGTCGAGTTGGCGTACACCTCGACCTTCACCTTGCCCTTGGTCAGTTCGCCGGCCCGCTTGGCGAAGAACTCGGCGGCCAGGCCCTTGGGCGTGTCATGTGCCACGACGTGGCTGAACTTGATGACGATCGGCTGCTGCGCGACGGCCACCAGGGGCAGCAGTGCAAAAACGCCGGCGACCAGGCCAGAAAGCAGGGTGGGAAGCTTCATCGTTTGTCTCCTCCATGGAGTAGTTGGTTCGAAATCGGGCAGTGCCCGGAGTGCCGATGCCACTATCACAAAAAAAAACGCGAGCGCATATTGTGGAAATCCGCAATGCTGGCCGGGCGGCAATCCCGCGCCGGTGCAGCGGCACCCGTCGGCACGGGAAGTTCGGTAAGATGCAGCGCCATGAAAGAGGCAGCGATCCCCTACCCCTACGAGCGTCGACGAAGCGGCCGCCGGCCTGTTCCACTGCGTTGGTCGAACTGGTATCTGTCCATCCTCAAGCTGGCGGTCGGCCTGCTGCTCGTGCTGCTGGTCACCCTCCTCTGGTTGCTGCACCGCAACGAGATCGACGAACAGCGTTCGACGCTGATCGCCGATGTCCTCTGGCTGGAACAAAGCGTCCGCTTCCACCTGGATGGCAACTCCGAGCAATTGCAGCAACTGGCACTCGATCTGACACGGGCGAGAAACCAGGCCGAGCTGTTCGACTTGCGCGCCCGCCACATCCTCAAGAACAACCCGGAGCTGCGCCAGTTATTGTGGCTGGACGCCGCCGCGAGAACACTGCATGGCATGCCGACACAGGCCCTGCCGCGGCCGGATGACGATGCGCGCGGCGAGCAGCCACTCGGCCGCTCGATCGAGCTCGCCCGCCTCGGCAAACCGATCTACAGCGATGCCTACCGCACGGCCGAGGCAACGCAGTTCGAAGTCTATGTACCGATCTTCGACGATGGCCACTACCGTGGCACCCTGCTCGGTGTCTATTCGCTGAATGGCCTGCTCAAGCAACAGGTCCCCTGGTGGTTCGCCGAGAAGTACCAGGTACGCGTGGTCGACGGCAACGGTGCCCTGCTGGCCAGCAAGTCCAAGGTCGACGCGTCGCCGACCACCCTCAGCTACCCGGTCGCTTTCGACCCACCCGGTTACGGCATGGTACTGCACGTCACCGCCTATCGCGGCGCCGACAATCTGGCGCAGACGCTGATCGCGACACTGATCATCGTGCTCGCCGCAGCAGTTTTCTGGAGCCTGTGGGCAGTGCGCGGCTCGATTCAGAGGCGGCTCTCGGCCGAGCAGGCGCTCCGCTCGGAGTACGCTTTCCGCAAGGCGATGGAAGACTCGCTGATGGTCGGCATGCGGGCGCGCGATCTCGACGGACGCGTCACCTATGCCAACCCGGCCTTCCTGCAGATGGTCGGTTTCACCGCCGAGGAACTGATCGGCAGGGAACCGCCGATGCCCTACTGGGCACCGGAAGAAATGGAGCGGACCCTGCAGTTGCACAACAACGTGCTGCAGGGCAATGCGCCGCACGAGGGCTTCGAGATCCGCTTGATGCACAAGAACGGCAGTCGTTTCGACGCACTGATCTACGAAGCGCCGTTGATCGACGCCGATGGCCGACAGACCGGCTGGATGGGGTCGATCATCGATGTCACGGGGCGCAAGCACGCCGAAGAACTCGCCCGCCAGCAGCAGGAAAAGCTTCAGGTCACTGCCCGCCTGGTCACCATGGGCGAAATGGCCTCCACCCTGGCGCATGAACTCAACCAGCCGCTGGCGGCGATCACCAGTTACAACGCCGGCTGCCTGAACAAGCTCGAATCCGGTGATTTCAATCCCGGCCAGCTCAAGGAAACGCTCGGCAAGCTGGCGCTCCAGGCGCAGCGTGCCGGCCACATCATCCGCCGGGTGCATGACTTCGTGCGCAAGAGCGAGCCCAAGCTCGCCCCCTGCGATCTCGCCGAAGTGATCGATGACAGCATCGGTTTCATCGAAGCCGCTGCCCGGCGGCGGGGTGTGCGCATCGTGCGCGAAATCCAGGGAATGCGTCCCGAACTGCCGGCCGACCAGGTGATGCTCGAACAGGTCCTGCTCAACCTGATGCGCAACGGCATCGAGGCGATGAGCGACTTGCCGGCCGACCAGAAGCGATTGACCATAAAGCTCGGACAGGTGGACACGCAGATGGAGATCAGGGTGATCGACTGCGGGCCGGGAATCGCGCCGGACCTCGTCGAGAAACTGTTCACACCCCTGTTCTCGACCAAGGCCGACGGCATGGGCATGGGACTGAACATCTGTCGTTCGATCATCGAATTTCACCACGGCCGCCTGTGGGTCGAGAACAACCCGGACGGCGGCTCGATCTTCGTCATCACCCTGCCGATCGACCGCCAATGACCCAGCACGCCTACCTTGTCGACGATGACGAAGCGATCCGCGACTCTCTGACCTGGCTACTCGAATCGCGCGGCGTCGCCTGCGCCAGCTACCCTTCGGCCGAAGATTTCCTGGCCGCCTGGGACTCCTCGCTGGCTGGCTGCATCGTGCTCGACATCCGCATGGACGGGATGAGCGGACCCGAGTTGTTCGAGCTGCTGTGCGAGCGCGGCTGCAAGCTGCCGGTGATCTTCCTGACCGGTCACGGGGATGTACCGATGGCCGTGTCGGCGCTCAAGAAAGGGGCCTTCGATTTCGTCGAAAAGCCCTGCAACGACAACGAGCTCGTGAACCGGGTCATCGAAGCCTTGAAACTGGACGCCAACCAGCGCGTCGCGGCATCCGACAGCGATTCGGTGAACAGCCTGATCGCCCGCCTCACCACCCGCGAGCGGCAGGTCATGGAACTGGTGCTGTCCGGCAAACTGAACAAACTGATCGCCGACGAACTGCAGATCAGCATGCGCACGGTCGAAGTGCATCGGGCCAATCTGCTCGAAAAAATGGGCGTCCGGACGGCGGTCGAACTGGCGCAACTGCTGGCCGGCAAACGCTGAGCGTCACGGTGCAGCACCTGACTCTCGCCACACGACGCCGGAGACTGCCGACCTGCCGTCCGCGCTCTCCGGTGACCTGAACGCGGTGCCTCAGCGGCCGAGGAAGCGAGGTTTGCGCTTCTCGCTGAACGCGGTGATTCCCTCGTGGTAGTCGTGGCTATCGTAAACCACCCGTCGCAGTCCCTGGATGCGTTCGAACAGATCCGGGGTGATCGATCGCGCGCTGGACAGCAAGCGCAGTTCCTCCTTCATCACCGAGATGCTCAATGGTGAATTGGCGACCATCTGCGCCGCCAGTGCGTAGACGAAAGTCTCGATCTGATCGGCTGGTCTGACGTAATTGACCACGCCGAGATTGAGTGCCTGCGCAACGGGAATCGGCTGCGCCGTAAACAGCATCTCCTTGGCAACCGGCAACGGAATCATGTTCAACACCGTCAGCAGGCCACCGAGATTGTAGGGGACACCGAGTTTCGCCGGGGTGATGGCGAAGGTCGCTTCGGGTGTCGCCACGAGGATGTCACAGGCCATCGCCAGCTCGCAGGCGCCACCCCAGACGCCACCCTCGATGAGGGCCAGCACCGGCGCCGGGTATTCCTGTATGGCCCTGATCAGGACGCGCAGCGGATCGCTCCAGCCAAGTGGATCACGCCCGCCAGTCGGCAGTTCACCGACATCGTGACCGGCCGACCAGACCTTGGCGCCGGCCGGCGCACGCAAAACGACGGCGCGCATGGACTGCTCGCGGAAAGCATCGAGCGCGAGGGTGATTTCCCCGATCAGCGCTTCGCTGAGTGCGTTGCGCCGCGCCGTATGGTTCATCACGATCGTGCCGATCGCGTCCTGGGTTTCGGTGATGATCAGAGCCAAGCGCCTCTCCTTGGGGTGTCGGGAAACGACCGGCAGCGACACACTGATCAACCGCTTGCCGCTGCTGCTCGGTAACTACGAGAGTTCGACCTGTGCGCCGAGTTCGACCACGCGATTGGGCGGGATCTTGAAGAAGGCGGTCGCGGTATCGGCGTTGCGAAACATCCAGGTAAACAGGACCTGTCGCCAGTACGCCATGCGCGCACGCCCCGAAATCGGCATCGTCACGACGGTCTCGCGCCCCAGGAAGAATGAAGTCTCCATCATTTCGAAGGGTAATCCCAAGCTGCCGCACTGTTCCATCACACGCGGCACATCGGGGTCGTCCTTGAAACCGTAACGCACGAATACCCGATAAAAGCCGGCCGGCAGGGCTTCGACGCGCAAGGAATCGTCTGGCGCGACATGCGGTACGTCTTCGGTCACCACATTGAGCAGCACGACCCGCTCGTGCAAAACCTTGTTATGGTAAAGGTTGTGCAGGAGCGCACGAGGTACCCCATGCGGCTCGGCGGTCATGAAAACGCCGGTGCCATCGACCCGCTGTGGCCCGCCGGTGGCCAGGCCGGCGATGAACGCCTCAAGCGGAATCGCGTCTTTCTGCAGCTTTTCGTAGAGCAGCTTGCGACCATGCCGCCAGGTCGAAAGGAGTGCAAACACCGTGCAGCCCAGGGCCAGCGGGAACCAGCCGCCATCGAGGATCTTGGTGACGTTGGAAGAGAAGAAAGCGAAGTCGACCACCACGAAGAAAACCAGAAAGATCGCCGAATAGGCCCAGCTCCACTTCCATAACGCACGCACGACGACGAAGGCAAGAATGGTGTCGATCATCATCGTCAGCGTCACCGCGATGCCGTAGGCCGAAGCCAGATTGGACGACGAGCGGAAGCCGAGGACGACGATGATCACCGTCAGCAACAGCAGCCAGTTGATGTTCGGCACGTAGATCTGTCCT
>NZ_JAEUOL010000285.1 GCF_016789985.1 Accumulibacter sp.
GTCTGCGCCTTGTCTCCGCCCTTCTGGCAGAATGCGACGAGGAATGGATGACCGGGAAAATCTACCTCAACCTGAATGACTGATGGCTATATCCCGATGGAATCCCTTGGGGGCTTTTACAGAAAAGAAGTTGCGCTGCCCGGCAAGCCGCGCAAGCCGACACTGGCGACGCCGGCGACGGTCAATCCGTTCGACCACCCCGACGCACAACGTCGCTTCCGGGTGATGAGCAATGTCGAGGAATTGCAGCGCGCGCTCGATTATCCGTGGGAGAAATGGACAGTCTTCCTCCACCCCGAACAGCGCCAGTGGGTGGAGCGCGACTACACCGGACCGGCGCGCGTCTCCGGTTCGGCCGGCACTGGCAAGACCATCGTCGCTCTCCACCGTGCCGCCTATCTGGCGCGGCAGAATCCCGATGCGCGCGTTCTGCTGACGACGTTTTCCGACACGCTGGCCAATGCGCTGCAATCGAAGCTCAACCGCTTGCTGACCCATGAGCCGCGCCTTGCCGAGCGGATCGACGTGTATTCGCTCGAAGCCATCGGGCTGCGCTTGCACAAGACCCAGGTCGGTGCCGCAAAGCTCGCCTCCCGCGACGACATCCGCCAGCTCGTCGGGGACGCAGTCAAAGCCGTACCGGGACACAGGTTTGGCCGCCATTTCCTGCTGACCGAATGGGAACACGTGGTCGACGCCTGGCAGTTCGATCATTGGGAGGCTTATCGCGACGTGGTGCGCCTCGGCCGCAAGACCCGACTGCCGGAAGCGCAGCGGGCGGTGTTGTGGGCGATCTTCGAGCGCGTTCGCTCAGGCTTGCGCGAGAAGGGATTGGTCACTGCCTCCGGGCTGTTCACGACCTTGGCGAATGCCATGAAAGCCAGAAGCAGTCCTGTCTTTGACTTTGTGGTGGTGGATGAGGCGCAGGATGTCGGAGTCGCGCATTTGCGGTTTCTGGTCGCCTTGGGTCGCGAACCCGGCGGCGGCGAGGGCGCGGTTCGCCCGAACGCGCTGTTTTTTTCCGGCGACCTGGGGCAGCGTATCTTTCAGCAACCGTTTTCGTGGAAGTCGCTCGGCGTCGATGTACGCGGGCGGTCTCGCACGCTGCGCGTGAACTACCGGACCTCGCACCAGATTCGCAGCCAGGCGGATCGATTGCTCGCTCCGTCGGTGACCGATGTCGATGGCAACACGGAAGATCGCAGCGATACCGTATCGGTGTTCAACGGTCCGCCGCCGCGAATTCAAATTCTCGACGGTGCCGAGGAAGAAGTTGCCGTCGTCGGACGTTGGCTCGCCGACGGAGTGCGCGCCGGCATCCTGCCGCACGAGATCGGTGTGTTCGTGCGTTCCGAAGCACAAATCGGTCGGGCCGAGAAAGCCCTTCGTCTCGCTGACTTGCCTTATCAAATTCTGGATGAGCACGTGGCGATGGAGCACGACCACGTGTCGATCAGCTCCATGCACTTGGCGAAAGGTTTGGAGTTCCGCGCAGTGGCCGTGATGGCCTGCGACGATGAGGTGATCCCCTTGCCGGAGCGTATCGAGACGGTCGGCGACGACGGTGACTTGCAGGAGGTTTACGACACCGAGCGACAGTTGCTCTACGTCGCCTGCACGCGCGCACGAGACCGACTGTTGGTTACCGGGACTGCGCCATCGTCGGAGTTTCTCGACGATCTGGAAGGCAAGTAGCCGGGCCGCCGAACATATCGACGGCCTGAAGCAGCCTTACTTGTCGCTCGAAGCGTCGGGAGAACAGGCGGTCGCCCGACTAAACCGTGTCGAAAAACTCTGGCGCAAGATGAAGTACGAGGGGATGACCTGCAAAGCCCGCAGCTCTGCCGTGCTCGAGGCTGACGTCGATCAGATCCTGGCCGGCTTCAGCTCTGAATATCGGATGACTTTTTGCTGAGCGCTTACCGTCACAAAGTTGGGCAATCAACCATGTCCTATGTCAGATGCTGTCCGATATGTCTATAACACATTGTTTTATTGTTGTTTCAAACGCTTATTTGACGCCGTCGGAAAACGCCAGAAGCCGTTCGCAGTAGCGTGCGAGCAGATCGATCTCCAGATTGACCCGGCTACCGGCCTGCAGTCGTCCCAGGCTGGTGGCCTGCAGTGTGTGCGGAATCAGGTTGATGGTGAAATCGGCGCCGTCGACCGTGTTGCTTGTCAGGCTGACCCCATCGACCGTGATCGACCCCTTGCGGGCGATGTAGCGGGCAAGCGCCGCCGGCGCGCGGATTTCGAGCAGCCGATTGTCACCCAGCGGATCGCTTCGCAGCACTTCGCCAACGCCGTCGACGTGCCCGGAGACGAGATGTCCCCCCAGGCGGTCGGCCAGACGCAGCGCCTTCTCGAGGTTAACCGCTCCCGGTGCCTCCAGGCCCACGGTGCAGGCCAGCGACTCGGGCGAAACATCGACGCAGAATTGATGGTCGTGCTTGTCGACCACGGTCAGGCAGACGCCGTTGCAGGCGATCGAGTCGCCGAGACTGACGTCATCGAGTCCGAGTCCGCCGGCGTCTATCGTCAGCCGGATCGTGGCGGCGCCGTCATCGCGCGGGGTGATGCGGGTGATCTGACCAACGGCGGCGATGATTCCCGAGAACATGGCAAGAACCTCTCGAAAAAAAGGAGGGGTAACAATGAGGGGCTGTGTCCGGCGTGCCGGCTGAGGCTGTCTCAGGCAGGGGGAAGCGGACCGGTTGGCGACGGGTTGTCCGCCAGCGCTGCAACCGTCCCCTCGTCGGGCGGGATCTCGTTGATCCACGCTCCGAGTAGCGTGTAACCGACCGCCAGGACCACCGGCCCGACGAACAGGCCGACCAGCCCGAAGGCCAACATGCCGCCGATGACGCCTGCCAGGATCAGCAACAGCGGCAGGTCGGCGCCCTGCTTGATGAGGATCGGACGCAGAAAGTTGTCCATCGTGCCGACGAAAAGGGTCCACACCAGCAGAAAGCTGCCCCAGCCGGTGTTGTCGCCCCAGTACAACCAGACCACGGCCGGTGCAAGAACCAGCACCGGTCCGAGCTGCGCGATGCAGAACATGAACATCACCGCCGTCAGAACCGGGGCGAACGGCACCCCGGCGATGGCCAGACCGATGCCGCCGAGGATCGACTGCACGATCGCCGTCACCCCGACGCCGAGCGCCACGGCACGCGCCGCCTGGCCGGCCAGCACGACGGCAGCCGCACCGCGTTCGCCGCTCAGCCGGTAGCCGAAACGCCGCACACCGGCCGCCACCGTTTCGCCCGAGACATAAAGAATGGCCGACAGGGCGACCGTAAGCAGGAACTGTATGAAGACCAGCCCGAAGCTGCCGATCTCGCTGACGAACCAGCGGGTCAGGTTGCCGGCGTAGGGCGCCACCTTGGCGGCCAGTTCGGCGCTGCCGGTCGCGGCAAGTTGTCGCCATGCCTGCTCCAGTCGCGGACCGACGAATGGCACTTCGTTGATCCAGGCGGGAGGCGCCTGTACGCGCAGATTGCTCAGGGCCTTGCCCCAATCGGCAATCTGCTCTGCATTGTCGACGATGGTGGCGATGGCTACCGACAGGGGCACCACCAGGCCGAGGAGAACCAGCAGGGTCATCAGGATGACCGCCGGCAGGCGGCGATTGCCGAAAACCTGCTGCATGCGCAGCATCAACGGCCAGGTGGCGACAACGACCATCGTTGCCCAGATCAGCGCCGGCAGAAAGGGGCGCAGTATCCACAGCGAAGCGGCGATCAGCAGGCAGAGGAACAATACCGCCAGGGTCGGGCGGGCCATTTCGATGTGCTTGTCAACCGGGTTCATGGTCTAGTCATCCAGATTGGGCGGGTCACTGGCCTGACCAGGGGGGCGCCGTTCGCCATCGGCCGCCCGCGCTGTCCGGCAGGTGGAGTGTGGGAAGCATGTTAGCCTAATTTGACGGTCCGATGTTTGCCCGCCGGGAACTCCGGCAGCGCTTCGTCATGCGCCGCGTTGGTCGCGCCAGGGTCTCGGGTCAGCACCCGACAGTTGCCGGTGCGGCGACCTTTTGGGAATAGAATGCCACCCATGCATCAGCCAAACACCGTCCGGCCGGCAGCGGCGAGTGGCCGGCAGCGCCTGCGGTCAGGCGCCGCGGCAGCCCGAACTGCAGCCAACCGGCTGTCGCGTCGGGGCTCAATCGGCGCGCCAGCCTGAGGATGAACCGCGCACTGCTCTTTTCTGTTTTCGTCATCGCCTCCTGCGGGTTGGCCTACGAACTGGTCGCCGGCGCCCTGGCAAGCTACCTGCTGGGCGACTCGGTGACGCAGTTCTCGACGGTCATTGGCAGCTACCTGTTCGCCATGGGAATCGGCTCGTGGCTGTCGCGCCATGTCGAGGACCATCTGGTCGCCCGCTTCATTCAGATCGAACTGCTGGTCGGCGTGCTCGGTGGTTTCTCGGCCGCTCTCCTGTTCTTCGTCTTCGCCTGCGCCTCGGCGCCGTTCAAACTGGTGCTCTACCTGGCAGTGCTGGGTATCGGTGTGCTGGTCGGACTGGAGATCCCGCTGGTCATGCGCATCCTCAAACGCGATCTGCTGTTCAAGGAGGTCGTCTCGCAGGTGCTGACCTTCGATTACCTTGGCGCGCTGGCCGTATCGATTCTCTTCCCCGTTCTGCTCGTGCCACACCTTGGCTTGATCCGCAGTGCGCTGCTCTTCGGCCTGCTCAACGTCGGAGTGGCGCTGTGGGCCTGGTGGCTGTTTCGCGAGCAGTTGCAGCACGCCGGCTGGCTGCGCACCCAGGGTGGAGTGGCGCTGCTCGCACTGCTCATCGCCTTTGCCGGCGCCGGCGAGCTGACCTCGCTGACCGAAACCCAGCTCTATGCCGACGAGATCGTACATACCGAAAGCACGCCGTATCAACGCATCGTCGTCACGCGCTGGAAGGATGACTTGCGCCTGCATCTGAACAACAATCTGCAGTTCAGTTCGCGCGACGAATATCGTTACCACGAGGCGTTGGTTCATCCGGGGCTGGCCACCTTGCCGTCGGCGCGGCGGGTACTGGTACTCGGTGGTGGCGATGGGCTGGCGGTGCGCGAGATTCTCAAGTACGTCCAGATCGAATCGGTGACGCTGATCGATCTCGACCCGGCAATGACCCGGTTGTTCGCCAGCGCGCCGCCCTTGCGCCGGCTCAATCAGGACGCGTTGCTTTCGCCGAAGGTCAGGGTGATCAATGCCGACGCACTGCTGTGGCTCGAGGAAAACGATGAGGTCTTCGATTTCGTCGTGGTCGATTTTCCCGATCCTTCGAACTTCTCGCTTGGCAAACTGTACAGCGCTTCGTTCTACCGCTTGCTCGACAAGCATCTGGCGGGTAACGGGCTGGCGGTTATCCAGTCGACCTCGCCACTCTACGCACGCCAGGCCTTCTGGTGTGTCGTCACGACCCTGGAGAGCGTCGGACTGGTGACCACCCCCTACCATGCGCTGGTTCCGTCGTTCGGCGAATGGGGTTTCGTGCTGGCCGGCCGGCGGGCCTACCGGTCGCCACAGTCCTACGCCGTGGAAACACGTTTTCTGACACCCGAAACGACCCCGGGGCTGTTCCTTTTCCCGCGTGACATGACGCGCGTCGAGGCTGAGGTGAATCGCCTCAACAACCAGGTACTGGTGCGCTACTTCGAGCAGGAGTGGCGGCAGGTGATCCGCTAGGCGATGGACCGGCGCGACTTCCTGGCCTCGGTGGCATTGGCGACTGGCGCAGCGTCGCTGGCCGCCTGCCGCAGTGGACCGCCGTCCCTGCCGCCCGGTGACCTGCTCGGCACCGCGCTTGATCTCGGGCACCTGCTGCGCGATCCAGCACCAGCGTCACCCGGCGAGACACGCGAGGTGCCAGTGGTGATCGTCGGGGCCGGGGTTGCCGGCCTGGCCGCCGGCTGGAAACTGGCGCGGGCGGGCTTCGCCGATTTTCTGCTGGTCGAACTGGAGAACGAAGTGGGCGGCAATTCGCGTGCCGGGAGCAATGCGGTCAGCGTTTTTCCCTGGGGCGCTCACTACCTGCCGCTGCCCAACCGCGAGGCGCTCGCCGTGCGTGAATTGCTCGCCGAACTCGGCGTGCTGCTGGGCGACCCGCGTGCCGCCCAGCCGGTCTATGACGAGCGTTTCCTCTGTGCGACGCCGCAGGAGCGCTTGTATCGTGACGGCCGCTGGCAGGACGGGTTGCTGCCGCAGGCCGGTGTCAGTGCCGCCGAGCGCAGTCAATATCGGCATTTTGCCGAGCTGATCGAAGCTTTCTCACAGCAGCGCGACGCACACGGACGACGCGCCTTCGCACTGCCGATGGAGCTGTCAAGCCGTGCGCCGGATCTGCTGGCGCTCGACCAGATCAGCATGCGCGACTGGCTGCTCGCGCAGGGTCTCACTGCGCCGCATCTGCACTGGTACGTCAATTACGCTTGCCGCGACGACTACGGGACGAGCAGCGCTGAAGTTTCGGCCTGGGCCGGCATCCACTATTTTGCCTGCCGTGATGGCGAAGCACGGAACGCGGGCAGCGAAACCGTACTCACCGCGCCGGAGGGTAATGCCTGGCTGACGCGTGGCATGCAGCGCTCGATCGAAGCACGGGTCGGCCAGCGTCTGCTGACCGGCGCACTGGCGCGGCGCGTCAGCGGCGGCGAACGGGGTACGGGAAATCGCCCAATCGAAGTTGACCTGTGGCTGCCGGGCGAGCGGCGAACACTGCGCCTGCGCGCCGAACAACTGATCTGGGCCGCGCCACTGTTTCTCGTTCCGTGGGTGTTTGCCGGTCATGTCGATCTCAAGGCCGCTGCCCGCAGTTTCAGCCATGCTCCCTGGCTGGTCGCCAACCTGACGCTGACACGTTTCCCCGACGATCGAAGCGGCGCTCCACCGGCCTGGGACAATGTGCTGTACGACGGCGCCGGCCTTGGCTACGTCGTGGCGACGCACCAGCGGATGCGCGTCTGGCAGGGAGCAACGATCCTCACCTGGTATCGGGCATTCGACGACTTGAGCCCGCAACGGGGCCGCGCCGTCCTGCGCGACACGCCACACGCGGCCTGGGCCGAGCAGATCCTGGCCGAACTCGAGCGCCCGCACCGCAACATCCGACAACTCACCAGCCATCTTGACGTTTTCCGTAACGGGCACGCGATGGCCCGTCCGTTGCCAGGTTTGATCTGGGGCGAGGCCAGGCAGCGCTTTGCCGTCGACAGCGAACGGCTGCGCTTTGCCCATGCCGATGTCAGCGGTTTTTCGCTGTTCGAGGAGGCACAGTATCGTGGCGTACTGGCCGCCGAGCGAACCCTGCACCGACTTGGGGTGCGTTTCACCTCGTCGCTTGCCTGAGCGAGCGGCGGCGTACCGTGCCAGCACAAAGCCATGACCAGGACAGGCGGTGATCAGCCGGGGGGAGACTCCGCCCTGCAAGATCAAACGGCACATCGGCCGCTGACTCCTGGCCGCGCAGGCCACCCCGCGCTGCCTCCAACTCCTCCTGGCTGAGCTTCCCCCGAAATTTCGTCTTCCAGAGGTGACGTACCATTGACGTTTCTTTTGATAGGCGAAGTTCCGGTACCAGGTCAGGATCTCCGTGGCGTGCTCGGGCTCCAGGTAGTTCTGCGGACGGCCAGGCGGAACAGGTGCGAGGCGTCGGCGATGAGCACTTTCTTCTTGCGGGCAGTGGGCTTGCGCTTGCACAGCATCAGGATGCAGGAGGCCAGGCCGGTGTTGTAGAACGGGTTGGGCGCCAGGCCGACCACGGTCTCGATCAGGTCCATCTGCAGCCGCTTTTGCCGGATGGCGCCTGTGCGGAACAGTGCGCACCGGGGCAGCGCCACGGCCATGTGGCCGGAGCCCTCGGCCATCCACTTCACCATGTGCTGAACCCAGGCGGAGTCTCCGCTGGACGAGGGCGGCAGCCCCGCAAAGCTGCGGCCGAAGGGATCGTTCAGCCACAGGTCTTCGCCCCACTTCTTCAGAGAGAAGGGGAGGGTTGGCGATCACGCAGTCGAAGGTGGCAAGCCGGCTACCGTCGAAGAAGGCCGGGTTGTGCAGCGCGTCGGACAGTCGATCCTTATTGAACCCCTGCGCGTTGCCGAACACACCGTGGAGCAGCGTGTCAGGATTGGTCTTCTCGATCTCGCGCATGGCGCGCTGCAGCGCCGCGCCGATGTTCGTGGCCTTGGTGCGCACGTCGCTCCAGTGGCAGTCCTCGGGGATCTGAAACCGGTGCAACTCGGGGAACCAGGCCAACTGCTCGTCGCCGGCCTCGTCGACGATCTCCTGGTACTCCTCGTCCCAGACATCGCAGATGCGCTTGAAGAAGAGCAGCGGGAAGATGTAGGTCGTGAAGTCGGATGCGTCCACGGGCCGCGCAGGATGTTGGCGGATTCCCGGAGGTGGGCTTCCGGTTGCCCAAGGGTAACAGTCTGTTCCTGCAAGATTTCTGCGGCAGTCATTGTCGCAGCACAAAGGTGCACCAGATGAACGGAATTTCGCGCTGGCATCCCTCTCGAACCCAAAACGAACGTCCACAACTCCCCGTCCGCCTTCCAGAGAAAGTCACATTAAAACAATAGCTTGAAAATTTTTAACCAGATTCCCGCAGTCAACAGGTTCCGAGAAAAATGGTTCCCAAGACGCGACAAATGATATTCGTGGGGTAGGCGAAGTCAGGAGGTTTAAACGAAAAACCCCGCAAAGCATGGCGTTGAGCGGGGTCATCGTTTTTGCTGCAGAGTGTTTACAGCAGGTATCCTGGCGGGCCAGAAGGTATGCCATAACAAACTGTCTAGCCCTCGAAAATCTGATTCTATCCGCACCAGCCATCAGGAGCAACGTCGCCAGATATCAAACTACTGTATCTCCAATGACGGGGTTCGGCCGCAGCCGACTTTGATCCAGCGGGCTGAGCCTGACGGCAATGCAGCGATTCTCTACCGCTTAACTGCAACTGCCGCTAAATGGCAGATTTCCTAGGCTGCACAACAGCGGTGCTACATTCGGGAAGCACAAAGCGACGATCTACTGGTCACACTCCACGAACTAGATTCATCACCTGCCCCATGTCCAGTGACTGCGCCTTCTGTTCCATTTGCGGGAGGTACTGCTGCTGC
>NZ_JAEUOL010000293.1 GCF_016789985.1 Accumulibacter sp.
CTGCGCCTTGTCTCCGCCCTTCTGGCAGAATGCGACGAGGAATGGATGACCGGGAAAATCTACCTCAACCTGAATGACTGATGGCTATATCCCGATGGAATCCCTTGGGGGCTTTTACAGAAAAGAAGTTGCGCTGCCAAGACCGGCACCCTCACCCATGGCAAGCCGGTGCAGACGGACTTCGAACTGCGCGGTGCATTGCCCGAGAACGATGCGCGCAGTCTTGCGGTCAGCCTCGCCGCACGCTCCGACCACCCGGTGTCGCGGGCGCTGGCACAGGCGGGCGCGCAGGCCGCAGTGTCAAGGAGGGAAGTGAACGACTTCGCCGCCATTCCCGGTCGCGGCGTACAGGGCGTGATCGACGGAATCGGCTATCAGCTTGGCAATCACCGCCTGGTCCACGATCTGGGAGCGTGTTCCCCCGAGCTGGAAACCCGGCTCGATGCGCTGGAACGGCAGGGCAAGACGACCCTGATGCTGACCGACGGTCAAACCGTACTGGCGCCGTTTGCGGTGACCGACAGCGTGCGCGATAGCAGCCGCGCCGCCATCGCCGAACTACATTCCCTGGGTGTCAGGACCCTGATGCTGAGTGGCGACAACCCGCACACCGTCGAAGCCATTGCCTTCCAGGTCGGTATGGACGAGGCACGTGGCGACTTGTTGCCCGAAGACAAGGCGGAGGTGATCGGCGCCAAGCTGGGAAAAACGGGCAAGATCGGGATGGTCGGCGACGGCATCAACGATGCGCCGGCACTGGCCCGTGCCGACATTGGTTTCGCCATGGCTGCGGCTGGCACCGATACGGCGATCGAAACCGCCGACGTCGCACTGATGGATGATGATTTGCGCAAGATTGCCCGCTTCGTTCGTCTCTCGCGCGCCACCCACGCCGTACTGGTGCAAAACATCGTACTGGCGCTCGGTATCAAGGCGGTTTTCCTGGTGCTCACCCTGATCGGTCTGGGCAGTATGTGGATGGCGGTTTTCGCCGACATGGGAGCAAGTCTGCTGGTGGTATTCAACGGCTTGCGCCTGTTGCGGAAATGACCGGGTGGAGACAACATCCATCATGATCGTTGGATCAGATGAAGTTTGGACTGAGCTTCCCCCCAAAATCTCGTCTGCCCAGGGTGACATGAAATTGACGCCACTTTGGGAAGGCATGAGACGAAGATGGCGCAGCCGGCCTGCCCGACCGGGTTCAAGGAACTGGCGGTCAAGCGGATCAAGGAAGGGCAGAACGTGGGCACGGAAGGCAAGCTCAACGGCGCTGGCGGGCGGGTTGTCACGACGGATTCGAGAACTGGATCACAGGGCCGCATCAGGAGATACTGGTAACATGCGTCCCGCCCCCTTTGACAAACGAAAAACCGGGGGAAGTTCGCTGTCTACTTGCCATTGAATGCAAAGCGCAGGAGATCCGAGGGAGAGATGCAGTAGCGATGAATGGCTGCCGTCAGGCCGAAGGTCGCCAGAACGACGATCGGAAACTTGACATAGGCCGACCAGGGTACGGCCAGCAGCAATATCGCGATCAGAACGACAATGACGTGGTGAAAGAGGTAGATCGTATAGCTGGCATCCGACATGAAGCGCGTCGCTCTTCCTGCCTGCGCGAACAGTCGCCTGAACAGCCCGATCACCGCCGCCACCGTGATCCAGGTCATTAGCGTAGCCGCCAGGCCGGCCAGTTCGCCGAGCAACCGGGACTCGGTGTTGACCAGACGATCGAACCACAGGCACAGGAGAACCGCGGGCACCAGCAGCCCCGGGTGAATACGGAAAAAGGAGCCACGCATGGCTGCCGAACCGTACATCAGCATGCCGACAAAGAAAAACGCGAAGTTGCCAACCAACCTGAACGGGCTCGTGAGGCCCATCAGATTCACATAAGCAAGACCGGTGGCGCGCACACCCAGTTCGAGACCGGTGGCGAAAACGGCAAGCAGCATCAGTTGCAACACGGGGTTTGCGACCGTCAGAACGCGCTTGCTCAACCAGTGGATGGGCTGGGCCACACGGCAATTGAGGAGCGCGGCCAGCGAGAAGTAAACCAGGAGGTCGACCAGGAACCACAAATGGTAGATCGGTACGCCGGAGAGCAGCGCACTTCGAACATCCTGCCCGCTCAGGCGGGCAATGATGATGACCTGAATGACATTGAGCGTCCCCCAACTGACCAGCAGGGGAACGGCGATTCGCGGCAATCGCTTGCGCAGAAACGTCCAGGTGCCGTAGCGCTCCAGGGTGAGCGCACAGAAATAGCCCGAAATCCAGAAGAAGGCCGGCATGCGAAAACTGTGGATCGCACTGGCCAGCCAGTCGAAAAACGCGGAGCGTGCCGGATCCGCGACCAGCCAGGTACCGGCGGGAATGTAGACGTTCGCCGCGTGAATGACGATGCCCAAAGCCATGAGCGCGCCCCGCGCGGCATCAAGCGCATGGTCACGACGCGCGTCTGTCGCCGTCATGGTGCGACACCGCCCGCCGCAAGGCCTTGCACGAGGGCGGCACGCAGCCTGACGTAACCCGCCGCCGACAGATGCAGGCCATCGGGCTCCCACAAGAAGGGTTCGGAACGCACTGCCGAGTCCACCGGATTCCCGAGGTATCGGCAAGCGCGCCGCGCCGCACAAAGCGCGCTGAGCCGTGCATTGGCCTCGACCACGGCCCGATTGATCCGCTCCTCCTCATCCGGAACAGCCCGCCTGACTGCCTGCAGCCCAAGCACAAACAGCGGAACATGTACGGGCAGCTCACTCAACAACTGCTGATAAGGAAGTCGGTCGACCTCGACGCCACGCACGATATCGTTCAGTCCGATGTTGAGCACGATGGCGCTCGCGTCCTTCGGTGAGGAATAGGTGCGCAAGCGTTCGCGCAAGCCCTGCACCGTATCGCCCCCGAGTCCGAGATTCAGTGGCCGCGCCGTCACACTTCCGGTGTCCAGGCCCTGGAAGGTGCTGCTGCCGAGGAAGATCACCCGCCCTTTCTCGGCGTTGCCGTCGAGCCGCCGCAGGTGTCCTGCCTGGACCTGCCCGAAGTCGTCCGCAGGACAAGGATGCAAACTGGAATACAGCAGCGATGCCCCGGTCAACCCGACCAGCAAACCGAGGGCAACAGCCAGGCTGCTTCGCAGGCACCTGCGATGGACAACTTCAGACTCCATGCGCGGCGCCTGCCACCGGGTAACGGGTCTGTTTCTGCTGCAGGAGCAGACGCATCGCCCAGGTTGTCAGCGACTGTCCCCAGGGGGTGAACCTTGGCAATTGAAAGCAATCGGCACCCTGCCGGGCGACCCCGGGCGCGGTGCTGACCGCGGCGGCGAAGCCAAGTCGGCGCACCAGCTCGACGTGGCTGTGATCATAGTCGGACCCCGGTTTGCCGTTCGGATAGGCAAATACGTTCACCGGCGAATCGATGATTTCCTGCAGTCGGTCCCGCCCACCGGCGATCTCGTGTGCCGCTTCGCTCGCCGTCAAAGTCGTGAGGATCGGATGGCGAACCGTATGACCGCCGATCTCCATACCCGCACGGTGTAATTGCCGCACCTGCTCGCAACTCATCATCAGATCGGCCGGCAACGAGGCAACCCCGGCGGTCGCCTGCAGGCGGGCGATCGCCTCCTCGCGCTCGTTCAGGCTCAGGTACTTGATGTGCGCCAGCAAGCTGGCGATCACGTTCCTGCGCGCGGCCGGCCCGGCCAGCGGGCAAAGACCCAGGCCAAAGCCATCAAGATCGAGTTGCTCATGGCGGCAGGCTCGTACGGTTTCGATCACGCTGTCGTTCCACATCCGGCCGCCGTCGAGAAATCCGGTTGACACAAAGAAACTGGCCACGATGCCGCAGCGCTGCAGGATTGGCAACGCCACCTCGGCGTTGTCGGCATAGCCATCGTCGAAGGTGACTACCAACGCCCGTGCCGGCAGTTCGCCGCGGGCCAGACCGGCGGCCGCTTCAGCCAGTGACATGACGCGAAAGCTCGCCGCCACGAAGCGCATCAGCCGTTCAAAGTTTATGGCATCAGGCTCGTACGGAAAGAGTGTGTCGGCCCGCGCGTGGACGCGATGAAAGATCAGGATGGATAGTTTCGGCGAGTCCAGCCCATGCGCCAGACCGAAGGCGAAGCGACTGGCCGTGGTCAACAGCGAATTCATCGCCACTCCAATGCCAGGACAGCCTCGCCAGTCCGACGGCGAACCCGCGCGTGGATCATGGCGTGCTCCCGAGCGCTGTGGGCACCGCGACCGGGTTGACGATGGTCGCACCTGCCACCTTTGCCTGCTCTCTGAGCGTAGCATCCACCAGTACGACGAGGCAGACAATATAGTAGATCAGATCCAGATGGGCCAGGCTGAGGAAGGCTCCACCGGTCGCAAAAGCGACAAGACTCACCTGCACCATGCGCATCAGCATGGGCACCCAGGAGCTGTATCGGGGATCACTCTTCGCCAGCCGGGCCAGCCGTGCGGACGTGCGCCAGGTCGCAACACCCAGGAGCAGGAACAGTGCCAGACCGGGGAAGCCATGCTCGCCCAGCATCTGGAAGTAGATGCTGTGCGCCACATAGACGTTACCGCCGGTGTATACGCCGGCCCCTCCTGGCGGTGCATAGATGGCGAACACCTGTGGCGTATCGACCACGAAACCCCCACCGGTCAGCGGACGGTCGAGGGCCAGCGCCCACAACGTCTTCCAGGCGTAGATCCTCGACATCGCCGACGTGTCCTGATCATAGGTCTCGATGGTGTGCATCCGCCCGCTCCAGGTATCGGGCATGAAGGCGATCGCGGCCAGCAGTCCGAGGCCGAGCAGGACGCTGTTGAGCACCGGGCGGCGGGACTTGAGTCCCAGAAAGCCGGTCATCGCAACCAGGGCGAGGAGCGCGCCGCGCGAGTGGGTACCCAGAATCGAGAAGGTGAGGGCAACCATGCCGCCGACCAGGCCCCAGCGCAGCCAGCGACGAACGGACACCTGTTGCAGGTAATAGAAGAGCGGCAGCAGCATCACCAGCGCCAGCCCGAAAGCGTTGTTGTCGAGCAGGAATCCACCGGGAGGACCCCAGACGCGTCCGCCGCCGCCGGTGAGCAGAGTCCACACCCCACCCTTGACCCCATAGAAGCCGATCGACACGACGATCACCCAAACCAGACGCTCTATCTGTTGCCGACCGCGCAGCAACATCAGGGTCACATAGACCATGAGGTGAATCTTGAACACCAGCAACCAGCGTTCGAACACGACTTCGGTCGTATTCAGCGCAAAGAAACAGGTCAAGCTCATCCACAGCATGAGCAACACATAGGTGACCGTAATGCTGTTCACCGGAAAGGGCCGCCGCTCGCGCGAGAACACGCAGCTCAGCAATGTGGTCAGCGCAACCATGTGGGCAAAAGGCATCGTCGCCGCAAAGCCGAAGGCGTTCTTGTGCGGGATCATCATCGAAATCCACGCCCAGACATAGGCCCCCAACGATGCGCTGCGCAGGATGAATGGCAGCAGGCCGACAATGATTACCGTGATCAGGATGTCGCGCATGCTTCAACCCGTCCTTTTTTGACAGCAGGATGCCGGCCACGCCACCCACCGGTGGTGACAGGCAACCCAGGCTCCGCCGGGCACCAGGCTGGTCGCGGCGCGCAACAAACCGGCCCGAGCCCGGCAAGCCCTGGACGATCAGCCACGCTCGTTGTCCCTCCCAACGGCCAAGCCTTTGACCCGACTGACGACATAACGGAACTTGCCGGACGATTCGCTGGCAATCTCGCTCACCTTCTCGACCCGGACCTCGACCACCTCACCCAACCTGGCCTTGAAGTCCCTGACAATCCGTTCCTCTGAAGACCGATCGAAGGCCGGCCCGACCACCAGCTTGACAACCGTCCGGTCGATCGATACCTGCTCGATCCGGAAGCGCTCGACCCCGGGCAGGTCGCGGACGGTGTAGATCAGTGCCAGACCGTGCATGACCGTACCGTCATGCGCCACGACGAAATCCGTGGTTCGCCCCTGAACGTCCTCCAGCACCGGCAGGCCCCGGCCGCAGGCACACGTCTTCACTCCTAGAACGCCTACGTCGCCGGTGCGATAGCGGACAAACGGGAAATCAGCGGTTGCCAGATGCGTGACGACGATCTCGCCGGCTTCACCGGGCTTCGTGTGCCTGCCGTCAGCACCGATCGTCTCGACAATGATGTCCTCGGCACTGATGTGCAGGCTACCGGACGGACACTCGTGAGCGATGAAACCGGCGTCGCGGGCACCATAGCCATTGGCTACCGGACAGGCAAATACCTCGCTGATCAGCGCCCGCTGCTCGGCATAGAGCTTCTCCGAGGTCACAAAAACAACCCTGATTCCCAGGTGGCTGAGGTCCACATTGCTCGCCCGCGCATGGCGCGCAATCAGCGAGAGACTCGACGGATAACCGAAGAGCATTGCCGGACGAGTCGCACGAATGGCCTCGACGAACCGTTCCAGATTGCGCTCCGACATCTCGAACGCCGGCAACAGGTGGCTTCTCATCAAACCGTCACGCAGACGGCGGATGCGATCCTGCGCACCCAGTTCGATCGGGCTGCCCCAGACCACCAGCTCGCGATCACCGATGTCGACGTCCCACCAGCGGGTGGCGCGCCACTTGGCCGCCACATCGTGACTCTTGCGCCCCTTGCCCATATAG
>NZ_JAEUOL010000015.1 GCF_016789985.1 Accumulibacter sp.
CGGGCTCGCACTACGGCGTCGGCTAACGCCGCGAACTCGCACCAATGACGTGTCGGTCATCTCGGCGTCGCCGTTCACCTTGTCGCGCATCGTCGTTTCTTCAGGAACACCTGGCCCGCGCGCGGGGTTGGGTTGCTCAGAAGGAGACCAGGCGAACGTTGGCCGAGGCCAGTCGGGCGCTGAGCACGGCAAGGAAAGACTGGTAAAAATGCATGCGGCAGGTCTCGGAAGATTCCTGCAGGGCGCTGCCGCTGATCACTACCAGTTTGGCATCGGCCAGTGCGACAATGTCCGCCCCGCGTCTGGGTGTCGCCTTGCCGATCACCGCCATCTCGCCGAAGCACTCGCCGCAGGTCAGCAGGTCGAGAAGCATGCCGTTCTTGAGCACCTTCAACTCACCTTCGGCGAGGAAATAGAAACAATCGCCGCTATCCCCATCTTCGATGATCATCGTGCCGGGGGAAACGCGGGTCCACTCGGAGAAACGCACGACCTCCCAGATCTCGACATCGGAGAAATCCTCGAAGAAGGCGAAGGAGCGCAGTTTCCCGAACTTTTCCATGTCCGCCATGCGCTCGCTGGACAGAAACAGTTTCCTGCCGCGGAAAGCCTGTGCCAGGTCCTGCGAGAACTCCGCCCAACTGGCGTAACGGTCTGCCAGCTGCTTGCTCATGGCGCGCGTGACGATCGCGTCGAGTGCTGGCGGGATGTCGTTGCGCAGCGTCGAAGGCCGACGCGGTTCGGCGTTGATGATCTGGTAGATCAGGTCATAACTGTTGCGCGCCTGGAACGGCAGTTGTCCGGTCAGCAGTTGGTACATGACGACGCCCAGCGAGTAGATGTCGGTCTGATGATCGAGTGCCTGGTCCTTGACCTGTTGCGGCGACATGTAGGCGGGCGATCCGATGCCCAGGACCAGGGTGCGATCTGGCGAGCCGATGATCGCCGCGCCGAAATCGGAGATCTTGATGTCGCCCTGGTTTGGATCGGTGCTGACGAACAGGATGTTTGCCGGCTTGATGTCGCGATGGGTGATTCCCAATTGGAAAGCGAAATCGAGTGCGCGCGTGCACTTGAAGATGATCTCGACCACGCGTTCGACCGGCAGCAGGCGGTCAGCCGCGCACACCGTATCGAGTGTGCCACCCGCCAGATGTTCCATGACGATGTAGCAGAGATGATCGTCGACCACCGCATCGTAAGTCTGCACGATGTGTGGATGCGACATCTTGCCGATCAGGGTAGCCTCGTTGAGGAAGAGATGGGTGTATAGCCTGCCCCTCTTCGGGTCTCTCAGAATCCCGGGAAAGCCAACCTTGATGGCCACCTCGCGGCGGGTGAAGGGATCACTGCCGAGGTACACGGTCGACGTGGCGCCACGGCCGATCTCCCGCACCAGCTCATACTTGCCGATCTTCTCCATGCCCGAGGCTGGCGCCTAGGCGCGCCGGGCGCGACCGATCGCCGCCATCACCTGTTCTGGTGCCGTGCCGCCGAGGTGCTTGCGGGCCGCGAGAGAACCCTCGACGGTCAGCACGGCAAACACGTCCTGGTCGATCAGGGATGAAAACTGCCGCAGTTCGGCGAGCGAAAGCTGCGCCAGATCAACCCCCAGTTGTTCGGCGCGGCGAACCGCCAGCCCGACCGCTGCGTGCGCATCGCGGAAAGGCAGGCCCTTGCGGGTCAGGTAATCGGCCAGATCGGTGGCGGTGGCGAAGCCCTGACGCAGGGCATTGCGCATGTTTTCCGGGTGGGGCGTGATGCCGGGAATCATTTCGACGAAGATGCGCAGCGTGTCGGTCACCGTGTCGATGGTGTCGAACAGCGGTTCCTTGTCTTCCTGGTTGTCCTTGTTATAGGCCAGGGGCTGGCCCTTCATCAGCGTCAGCAGGGCGGTCAGGTGACCGTACACCCGTCCGCTCTTGCCGCGCGCCAGCTCGGGCACGTCGGGATTCTTCTTTTGCGGCATGATCGAGCTGCCGGTGCAGAAACGATCCGCCAGCCGGATGAATCCGAAGCAGGGGTTCATCCACAACACCAGTTCCTCGGAAAACCGGGAAAGATGCATCATCAACAGGGCGCTGGCGGCGCAGAATTCGATCGCAAAGTCGCGGTCGGACACCGCGTCGAGCGAGTTCTCGCACACCCCGTCGAAGCCCAGCAGATCAGCGACCAGGCGGCGGTCGATCGGATAGGTGGTGCCGGCCAGTGCGGCGGCACCCAGAGGCAGTCGGTTGGTACGCCGCCGGCAGTCGGCAAAACGCTCGGCATCACGCCGGGCCATTTCGAAATAGGCCAGCAGGTGATGGCCAAGAGTGACCGGCTGGGCGACCTGCAGATGCGTGAACCCGGGCAGGGGTGTCGCCGCCTCGCGCTCGGCGAGCTCCAGGAGTCGGGTCTGAAACTCCTCCAGAAGTATGGAGATGTCGTCGATCGAGTCGCGCAGATAGAGGCGAATGTCGGTTGCCACCTGATCGTTGCGCGAGCGGCCGGTGTGCAGCCGTTTGCCGGCATCGCCGATCAGCGCGGTCAGGCGCTTCTCGATGTTCAGGTGGACGTCTTCGAGATCGATCGACCAGACAAAACTGCCGGCTTCTATCTCACTCGCCACCTGCGCCATGCCGCGCTCGATGTCGGCCAGATCGCCGGCGCTGATGATGCCCTGGCGGGCGAGCATGCTGGCATGGGCCAGCGAGGCGCGGATGTCCTGGCGCCACAGGCGACGGTCGAAATTCACCGAGGCCGTGTAGCGCTTGACGAGTTCAGAGGTTGGCTCGGAGAAACGGCCGGCCCAAGTATATTGGGAAGAATCCGATTGGCTCATGAGAGGCAGGTTCCTGGGCTAGAATCACTCGTAGAACCTTGTGCAGGCGCCACTTCGAGTAATGGCAAGTATAAAGCAAAACCTCGCCGATCAGCCGCTGCCCGACTTCCGCAATGCCGGAGTCATGCTGCGCATCCTGCTCGGGGTGAACCTGCTGGCGCTGCTCGCGGCCCTAGTGCAGAGCGAGGGACTGAGCGACAGCCTGCAACATTTCGTCGACCTGGCGGCCTGGGTACAGCCGGTCCTGCTCTTCAATCTGGCGCTACTGGCGCTGCTTGGCAAACTCCTGCAGCGCCCGGCCGTGTGGATCGGGCGGGCGCTGGTGCTGCTGCTGGCGGCCGGCTCGGCAGGGCTGGTCTCCGAGTTCTGGCTCTTCCTGACCTTCGACCAGGGGGGATGGCAGCCTCTGGTGCGGGCCGCCCTGTTCGGCGGAATGGCCGCCGCCTTCATGCTTTCTTACCTCGCCTTGCGCGCCGCCGCCCTTTCGCCGGCACTGGCCGAAGCGCGCCTGCAATCGCTGACCGCGCGTATCCGGCCGCACTTTCTGTTCAACAGCCTGAATGCCGTCATTTCACTGATTCGGCTCGACCCCAGGCGGGCCGAAACGGCGCTCGAGGAGCTCGCCGAGTTGTTTCGCGCCCTGCTGCGCGACCCGCGCGAGCTGGTGCCGCTGGCCGACGAAATCGCCTTGTGTCGGCAGTATCTCGACCTCGAGAAGCTGCGACTGGGAGAGCGCCTGCAGATCGAGTGGGAGCTCGGCGATCCGCCACTCGGTCTCGAGGTGCCGCTACTGCTCTTGCAGCCCCTGCTGGAGAATGCGGTGTATCACGGGATCGAGCCATCCGCTGCCGGCGGCACGATTCGCATTTCCCTGCTGCGGCGTGGCCAGGAACTGCACGTCGAGCTGGCCAATCCGAGCCCTGCCGGGGTCGACCATTCGCGTGGCAACCACATGGCGCTCGCCAACATTCGCGAGCGGCTGGCGCTCTACTATGACCTCGAAGCCCGCCTCGAGGCGGGTGAGCTGACGCTTGTCGATGGTCGGCGGGAGTATCGCGTGCGCATCATCCTGCCTTGCCGCGACCGTTCGCCATGACGTCGACACCAGCGAGCCCGGCCCTGTCGGTGCTGATCGTTGACGACGAAGCACCGGCGCGTGCCCGTTTGCGTGATCTGCTGGCCGATCTGGCGGGCGAGCTGCCCAACCAGGTGATTGCCGAAGCCGAGAACGGCCTGCTCGCCCTCGCGGCGCTCGAAGACCATCCGGTCGACGTGGCGCTGGTCGACATACGGATGCCGCGGATGGACGGCATTGAACTCGCCCGTCACCTCGCGCAGCTCGAAGGGGCGCCGGCGGTGATCTTTGTCACCGCCTTCGACGCCTACGCCGTGCAGGCTTTCGAACTCAACGCGGTGGATTATCTGCTCAAGCCGGTGCGTCTCCAGCGCCTGCTCGCCGCCTTGCACAAGCTGCGCCAAAGCCGGTCATTGACCCCGGCGCAACTGGCGCAACTGCAGCAGTCGGCGCGCAGCCATCTGTCCTGTCACGAACGCGGTCGTCTGCTCCTCGTTCCGGTGGTCGAGATCCTCTATCTCAAGGCCGACCTGAAGTACGTCACGGCGCGTACCCGCGAGCGGGAATACCTGCTCGACGAATCGCTGACCCAGCTCGAACAGGAGTTCGGGCAACAATTCATCCGCCTGCATCGCAGTGCATTGGCTGCCCGCGAAGCGATCGTCGGCTTCGAGAAGAGCGGCCCGGAGGATGCCGAGCCGCAATGGCAGGCGCTCCTGCGCGATATTCCGGAGCGTCTGCCGGTCAGTCGTCGACAGTGGCCGCTGCTCAGATCCTATGCCCGCCAGCTCGGCAGCTGAGCCGGCCGCCAATCGCCGCATCCGGTTGCGGCGGCCGCCGGCCATGCCGGTGACGGGCGGTCTCGGCTCCCGGCCGGAGCTTCTTGACGTTCATCAAGGCAGGCCGGCAGGTGCTGCCTATAATTGCCCGCTCCAGCCACCGGGATTGCCATGATGTTTGCCAGACGCGGGACGCGACTCTTGTGCCTTCTGCTCGCCGGCTGTGCGAGCCTGCCGGCCGCTGCGCTCGATCTCGAGCGGGCCAGGGATATCTACGGCCCCTGCGCGGCCTGTCATGGCGAGTTCGGAGCAGGCGGCAAGAAGGGCGAATATCCGCGTCTCGCCGGTCAGTTGACAAAGTATCTGGAACAGCAGTTGAAGGCGTTTCAGAGTCAGCAGCGCGTCAATCTGCCGATGTATCCCTACACCAAGGAACGCGAACTGCCCGACGAAGACATGAAGCTGGTTTCCGCCTACCTGGCGGGGATCGAACTGCCGACCCGGCAACCGGTTTTCAAGGACAGCGACGGCGCCCTGACGCGCCTGCTGGCGATGGAAAAGGTCATGATCATCCCGCGCGCCGAGGGGAATGTCGAAAACGGCAAGGCGGTCTACGACAAGCAGTGCGCCGCCTGTCACGGCAAGACCGGCAAGGGGCGGGGCATGTTTCCCATGCTCGTCGGGCAATACACCAGTTATCTGAAGAAGCAGATGGACGCCTACCTGAAGGCCGATCGCCCGCACGACGAGGAAGGCGCCCGGGAAGGCGTTCTCTACACGTTGCAGGCGACGGACCTCCAGGATGTCCTGGCCTACCTGACGACGATCCAGGAAGTCCAGCCCTGAGGCTCAGCGGCGCTGCCAGACCTGCCAGCGCTCGCGGCCGGCGAAGACCGGCAGCGACTCCGCAACCGGCCGATCAGCGCGGCGAACGAAGTGCGGCGCCAGCAGGCCGGCCAGTTGCTCGGGCAGGATGCCGAAGGGCGGACCCTTCGGTTCCCCGGAGAAGAAGAAGTAACCGGCCAGCAGGCCGCCGGCAGACAGCAGTTCTGCCACCCGCCGCGCATAGTCCGGCCACAGGTGTCGCGGCAGCGCGCACAGGAAGGCGCGTTCGTAGATCAGGTCATAAGTGGTCCCGGCCGCGAAGGAGAAGAAGTCGGCGCGGAGCAGCCTGCCGCGCCAGGCGTCGCCGAGCGTCGCGCGGGCGGTCTCGATGGCTGCCGCGGAGAAATCGAGGGCCGTCGTTTCCCAGCCCTGCCGATCGAGAAAGGCGGCGTCCCAGGCGCTGCCGCAACCCGGGATGAGGACCCGTGGCGGGTGGGTCGGGGCGCTGCCGGCCGCTGCCGCCTGGTCGCCGGCAGCGGCCGGGGGGTAAGCCAGGGCAAACTCGCGCAGTTCCCGCGGCGCCTGGCCGGCTTCCCACGGGGTGGTGCCGCTGCGGAAGCGCTGATCCCAGAAATCGGCCAGTTCGGGCCGCTGCCCGGCCGGCTTTTCAGACATTTCTCCGTTCTCCTTGCTAAAATCACTGCCGCCCGCACGGCGCCTCTGGCCGCCATGCCGCCTCGCCCGCCGGATGTCCGGCCGATGATCCTTGCCGGAAGCCTGCCGTGATCCCTGCACACCCAGCCCAGTCGCGTATCGTCATCGCCTCGCGTGAATCGCGCCTCGCCTTATGGCAGGCGGAACATGTGCGCGACCGCCTGGCGGAATTGTACCCGCAGAGTGTGGTCGAGATTCTCGGCATGACGACGCGCGGCGATCAGATCCTCGACCGCCCGCTGGCGGCGATCGGTGGCAAGGGTCTGTTCATCAAGGAGCTCGAGGTCGCCATGCAGGAGGGGCGGGCGGATCTCGCCGTGCACTCGATGAAGGACATACCGATGGAAATGCCCACGGGCTTCGTCCTGGCCGCCATCTCGGCGCGTGAGAACCCCTGCGACGCCTTCGTCTCCAGGCGCTTTGCCGGGCTCGACGAACTGCCACCGAATGCCGTGGTCGGCACCTCGAGCCTGCGTCGCGCGGCCGCCCTGCGCGCCCGTCATCCGCAACTGGAGATCCGCAACCTGCGTGGCAACCTCGACACGCGGCTGAGGAAGCTCGATGCCGGCGAGTACGACGCGATCATCCTGGCCGCCGCCGGTCTCATCCGGCTGGGCCTGGCGCAGCGCATCCGCTCGCTGCTGACGCCGGAACAGTCGTTGCCGGCGCCCGGGCAGGGCGTGCTCGGCATCGAGGTGTGCGCGCAGCAGGCCGGCCTGATCGCGCTGGCGGCGCCACTCAACGACGCGATGACGGCGCATTGTGTGCGTGCCGAACGCGCCTTTTCGCGCGCCCTGGGGGGCAGTTGCCAGGTACCGCTGGCGGCCTATGCCGTGCCGGACGCCGCAGGCCTCTGGCTGCGCGGCTGGATCGCCACGCCGGACGGCCGGCAGATGGTTGCCGGCGAGCTGCGCGGTGCCGCGCCGGACGACGAGGCGATCGGCTGCCGCCTGGCGCAGCAGTTGTGTGATCGGGGGGCGGCAGCCATCCTGCGGCTGCTTGCCGCCGGCTGATGACGCTGCCCCTGCGCGGCCGCCGGATCGTCGTCACGCGTCCACGCGCCCAGGCGGCGCAGCTGCTTGCCGCGATCGCCGAGCAGGGCGGCGAGGCGCTGCTCTTTCCGCTGCTCGAGATCTCTCCCGCCCCCGACCCGACGCCCTTGCAGGCGGCGATCGCCGGTCTCGACAGCTACGCGCTGGCCATCTTCATCAGCCCGAACGCCGTTGCTTTCAGTCTGCCCGTCCTGCTCGCCCGGCGCCCGTGGCCGACGACCCTGCGGCGGCTGGCGATCGGCCCGGGCACGGTGACGGCGCTCGCCGGCTACGGCCTCGCCGACACGCTGGCGCCGCAGGAACGCTTCGATTCCGAGGCGCTGCTCGAACTGCCCGAGTTGCAGCCGGCGCGCGTCGCCGGCCGGCGCGTGCTGATCCTGCGCGGTAACGGCGGGCGCGAGCTGCTGGCCGATTCGCTGCGCGAACGCGGTGCCACCGTCGATCCGGTGACCTGCTACCAGCGCAGCGCGCCGGCCACTGCCGGACCCTTGCCGGAGCTCTGGCGCCGCGGGCAGCTCGACGCCCTGACGATCTCGTCGAGCGAGGGTTTGCGCAATCTCTGCGCGCTGCTCGACGAGCCGGCGCGCCAGTCTCTGCAGACGACGCCGGTCTTCGTGCCCCATCGGCGAATTGCCGAACTGGCGCGGTCGCTCGGCCTGCAGCAGGTCATCCCGACCGGCCCGGCCGATGCCGGGATCATGGCGGCGCTCGGCGCGTTTGCCTGGCCGCGCCGATGAACGACGAGCGCGCCGCGCCCGCGCCGCGCGCACCGGCTTCTCCCGCCGGGTCGCGGCCGGTGTGGCGCAATCCGTCGCTGCTGCTTGCCGTGGCGCTCGGACTGGCCGCCTGGCAGGGGGTGGAAACCCGGCTGCAGCTTGGCGAAACCCAGCAGGAGCTGGCCCGTCGCCTGGCCGAGAGCGAGTCGGTCGTCCTGGAAAGTCGCGCCCTGGCGAAACAGTCACAGGAGGAACTGGCGGTCGTTCTCGGCCGTCTCGGTGCGCTGGAGGCGAAGATTGCCGAATCACAGAGCCAGCAGGCGATGCTCGAGGAGCTCTACCAGGGGCTGGCGCGCAGCCGCGACGAGTGGGCCCTGGCCGAGGTCGAGCAGGGCGTCACCCTGGCCGCGCAGCAGTTGCAACTGGCCGGCAACGTACACGGCGCGGTGCTCGCCCTGCAGACCGCCGACGCCCGGCTGGCGGGCAGCAGTCGTCCGCAGTTCATCAGCCTGCGCAAGGTCCTGGGACGCGACCTCGACCGGCTGCGCGCCCTGCCGCAGGTCGACGTGGCCGGCATGAACCTGCGCCTGGAGAGCGTCATCAACGCGATCGACACCCTGCCGCTGGCGGTCGAAGGGCGTCCCCGGGTGAACCAGACGAAGCCGGAAGCGGTCGCTCCGGCGCCCGGGGAAAACGCCTCGCCGCTCGGTCTGCAGTTCTGGCAGCGACTCGGCGGCGAGTTCTGGAACGAGTTGCGGGGGTTGGTCCGCATCCAGCGCTTCGACCGTGAAGAGCCGCTCCTGCTCGCCCCCGGGCAGGCTTTCTTCCTGCGCGAAAATCTCAAGCTGCGCCTGCTCAACGCCCGCCTGGCCCTGCTGGCGCGCGATCAATGGACCTTCCGCAACGAACTCAGGCATGCCCAGGCGTGGCTCGATCGCCACTTCGACGCGCGCCATGCCGCGCTGCAGACCGCGCAGGGCGCCCTGCAACAACTGGCCTCGACCGAGATCAACATCGAACTGCCGACGCTCAACGAGAGCCTGGCGGCGATCAAGACCTTCCGGCTGGGCAGGGAGAACCGGTGAGGCGAATCCTCTGGCTGCTCGCCCTCGGCGCGCTGGCGGTCGCCATCTCACTGCTGGCGCGTTACAACGAGGGCTATCTGCTGCTGGTCCTGCCGCCCTATCGTGCCGAGCTCTCGCTCAACCTGGCGCTACTCCTCATCCTGCTCGTCTTCGTGCTGCTCCATGCGCTCTTGCGCGGCATCGTGCACGGCCTTGCACTGCCGGCTCGGGTACGCCGGTTCCGCGCCCGTCGCCGCCAGGAGAAGGCGGCGGCCGCCTGGCGCGACGCCCTGCGCCGCTTGTTCGAGGGACGTTTCGCGCAGGCCCTGAAGAAGGCCGGCGAGGCGCATGCCACCGGCCATTGGCCCGCTCTGGCCGCACTCCTGGCGGCGCATGCCGCGCAGCAACTCGGTGCTCCGGACAAGGCGAAGGCCTGGCTCGACCGCGCTCGCCATGACGACCCGCAGATGGCGGTGGCGCAACTCATGCTGGAAGCCGAGGGGCAGCTCGCCGGGCGCGATTTCCTGCCCGCGCTGGCGACGCTGCAGCGCCTGCAGTGCCTCGCCGGCCGCCACATCGCGGCGCTGCGCCTCGAACTGCGCGCGCAGCAGGGTTGCGGCAACTGGCCAGAGGTCCTGCGCCTGGTGCGCCGGCTCGAAAAGCGCGGCGCCCTGCCGGCCGAGCTGGCGCAGGAACTCAGGTTCAAGGCCCATCGGGAGAACATCCGCCAGCAGCGCGCCGACCGCGGGCAGTTGCTCGAATACCTGCGCCGGCTACCGGCCAGGGAAAACAGCGCGCGCCTGACGCACCTGCTCGCCGAAGCGCTGCTCGAAAACGGGGCGGTCGATGAGGCACAACAGTTGATCGAGGATCAGCTCACCGTGCAGTGGGATGCGGGGCTGCTCGGCCTCTACGGTCGACTGCCGGGCAGCGACCCGGGCCGCGGCATCGCGCGCGGCGAAAGCTGGCTGCCCGAACACCCGGACGATGCGCCGTTGCTGCTCGCCCTGGGGCGCCTCTGTCTGGCGCAACGTCTGTGGGGGAAGGCGCAGAGCTATCTCGAAGCGTCGCTCGCGCTGGCCGAGCAGCGCGAGGTGCGGCTCGCACTGGCGCGCCTCTGCGAGCAGAGCGGCCGCCCCGCAGAGGCGTTGCCGCATTACCGGGCGGCGGCCGGGCTGCCGCCCTGAACGAACGGTCTGGCCGGTCGCCCCGGCGCGCCGCCGCACTACACCCAGTCGCGCGGCCGGAGCGCCTCGTACAGCTCGGCCTCGGCGCTGCCGGCGGCCGGCCGCCAGTCGTAGCGCCACTTGACGAGCGGGGGCAGCGACATCAGGATCGATTCGCTGCGTCCGCCCGACTGCAGCCCGAACAGCGTGCCGCGATCCCAGAGCAGGTTGAACTCGACGTAGCGCCCGCGCCGGTAGGCCTGAAAGTCGCGTTCGCGTTCGCCATAAGGAGTTGCCTGCCGTCGCTCGAGCAGCGGCAGATAGGCTTTTGCAAAGGCATCGCCCACCGCCCGGGTCAGCGCGAAGCAGCGTTCGAAGCCCCCTTCGTTCAGATCGTCGAAAAAGACGCCGCCGACGCCGCGGGCTTCGTTGCGGTGCTTGAGGAAGAAGTACTCGTCGCACCATTTCTTGTAGCGCGCGTGGCAGTCGTCGCCAAAGGGCTGCAGCGCCTGCCGGCAGGTGGCGTGGAAGTGCCGGATGTCGTCGACGAAGGGATAGTAGGGCGTCAGATCCATGCCGCCGCCAAACCACCAGACCGGTTCGGCAGCGGGGCGGGTGGCGAGCAACGCCCGCACGTTCATGTGCGCCGTCGGGCAATACGGGTTTTCCGGGTGGAGGACCAGCGAAACGCCCATCGCCGTGAAGGAGCGGCCGGCGAGTTCGGGGCGTCTGGCGGTCGCCGAAGCCGGCAATGCGGCGCCGCTGACCTGCGAGAAGGCGATCCCCCCGCGCTCGAAGACGCGGCCGCCTTCGATGATGCAGGTGCAGCCGCTGCCGGCCAGTGGCGAGCCGGCTTCCTTCTCCCAGTGATCGGCGCGGAAACGCCCGCCGCCACTGCCCTCGAGCGCTTCGGCGGCGGCCACCAGCCGCTCCTGCAGAGCGCTGAAGTAATCCCTGAGCTGGTCCGGATCGATCGGCGCCGGTCCGTCGCTGGCGGCGGCTCGATGCGCTGCGTCGTCGTTCATCGGTTGGCGGCGCGGTGCCCGATGTCGCGGCGATACTGCATGCCGTCGAAGTGGATGCCGGCGATCAGGTCGTAGGCGCGCTTCTGCGCCTGGCGGATGTTGTCGGAGAGCGTCGTGACGCACAGGACGCGGCCTCCCGCGGTGACGATCCGGCCCTCCTGTTCGGCCGTCCCGGCATGAAAGACATGGCTGTCCTCGCTGCCCTTCGGCAGTCCGCCGATCGGGTCGCCGAGGCGCGGCCGGTCGGGATAATTGGCCGCCGCCAGCACCACGCCGAGGGCGACGCGCCGATCCCAACTGGCTTCGACCAGGTTGAGCCGGCCGCTCAGCGCCTGCTCGATCAGATGCAGCAGATCGGACTTCAGGCGCATCATGATCGGCTGGGTTTCCGGATCGCCGAGGCGGCAGTTGAACTCGACCGTTTTCACCGACCCGTCCTTGCCGACCATCAGGCCGGCGTAGAGGAAGCCGCTGTAGGGCATGCCGTCGGCCGCCATGCCGCGCACCGTCGGCAGGATGATTTCGCGCATGGCGCGCGCATGCACCTCCGGCGTCACCACCGGGGCCGGCGAGTAGGCGCCCATGCCGCCGGTGTTGGGACCGCTGTCGCCGTCGCCGATCCGCTTGTGATCCTGGCTCGAAGCGAGCGGCAGCACGTTCCTGCCATCGACCATGACGATGAAGCTGGCCTCCTCGCCGACGAGGAATTCCTCGATCACGACGCGCGGCGCATCGCCTGCACCGGCTTGCGGCTGGCCGGCGGGCGGCAGCATGCGGTCGATGGCGGCGTGTGCCTCGGGCAGGGAAGTGGCCACCACCACCCCCTTGCCGGCGGCCAGCCCGTCCGCCTTGATGACGATCGGCGCGCCTTCCCGATCGACGTGGGCGTGCGCCGCGGCGCGCTCGCTGAAGGTGGCGAAGCGCGCCGTCGGGATTTTGTGCCGGAGCATGAAACGTTTGGCAAAGTCCTTCGAACTCTCGAGCTGGGCGGCTTCCCGGGTGGGACCGAAGATCTTCAGGCCGCGTTCCCGAAAGAGGTTGACGATGCCCGCCGCCAGCGGCGCTTCGGGACCGACGACGGTGAGCCGGATGTTCTCGCGGGCGGCGAAGTCGGCCAGTGCCGATGGGTCGGTGAGGGGCAGGTTTTCCATTTCGTGCTCACGCGCCGTGCCGGCGTTGCCCGGGGCAACGAAGATCTTCTGCACTCCGGGCGTCCTTGCCAGGCGCCAGGCGAGGGCGTGTTCGCGACCGCCAGAACCGATGACCAGCAACTTCATGAGGATCCTTTCACTGCGAGGTCGCCCGCCGGCCGGCCGCCGGCGGTGGAGAGCTCCGGCGCCGGCCCTGGCAGCATCGGATCAATGCCGGAAGTGGCGGGCACCGGTAAACACCATCGCCAGACCATGCTCGTCGGCGGCGCTGATCACTTCCTCGTCGCGCAGCGAGCCTCCCGGCTGGATCACCGAGGTGGCACCCGCGGCGGCGAGCACATCGATGCCGTCGCGGAAGGGGAAGAAGGCATCCGAGGCGACACACGAGCCAGCCAGCGCGAGTCCGGCCTGCTGCGCCTTGCTCACCGCGATGCGCGTCGAATCGACGCGGCTCATCTGCCCGGCACCCACGCCGAGCGTCATGCCGCGGCCGCAGAAGACGATCGCGTTGGACTTGACGAATTTGGCGACGCGATAGGCGAACAGCAGGTCGTCGATCTGCTCGGCGCTCGGCGCCAGTTTGCTCACCACCCTGAGGTCCGCCGCCTGGACGTTGAAACGGTCGGGTGTCTGCAGCAGCAGGCCGCCGCCGACGCGCTTCATTTCGTAGGCGTGATAGATCCTGGCCAGGGGCAGTTCGAGGACGCGCAGGTTCTGCTTGCCGGCCAGCATCTCGCGGGCGGCGTCGGTGAAGGACGGGGCGAGGAGGACCTCGACGAAATGCTTGCGGGCATTCATGGCCGCCACCACCTCGCCGTCCACCGTGCCGTTGAAGGCGATGATGCCGCCGAAGGCCGAGGTCGAGTCGGTCTGGAAGGCCTTTTCGTAAGCCGCGACCAGATGCGCATCGACCGCCACGCCGCAGGGGTTGGCGTGCTTGATGATGACGCAGGCCGGCGCCGTGAAGGTCTTGACGCACTCCCAGGCGGCATCGGCATCGGCGATGTTGTTGTACGACAGCTCCTTGCCCTGCAGTTGCCGGTAGTTGGCGATCGCCCCGGCGAGCGGCGTCGGGTCGCGGTAGAAGGCCGCCTGCTGATGCGGATTCTCGCCGTAGCGCAGCGTCTCGACACGATCGAAGGCGAGCTGCAACTGGTCCGGGAAGGCTTGCGGCTGGTTTGCCCCATCGAGCGCCGTCAGCCAGTTGGCGATCGCCGCATCGTAACGCGCGGTATGCACGAAAGCCTTCTTGGCCAGCGCAAAGCGGGTGCCGAGGCTCAGTTCGCCAGCGTTCTCGGCCATTTCGGCGAGCACTGCCGGGTAATCTTCAGGGTCGGTGAGGACGGCCACCCCGGCATGGTTCTTGGCCGCCGAACGGAGCATCGCCGGGCCGCCGATGTCGATGTTCTCGATCGCCTCGTCGAGCGTCACGTCGGCTCTGGCGACGGTTTCGCGGAAGGGGTAGAGATTGACGCAAACCAGATCGATGGTCGGGATGTCGTGTTGCGCCAGCGTGTCCAGGTGTCCGGGCAGGTCGCGCCGCGCCAGGATGCCGGCGTGCACCTTCGGGTGCAGCGTCTTGACGCGGCCGTCGAGCATTTCCGGAAAGCCCGTGTAATCGCTCACCTCGGTCACCGGCAGGCCGGCGTCGCGCAGCATTTGGGCGGTGCCGCCGGTGGACAGCAGCCGGACGCCCTGGGCGACCAGCCCGCTGGCGAACTTGAGGGCACCATTCTTGTTGGAGAGACTGAGCAGAGCTTGACGGATTTTCATGGGAGCCGATAAGGAAGGTGGAAAGGAAGCGGCGGGGGCGGTTCAGCCGATCAGCTTGTGGTCGACCAGTTTCTTGTGCAGGGTGTTGCGGTTGATGCCCAGGATCTCGGCGGCCAGGGTCTGGTTGCCGCCGGTCTGCGTCAGGACGACCTCGAACATCGGTCGTTCGACGTGCCGGATGACCATCGCGTAGACCGCTGCCGGCTTTTCGCCCTCCAGCGCGTGAAAGTAGTTCTCCAGCGCCTTGCGGACGCAGGTCGCGATGTCTCCATGATCATCATCACTGTGCTTCATGCGGCGAGCTCCTCGATGGCTGCGGGGCCGGTGGCCGGGTCGTCGGGGTCGGTGACCGGAGAGGGCAGATACTCGTCGTGCTCGGCCAGTCCGGTGAAGAAATCATCCACCGCCTGCCTTTGCCCTTCGACGGTCGGCAACTGGTTCATCCGGTGCCGGAAAGCCGCCGAGCCGAGCAGCCCCCTGGTGTACCACGAAATATGTTTGCGCGCGATGCCGACGCCGGGCGCGCGACCGTAGAACAGATAGAGATCGTCGAGGTGGGCGAGCAGCACCTGATGAATCTCGCTGACGCGCGGCGGCGGCAGAGGTTCGCCGGTGTTCAGGAAATGCTCGATCTCGCGAAACAGCCACGGCCGCCCCTGCGCTGCGCGGCCGATCATCACGGCGTCGGCGCCGCTGCTGTCGAGCACCTGTTTCGCCTTCTCGGGCGAAGCGATGTCGCCGTTGGCGATCACCGGGATGCCTGCCGCGGCCTTGACCTGGCGGATCGTCTCGTACTCGGCGTGGCCGCTGTAGCCGCAGGCGCGCGTCCGGCCATGCAGCGCCAGCGCGCGGATGCCGGACTGCTCGGCGATCCGCAGGATGCGCAGGGCGTTGCGGTGTTCGCGGTCCCAGCCGGTGCGCATCTTCAGCGTCACCGGGGTCGCCGGCACGGCGGCGACCACCGCCTCGAGAATCCGGGCGACCAGCGGCTCGTCGCGGAGCAGCGCCGAACCGGCCATCACGTTGCAGATTTTCCTGGCCGGACAACCCATGTTGATGTCGATGATCTGCGCCCCGCGGTCGACGTTGTAACGCGCCGCGTCGGCCATCAGCGCCGGGTCGGCGCCGGCGATCTGCACCGCGATCGGCGCCACCTCGCCGGTATGGTCGGCGCGCCGCCGGGTTTTCATGCTGCCGTAGAGCAGCGAGTTCGAGGTGACCATCTCGGACACCGCCAGAGCCGCCCCCATGCGCTTGCAGAGCTGCCGGAAAGGGCGATCGGTGACGCCCGCCATGGGCGCGACAAATAGCTGGTTGCGAAGCGAAAAACCGAGGAACTGCATGGCCGTGAGCGGGTGGGGCGGGCGAGGGAAGGGAAGGATTCTACCCCGAACGCGGGCGTGAAAACAGACGCTTCCTGCTTTCAGCGAGCCCCTGACGGTGCGTCGCGAGCGGCCGGCCGTTGCGGCCCGGTGCGGGTCATCCCGCCGCCCCTGACCGGGCAGGCGACCGCCCTGTCCGCCGCCCTTCCGGCGTCGCGCTTCCCCGGGCCGCGGAGAAGGCGCCGGCGCCCGGAGTCGCCAGACACGCGTCCGGGTTCGGCCTGCACGTTCCCGGGTTCGGCTGACACCTGTCCGCGTTCGGCTTGCACGCCTCCGGGGTCGTCTGACACGCCTCCGGGTTCGATTTACCCATTCCCGGATTAACCTGACACGCGTCCGGGTTCGGCTTGCACGCCCCCGGATTGGCCTGACACGCCTCCGGGTTCGATTTACCCATTCCCGGATTGACCTGACACGCGTCCGGGATCGGCTTGCACGTCTCCGGATTGGCCTGACACGCTTCCGGGATCGGTCTGCCTCTTCCCGCCGTCGTCTGCCAACCGTTGTTCACAGCGGCCGGCGGACCGACAGCGCGCCACGCACCTCGCCGACGGCGTAACCGGTGGCGCGATCCTGCGGGTAATCCCTGGCCAGTGCCGCCTTGAGGTCGGGCGACAGCGTGTCCGCCGGGCCGTGGCAGCTCAGGCAGACCTCGGCCACCGGCAGCGCCTTCAGGTAGCGGTAACTGCGCTGGCCGTCCGCCGCGACGACGATCGCGCCGACCTCGAGCTGCTCGGCCCTGGCGCCGTTGGCGACCTGGATGTCGAAGTCGGCGAGTTGCCGCGCTTCCCAGGCGTCGGGTGTGCCGGTCGCCGGATGGCGCGTCCTGAGGCTGACCCGGCGGATGTCCCAGCCGGTCTGCTGGCGCATTTCCTGCAGGAGTGCGGGCGCCTTTTCCTTGCACACCGGGATCGCACCGACCGCCCCCTGCTCCTTGACGGCTGCCTGCATCGCCCCGATCACCCTGGGCAGGACCGGCAGCGCCGTCTTGCGGGTCTCGTCGAGCAGGGTGTTGCCGTCCTGCGCCCGGACGGTCTGGGCGGCGGCGAGCGACAGGCAGGAAAGGATGACGGCGGCAGTTTTCATCACGATATCTCCGGTGGTGTATAAGTCGGGCCTAATATAGCACCTTCACCGTCGTCGCGTCATCTGCCGCTGGCGCTCCCGCATGCTCCGATGCTCCCGGCGCGGTCGTCACGAACGGCGCCGGACGAGCGTTCAGGCCGGTTGCCGACTTGCCGCAGGGCGGTCCGGAGGGACACGGCAGTGCGCTCAGGCGGCTTGTCGGGCGGAGTCGATCAGCGTGGTGGCGAGGCGTTCCTGCAACGCGCGGGACTCGGCGAGGTCGGCCTTGAGGCGGTCGACGAGGGCCAGCAGTTGATCGACCTTGGTGACGATGCGGTGTTGTTCGGGAAGCGGGGGAACGGGAAACGGGCAGGATTTCAACTGCGTCATATTGATCGAAGCCAAGTTGGTTGTCTGTTTCGACGATGCCGCAAAATATGCCCGAGCTGGAGCAGAGTTCAAATACATCTCCGTCCAACGACTGCACCATTCAGCGGACAAGGGACGTGCCCTGAAAACATGGTTTTGATGGAGACACTCTGGGATTTCGCCGCGCCAGATCGCCGTTCTTCCAACCTTGTCCCAGTCTCCCCCTTCGGTAATCAACAAGTCGCCGCTTTCAAGTCTGTACTTGGCAAGTTCAACTGCGGGGACTTCGAGCGACTTCATGTGGTCTAGCAGCAATTTCCCGCGCTGCACGTTGGCAACCCTGAGATAGGGCCGGGATACGGCATTGCGATCAGCGAGTTTTCTGCCGAGCGTTACTCCGCCTGAGATTGCGAGTAATTCATCCAATCGTCGCCATGTCCATTCTTTTGGAGCCGAAAATGGCAGCTCGCCCTCCGCGACGGGTAACGACACCAATATTTTTTTGCAAGCTCCTTTCGCCTCCAATCGCGCACGCTCCTGCGCAATCCGCTTGAGCAGTTCGCTTGCCGGTTCGTCGTTCGGGTCTTGCGGGACCAGCTTGCCCATCACGGCGAGCTGGAGGATGGTTTGCTTGAGGGCGTCGAGGCTGGATTCGCTGGTGAACAGGGTGGCGAAGTGTTCGGCGACGCGCTGCCAGTGGGCGGCGAGTTCGGCGGCGTCGGCGCTTTGGGTGAGCGTGCCGAGCAGGGTTGCGACGAGCCTGGCGTGCGCCGTTTCGGCGTCCGCCTGTTCCGCTTCGAGCCAGTCGCAGAGGGCCATCAGTTCATCGACCTTGGCGACGATGCGGTGTTGTTCGGCGAGAGGCGGGAGCGGAATCGGTAGCTCTCTTACCTTGTCGGCATTCAGGTTCATAACGACAGCTCCCGCCGCCGCAATCACGAATAGTTTGCGAACAAATGGCGACGAGAGCAACGTGTAAAGGTAGTCTTTGTTGAGAGAATTCGGCGGACTAATTCTCAGCCATCCGTCGTGTATGCACCCTTCAATCTGAGTTATGTAAGGGCGCCCAAAACTCATTGAGTTTGTGAGCAGAAAATCGCCTGGATAGACCATTCGGGTTTTCGTCAGGCCTTCTCGGCGAATCTTTTCGTTGGTCGACGTGATGTACTTTCCGCCTATGTCTGTGTCTCCAATCTTGATCCAGTTCAACCCGTCTGGATCGTTGGTCAGAAAAGACTTTATTGGACGTGGCGAGCCACCGCGTTCGATTTCAGCGATGTTCCCGAACCGTTCCCATTCCCATCCGTTTGGTAGATCAAACGGCCAGTCTCTTGGAGCAGAAAGTGGTGTTTGCTCGATTTTTTTGCGAGTTGCACCTGCCTCCAGCCGCGCCCGTTCCTTGGCAATTCGCTTGAGCAGTTCGCTCGCCGGTTCGTCGTTCGGGTCTTGCGGCACCAGCTTGCCGCGCACCGCCAGTTCGAGAATCAGCCCGCGCAGTTTCCGGATGCCGTCGGGCGCGGTGGCGATGAGGTCAAGGTGGCCTGGGAGGTCTGCGCGACGGACGGTC
>NZ_JAEUOL010000028.1 GCF_016789985.1 Accumulibacter sp.
GATTTGCCCGGAGTGTACGGCGAAATGACGGCGCGGCGGAAACAATGGACCGACTATCTCGCCGTGGCACAGGTGCAGCCGCCGCTGGTGCCTCCGGCTGACATTCCGGCGCAGCCGAAGAGGCGAAGGCCAGGCACAGTGCGTCGTCAGAATCCTCCAGAAATTGACATCCAGCGGGCCATCCTGCGCGCTCTGTCGCTGCATCCTGAGGTGGCCATAATCGAGCGTATCAACGTCATGGCTGGCCGACTGGTCGGAAAGGACGGAAAGCCGTCTCGATTTATCCGGTCTTGCGCCCGTGGGCGGGTCGATCTGGACGGGGTATCACGCGACGGTCGAGTCATCGCCATCGAAGTCAAACGACCATCGACTCGTCGGAACGTCACCCAGGAACAACGCACGTATCTCGATCTGGTTGCGTCCTGTGGTGGGCTGGCCGGGGTTGCGTGCTCGGTTGAGGAGGCGCTGGCGATCGTGGAAGGAAGATCAGATGGCACGCGCTAGAAATATCAAGCCAGGATTTTTTCGGAACGCAGACCTGGCAGAGCTATCCGTCGAGGCCCGGCTTCTGTTCATCGGGCTCTGGACCATCGCAGATAGAGAAGGCAGGCTGGATGATCGTCCGAAGCAGATCAAGATGGAGATCTATCCGGCCGACTCGTTTGATGTTAGCGCGCTACTGGAAGAACTCGCCGATACCGACATGCTCGATCGGTACGAGGTCGGGGGCAAAAAATACATCCAGATCGTGAATTTCACGAAGCACCAGAACCCGCACAAAGACGAGAGGGCCAGTGCAATACCGCCTCCGCCCGGCGGTACTGCTGGTTCTGCTACAGATGATGCAGACGGCGAGCACGGTGCAAGCACTGTGCAAGCACCATGCGAGCACGGTGCTTGCACAGTGCAAACCCGGCTGATTCCTGATTCCCTATTACTGATTCCTGAAAGAGGAATCCTGAATCCTGAAACAAACACCGCGCCAGCGGCTATCCCGGAGGTACAGGCGCGACCCGAAAAGCCGGCGGCTGTCGCCGCTGATCGTTTCGACGCCGCGGATTTCCTGATCGAGAACGGGGCAGACCGGCAGACCGCCGCCGATTTCCTGGCCCTCCGCAAGGGAAAGAGGGCGGCATCGACGGCCACGGCCATGCGGGCCATCGTCAGGGAGGCGGGTAAGTCCGGGATGGGCCTGCAGGATGCCTTGACGCTCTGCTGCGCCAAGGGTTGGGCGGGATTCGAGGCGGGTTGGGTTGGCCAGCAAGCAAGGGCCGGGCCGCGGCAGACGACCAACGACCAGCGCAAAGCAACTCTCGACGAACTCACCGGGCGCAACCGCCATGCAGCCGACAAACCAAACCCTCGCGACATCACAGCCGAAGTCATCCGCATTGCCTGAAGAGTGGATCGAGCGCCTCTTCGCCCGCTTCGAAGCGATGTACGGCGCCAAGTTCGCAGACGCTTGGAAGGGCTGCGACTTGCGCAACGTCAAGATCGTTTGGGCGGAAACGCTCGGTTCCCTCAGCCGCGACGAGCTATCCGCCGGCATTGCTGGGTGCATGACCAGGGAATGGCCGCCGACACTGCCTGAGTTCGTGAAGCTATGCCGGCAGCCAGACCCGAGCGCTCCGGGCGGACACCCGACGGCGAACGAGGCGTGGGCACTGGTTCTGTCGTCCCACGACGAGGCGGAAACGGTGGTCTGGACCGAGCAGATAGCTGAGGCCGCTGGGATAGTTCAGCCGATCCTCGACGCTGGCGACGAGGTGGGCGCGCGCATGGCCTTCCGGGATGCCTATGAGCGGATTCTGCGCGAGCGGCCAGAGTCCCCCAGGTGGTTCCCGAGTCTCGGCAGCGATCCGGTGCGCCGGCAGGCGGCCCTTTATCGCGCGGTGGCAAGCGGGCGATTGAGCAGCCAGCACGCCGCTGGATTGTTGCCCCCTCCGATCAACGCAAAGGGCGCTTGCATCGCCGGCTTGATCGGCGGGCCGCCCGCTCCGATGCCGAATGATCCCGAATTCAGGCGGCGGATCGCTGGCCTTCTGCGGCAGCTCAAGGGTGGTGAGGCGGCATGAAGCGTGACGCCGATATGAAGCAACTTGCGACGCCGAGCATGGACACGCTCGATCCGCTGGAGTGGGCGAAGCGACTGCGTTCGCAAGTGGCGCTCGACTACCTGCTGCGCGGGGCTGAGTACGATCATCGGCTGCTCGACATTCTCACCGACCACATGGAGTCCGGTGTCTGCGACGGGACCGGGAAAAATCTGCTGAGACGGTGGGACGGCCTGCAATGGGTGGCGGCGTGAATGTGCGGGCCCAAGCCGTGCGACAACCCAGACTGCACCTGGAGCGAGGCGCACAGAGCCCGCTGCGAGGCCCGGACCGTCATGCGGTGGCCAGTGCAGAACCGCAAGGCGTACTACGCGAAGGTGGCGGAAAAGCGCGGCGACGCGGCGGCGCGACAGCTCGTGGCGGCTGTTTCGACGGAATGGAGGAGGATCGGCGGTGATCGGTTGCAACGGGCTTGACGAGCGTTACGACGCCGGCCGGCGGTCCCCGGTGGCATGTTGTTCGTGCAGGGTGACCGGGCGGTGAGTTGTTCAGCCATGACGCACGATCCATACAGCCTCGCCGCCCAGATGTCGGCCGCTTCCTTGGCGATCTGCAGGCAGGACAGATGTGCGAAGAAGGCTCACCCCCTTTCCGGCGTGTTGATGGAGTCAGGGGCGAGCATGGCCGTGCTGAGGTATCTCAGTGGCGCAACAGGCGAATATCGAACCTCTGCCGAGATCCAGCTCGGCACTGGCAGGGGCCACTCCGCAGTATCCTGGGCGCTGATGTTCCTGCGCCGCATCGGACTTGTGGAAAGCGTTCCTGATTCGCGGAGGAATCCGCGGTATTTGAGGTATAGAGCCAAACAATCGGAAAACAGGATTCGATAGTATGCCGTTCACCAAGGGACAACCACGGACGCCAGGATCTGGCCGCAAGCCTGGATCACAGAACCTGACGAGTCAGAAGCTCAAGGAAATCGTTTTTGAAGCGCTGAAGCAGCAGGAAGGCGGGGCGATCGGCTACCTGAAGGCGCAGGCTATTGCCGAGCCGCGCGCGTTCATGGCCCTGATCGGGAAACTTCTGCCGACACAGATCACCGGAGAGGACGGAGCGCCGGTACGGATCACGCAGATCGAACTCATCCCTCTGGTGGCTCCAGCGAAGAATGACGATGAAGCTGCAGATTAGTCTGCCGCCGAAGCTGATCGAGGTATTCACCGGGACGGCTGATGTGCGTGGCGCATACGGCGGCCGCGGGTCTGGCAAGACGCGCAGCTTTGCCAAGATGTCGGCAGTACGGGCGCTGATGTTTGCTGAAGCCGGGCGCAGCGGAGTGGTGCTGTGTGGTCGCCAGTTTCAGAATTCGCTGGTTGATTCGTCACTGTCCGAGGTCAAGCTGGCGATCCAGTCAGAGCCGGCGCTGGCGGCGCATTTCGAGGTCGGAGAGAAGTTCGTCCGTACTCGGTGCGGACGCGTGTCCTACGTGTTCGCCGGCCTCGATCGGAACATCGACAGCATCAAGTCCACGGCCAGGATCCTGTTGTGCTGGGTTGACGAGGCGGAGCCAGTCACCGAAGAATCGTGGTCGGTCCTGACCCCGACGCTGCGCGAGGAGGATTCGGAGCTGTGGGTGACGTGGAACCCGAGACGAAAGAAATCTGCGACGAACCAGCGCTTTCGCGAGTCAAACGATCCTCGGTACAAGGTTGTCGAACTGAACTGGCGGGACAATCCGATGTTCCCGGAAAAGCTCAACCGGGAACGGCTGCGGGACAAGGAGCAGCGCCCGGACAGCTACGACCATGTGTGGGAAGGCGGCTACGTGTCGGCGATCACCGGGGCGTACTTCGCTGGCCAGTTGAGCGATGCTCGGGCGTCAGGGAGGATCGGTGTTGTGCACGCCGATCCGAACTTGCCGGTGCAGGCGTTCGCAGACCTTGGGGGGACAGGAGCGCGGGCCGACAATTTTGTGTTCTGGTTCTCTCAGTTCGTCGGGCCTCAGGTCCGCGTTCTAGATCACTACGAGCGACAGGGGCAGCCAATATCGGCGCACCTGCTCTGGATGCGCGAGAACGGCTACACGCCCGGTCGGCTGGCTACGGTCTGGCTGCCGCATGATGGCGATACCTACGATCGGGTCATCGATGTGTCGTTTCGAACGGCCTTCGAGCAGGCAGGACACTTCGTGGAAGTCGTCCCGAACCAGGGGCGCGGTGCTGCCATGTCTCGCATCAAAGCGGCGCAGCGGATGTTCCCGGCGTGTTGGTTCAACGAGGCGACGACCGATCCCGGATTGGATGCGCTCGGCTGGTATCACGAGAAGCGCGACGAGGACCGCGATGTCGGCCTTGGACCGGAGCATGACTGGTCATCGCACTCGTCTGATGCGTTCGGGATGCAGGCGCTCGTTTATGAGTCAAGGATCGGCAAGGTCGGGCCAGGCGGGCGGCGGCGGGTCAAGATGGGGAGGCGAGGTTCTCCGATGGCTGTCTGAAGTATCGCCAAGCATGGCACCATCGCCGAGTCATTCAGTATGGTGTTCTGCTTGTGGGAATTTCTCTTGATCTTGGCCGGTCGGCCTTTCACCACCAGCACGGCGATGTCCTGGCGGTATATACGTGGGTCAACGACGAGCGTGCTGTGGTGCTCATGCCAGCACGCCGACAACATGCACCGGCCTGGTTCGTCGTCTGCGAGTCGGCAGCGTGGAAGTATTCAGACCCGGCGTATCTGGCCCAGCAGGCGCGTCGTGCAGCCCAAGCGCTCGGCATGGACGAAACACAGAGCACGTGGCTCCGAATAGCCACGATCATCATCGAGGGTATTCCCGACCTGATCCGCATGCGGTCTGCGCCAGACCCCGAGCTATTGCCGGGATCTGCCGGCGAGATCAATCTGTCCGTCGACGGGGAGCAGGTAACATCGACAGACATCCGTGTTGAAAAGGCGGTTGCCAGGTATGCCTGAATTCGATGTGCGCGCCATCGCCGGACTGGCCCCGGGCGAGCGCCTGTCAGACGAGATCGACGCACAACAGGAGCCAGGAGACGAGCAGCCAAGCCATCCGCTCGACAGTGACCACATGCGGCGCGAGCATCGCAAATTGCTCGAGTGGTGGTATCTGGAGCGTGAAAAGCAGTCGGCAAACAGGCTCGAGATGGCGATCGACGTCGATTTCTACGACAACAACCAGTGGGATTCAGAAGATGCCGCGACGGTCGAGGATCGCGGACAGATGCCGCTCGTCTACAACGAGGTGGCGCCGGCGGTCGATTGGCTGATCGGGACAGAACGCCGAACGCGAGCCGACTGGAAGGTACTGCCGCGCACCGAAGACGACGTTACCGGCGCGGATGTCAAGACCAAGTTTCTTAAGTACCTCTCGGATGTCAACCGGGTGCCGTTCGTGCGCTCGCGCGCATTCTCCGATGCGCTCAAAGCCGGGGTGGGATGGATCGATGACGGGGTACAGGACGACCCGACGAAAGAAGTTCTGTACTCAAAGCACGAGGACTGGCGCAACGTCCTGTGGGACTCGGCCGGCTACGATCTGGACCTGTCCGATGCGCGATACGTCTTCCGATGGAGATGGGTAGATGAGGACATCGCTCTGGCGATGTTCCCTGGCCGGGAGTCTGTGATCCGGTCCGCTGTCGATGATGTGGGCGCTTACGATGGCGAGCAGGACGACGAGGATCTGTGGTATCTCGGTGATCCAATCAGAGAAAACCGCAGCGGGATCATCAGGACATCTGGCGTTTCTGTCAGCCTGGAGGCCCGCCGTCGGCGAGTGAAGCTGATCGAGTGCCAGTATCGCAGGCCGACCCAGGTACACGTCGTCACCGAAGGTCCTTGGCGTGGGACGATCATTCCTGATTTCGATGGGCAGGAGAGCGTCTCATCCGTTCCTCGGGTGATGATGCGGGTGCATTTTGCGGTCTTCACAGAGACAGCCCTGCTGGCGTGGGCGCCCTCGAAGCTTCGGCACAACGAATTCACGCTGACGCCGATCTGGTGTTACCGGCGAGGACGCGACCGCATGCCCTACGGCGTGATACGCCGTGTACGCGACGTTCAGCGCGACATCAACAAGAGAGCATCGAAAGCGCTCTGGCTGAGCAATACCAACCAGATCATCGGCGACGATGGCGCGGTTGCTGATTGGGACGAGGCCCGCGAAGAGGCCAGCCGGCCAGATGGCGTGATCGTCAAGCGAACCGGCAAAGAATTCGAGATCAGGCGAGACTACCAGGGAGCGTCGGCTCAGGTCGAGATGATGACGCTCAGCGCACAGAGCGTGCAGAAGGCCATCGGGGTCAACAACGAGAATCTCGGGCGGGCGACCAACGCGGTGAGCGGGGCAGCAATTGAGGCGCGCCAGAATCAGGGCGCGGTCGGAACGACGGAGCCTTTCGACAACCTGCGGCTGGCAATTCAGGTGCAGGGCGAGAAGCAGCTTTCGCTCGCTGAACAGTTCGTTTCAGAGGAGCGTGTTGTCCGAATCACCGGAGCAAACGAGAAACTGGACTGGCTGCGCATCAACGAGCCTCAGATGCAGCCAGACGGCACGTGGCGATACCTGAATGACCTCACCGCCAGCCGGGCCGACTTCGTGGTCAGCGAACAGGACTACTCCGGCACGCTGCGGCAAGTAATGGCCGAATCGCTCAACCAGCTTGCTCAGAAGCTACCGCCGGAGTCGGCGCTACGCGTACTGACGATCGGCCTGCAGTTCAGCGACCTGCCGAACAAAGGAGAAATCGTTGCTGCGCTGCGCCGAGAGACTGGCGATCGCGACCCAAACAAGCCCATGACGCCGGAGGACGAACAGGCCGAGGCTGCACGGGGGGAGGCCATGCAAATGCAGAGGGAGCAATCGCTGCTTGCACTGGAGGAGCAGCGAGCGCATGTGCGCGAGATCAACGCAAAGGCGGCACAGATGGAAGCGGAAGCTGTTGCGTACGGGAACGAGGGCGCAGTCAATGCAGCCGTGAACGCCAGGCGATTGGCGGCTGACGAACTGGACGCAATGGCAGAGGAGTTGCGAAAACTGCAGGCGGAACTGGCCGACCGAAGCAGCGGCGAGCGGACACAGATCGAGAAGGCGAGGATTCAGGCCGACGCGGCGATCCGCATGAAAGAGATCGAGATAGCAAGCAAGGAACGCCTGGCGGCGATCGCCGCCAGCATCGAGAGCAACAACGACCAATCGAGACGAGGATAGTCACATGCCAACAAGTTTGGACGAACACCATGCCGCAACACTGTCGGAAGAAGAGCTGTCAGCGATTCAAGGCGACGATCAAAACGAAGAAGACCAGGACGACTCACTGCAGTTGGATTCCGTCGACGACGAAGAGGATGCCGACGAAAGCGA
>NZ_JAEUOL010000042.1 GCF_016789985.1 Accumulibacter sp.
AACCATTGGAGTGTCCGCAAAGCCTATCGCAGTGCCCTTTCCTGGTTCAAACGCGGCATCCGCCTTCTCTTGAGACGCGCTGCCAGCGCACTGCCTCTTCCCAAGTTCTTTCAGGGGGCCGAAACATGATAGGTGGTAAGGACGACGATCCTGGAAACCTCATCGGGGGGTGGAGGATTGCTATACTGATAGACGATTATGGGTTTCGACAAAGGGAGAAAACTGATGGCAACTGACGATCAAGAGCAGCCGATCGAACGACGGGCGCGGCCGCACGCCCGCCCGTCGCGTACGGAACTGTATGCGCAGGGGAAGGCACTGCGCAGCACCTGCCCGCGCCAATCGCATGCCGCCTGGAAGCCACCAGCCGACCGGCCCGCGCCGATCGAGCTGCTGGGAAAGGCAAACGAAGGGCGCATTCCGCGGCTTCTGCCGCTGCGCCACGGGCGGATGCTGCAGAGCCCGTTCGTCTTCTTCCGCGGAGCGGCGCTGCACATGGCGACCGACCTCGCCCATACCCCGACGACAGGTATCTACGTGCAGGCCTGTGGCGACTGTCATCTGTCCAACTTCGGCGGCTTTGCCACACCGGAACGGCGCCTGATCTTTGACATCAACGACCTCGACGAGACGCTGCCAGCGCCCTGGGAGTGGGACCTGAAGCGCCTGGCCACCAGCTTCGTCCTCGCTGCGCGCGACAATGGCTTTGGCCAGCGCGAGGCACGCAAGGCAGCGCTCACCCTGGTCCGCTCGTATCGCGACCGGATGATCGAGTTCAGCAGGATGCGCGTGCTCGACGTTCTCTACGCAAGCATCGACGTGGACTGGATCCTCAAGCAGATGAAGAACAGGCGGACGCGCAAGGGAATGGCGCAGCGCGTGGCGAAAGCGCGCACGCGCAGCGTGGCCGAGTTCGACTTTCCGCAGATGGTGAGCAGCGAAGGCGGCAAGATCCGGATCAAGGACAACCCGCCGCTGATCTACCATATTCCTGACCAGGACCCCAATGAGGTCATGGCGCATGTGCGAAAAGCGTTCGGCGCTTATCTGAAAACCGTTCCCAAAAACGTGCGGCATATCCTCGACCAGTTCGATCTGGTCGATATCGCGGTCAAGGTCGTCGGGGTCGGCAGTGTCGGCACCGCCTGCGCCGTGCTGCTGCTCATGGCGGAAGAGCGTGATCCCATCTTCCTGCAGGTCAAGGAGGCGCGCGCCTCGGTCCTCGAGCCGTTTGCCGGCGCCAGCGAACACGCCAACCATGGTGAGCGCATCGTCGTCGGCTCCCGGATCATGCAGGCGGCGAGCGACCTCTTCCTCGGCTGGACGACCGGTCGGGAGGGGTTGCACTTCTATGTCCGCCAGCTCAAGGACATGAAGGTCAAGGTCCCCATCGAACTGCTCGGCCCGACCGACCTCGTTCAATACGCCGCGCTCTGCGCCAGGGCTCTGGCGCGGGCGCATTCCTGCACCGGCGAGGCGGCGAGAATCGCCGGCTACATCGGCAGTGGCGACGTGTTCCCGCGCGCCGTGACGGATTTCGCCATCGCTTATGCGGATCAGAGCGAACGCGACCACCAGACGCTGAAGGACGCGGCGCTCGCCGGCAGGCTTGAGGTTTTCATCGAAGAAGCGTGATGCAACAGCGACACCGGGCAAACTGGTCATCGCCGGTCAGCGCACCGGCACTTGCGAACACCGACCCCGGGCATCCCCGGCCGGAAGGAAGCCGCCGCAGCGTGGCACCCGGTGGCGAGCCGGCCACCACCGCTCCTGGCGTCAGGATGAGCTGGCCCCGGTCGCCACCGGTCGTGCTCGTCGTCCTGCTGCCCGCCTTCCTGCTCGCGAGCTGCGCCGACAACTGGCTGGTGGGCTATAGTGCGGAAACCAACTTCCTCACTTTCGATCACCCGAACTCGGAGAAAGCCGCCACCGAAGTTCGTGCCGAGGCCGAGAGACTGTGCCAGCAACGCAGGCAGGCGGCAACCAGGACCGAAAGCATCTGTAGCCTGACACAATGCGCAACCACCTACCAGTGCGAGGACAAGGAAGACATGATCAGGTACGGGTCCTGATCAACACCCCGGTGACACCGCCCGGTCAACGGTCGGCAGCACCTGCGGCCTGGCAAACCGCAGCCTTGTGACCCGGAAGATGGGCGCGCCTTCGCTCACACGCACACCCCGGTCGGCCGCCCACCACAAGCGTTGCCGCGAAGCTGCGGGCAAGGCAAAATGCCACCCGCCGGCAAACCCGGATTCACTGCGGCAAGGTTGCCCGGGATGCCCGCAATCGAAGCATTGAAATTTTCGTCCCCGGAGAGTCGAGATGTTGTCCGTCATGGGTCGTCTGCTGTACAGGCTGTCGCTGGCCATGCTGTTGCTTTCCGCGGCGCTGGCGCAGGCCGGCAATCCGCCGGTGCGCGTCGCCACCTTCGAACTGCCACCCTTCGTCATGGAACAGGGCGCCGGACTCGATGGTTTCAGCATCGAACTGTGGAACGAGATCGCCGCCCGCCTGCGTCTCGGGACGGACTATCGGGTGGCGCCCGACGTACAGGCGGTGCTCCAGTCGTTGCGCTCCGGCGAGGCGAACATCGCCGTGTCCGGCCTTTTCTACACGTCCGAGCGTGACCGGGAATTCGAATTCTCGTATCCGATCCTGAATGCCGGCCTGCAGATCATGGTGCGCGGCAGCGGCGATGCCTTCATTCCGTCGCCCCTGCGCAACCTCCTGGACTTGCTGTTTTCACGCACGACCCTTGCCTGGCTGGGCGTCGCTCTGTTGTTCATCGTTGTCGCCGGTCACGTGGTCTGGATCATGGAGCGTCGCCAGGAAGACGGGATGATCGCCAGCCACCGCTACTTCCCCGGCATCTTTGTCGCCATGTACTGGGCAGCCTCGACTCTTCTGACGCAGGCGGAGGAGATGCCGCGCCAGTGGCTCGCCCGAACTCTGGCCGTTTTATGGATGTTCGTCGGCATCAGTTTTGTCGCGCTGTACACCGCACAACTGACTGCATCACTGACCGTGCAGCAAATCAAGGGCGCCATCAACGGACCGGAGGATTTGCCCGGAAAGCGGGTCGGCACGCTGCTCGGCGGCTCCGCAGTCGCCTATCTCAAGCAACAGAACGCGATCGTGCAGGAGTTTCAGGAAACAGCCGAAATGTATCAGGCGCTGCTCGAGCACAAGGTGGACGCCGTGCTGCTGGGTGCCGCGGGCCAGCGTTACTATGCCAATCACGAGGGAAAGAGGCGGGTGACGCTGGTTGGCCCGGAATTCAACAAGAATGACGTGGGATTCATCTTCCCCCCGGCAAGCCCCTTACGGAAACGGGTGAACGGTACCCTGCTGGCCCTGCGCGAGGATGGCACGTATCAGAGGATTTACGGAAAGTGGTTTGGCGCTGATTAGGAAGAAATAACCTTGATTCCCGTTCGCTGTGCGCTGCACCCAACCCTGGCGGGGGCCGCTTTTCCCCAGCCGCATCTGGTCACGGCCATTCTTGCGCTGACGCTGCTCCTGCTATTCGCCATGCCGGCCAGATCCGGACAGGACACCCCCCTCACACCGATCGACACCTCCAGCCCGAGGACCACCATCAAGGGCTTTCTCGAATTCATGAGCAAGGGCTACGCGACAGGAGTGGGGAGCGTGCAGTCGTACCTCGCCTCCCCCGATCTCTACCTGTCGCCGGACAAGCTGGCCGCCCTCAACGAATCCATGCGCTTTCAGGAAGCGGCCCAGCGGGTGCTGGATTTAAGCGAAGTTCCGCCGGCCATCGAGCAGGAAACCGCCCGTCGACTGGCCATACAACTCAAGGAGGTACTCGACCGCATCGAGGTTCCGCCCAGCGAGTCGATTCCCGATGCCGAGGCGATGTCCAAGAGCGAGTTCAAGCGCTGGACGCTGCCGAATTCTGAAATTCAACTGCGGCGGGTCGACAGCGGGCCGCGGGCTGGGGAGTATCTCTTTTCCCCGGCCACCTTGAGCCGCCTGCCCGAATTCTACGGCAGGGTCAAGAATTTGCCCTACAAGCCGGGATCTACCCCGGGCTGGGACGACTTCTCGAGCTACAGCCCGATTGGGGTGGCTTTCGTCTTGCGTGGCATGGTGCCATCCCGCTGGTTGATCGATGCCCCGCAACATCGGGTCCGCAACACCTTTCTCGACCAGCCGTTGTGGCGCTGGTGTGCCATCGTTGGGCTCTTCGGAATCGGGCTCGCCTTTGTCCTGCTGTGCTTTCGTTGCAGCCGGTATTGGGTTCAGCAGTGGCCAGCGGCCGAACACTGGGCAAGCCTGCTGCGTCCCCTCAGCCTGGTGGTGGTGACACCGTTGACTGCGGTGATTTGTTCCGACGCGCTGCGCATTTCGGGCGCCGTCTATCAGGTGGTGACGCTGTCGCTGTGGACACTGTTCTACCTCGCCTTGACCTGGGCGGTCTGGGCCGCCGGCGGCCTAGTCGCCGCGAGCCTGATCGCCGGGGAAAAGCTGCTGACCAGCAGCATCGACAGCCAGCTTATTCGTCTGGTGACCCGGCTGATGACCGTCATCGTGGCGCTTGTCATTCTCGTCACCGGTGCAGACCGGATCGGCCTGCCCGCTTATTCGGTGCTCGCCGGTCTCGGCGTCGGTGGCCTTGCGGTTGCCCTGGCGGCACAGCAAACCCTCGCCAACCTGCTCGGCTCCCTGATCATCATGTTCGAGAAGCCCTTCG
>NZ_JAEUOL010000134.1 GCF_016789985.1 Accumulibacter sp.
TTGCGGGGATTCGTGCGGATCGATCTGTCGCGAGAGGCGGCGCCGGATGCGACGACGCTGCTGCAGTTTCGCCACTTGCTGGAAGAGAAGGACCTGTCGAAGGCCATCTTCGCGGCGATCAACGCGCAACTGACGGCCAAGGGGCTGATGATGCGTGAGGGAACGATTGCCGACGCGACGATCCTTGCCGCACCGCCGTCGGTGAAGAACGAAGCGAAGGCCCGCGATCCGGAGATGCACCAGACGAAGAAGGGCAACCGGTGGCACTTCGGGATGAAGGCGCACATCGGGGTCGATGCTGAGAGCGGTCTGGTGCATACGGTGGTGGGAACGGCGGCGAACGTCGCCGACGTGACGCAGACCGCCGAAGTGCTGCACGGCGAAGAGAAAACCGTGTATCTGGATGCCGGTTACACCGGTGTCGAGAAGCGCGAAGAGCTGAGAGACCGGGACATCGATTGGCAGGTGGGTGGCGAGCAAGCTGAAGGCGATCCCGAAGGAGAGCAAGCTTGGCGCCCTGCTGCGTCGCCTGGAATCGGTCAAGGCGGGCATCCGCTCGAAGGTCGAGCACCCCTTTCACATCGTGAAGAATCTCTTCAGCCATCGCAAGGTCCGCTACAAGGGGCTGAAGAAGAACACGGCCCAGTTGCACATCCTCTTTGCGCTGGCCAATCTGGTCATCGCCAAGCGGCAGCTTCTGGCTGTTCACAGCCAAGGTGCGTCCTGAGCACGGCGAAGGGCACCGAAAAGGAGGGGTGAAAACCAGTATGAGACTTTGAACCCCGGAGAAATCGGCCGGAACGGCGCGCCGCCCGACCGCGAGCTCTCGGTTTCCCGACCGGGAGCGGCTTTGGCGCGTGTTGAGGTCCATTGATCAGCGGTTCCCTAGCGAAAATGCTTTGCGCCGCTACCCGGCGCACTGCCCCTGATCGAACTCAGGAAGCGGCCGTCAAGCACCAGGTGAAAAAGTCCTCCGCCAGCGACATGCCGAAGTCTTAGCCGATCGGCTTCGCGGTGGCGCCTGCCGCGTCGGGCCCGTCCTGCAACAGCGGCAGAGTGAGCGTGAAGAGGGCACCACCGGCCGCCCCATTGGCGGCCTCCAGCCGCCCGCCATGCCGCTCGACGATGCCGTAACTGATCGACAGACCCAGCCCGGTGCCCTGCCCGACCGGCTTGGTGGTGAAGAAAGGGTCGAACAGGCGCAACAGGTTGACCGGCGCGATTCCCGGCCCGTTATCGGCAAAAACGAGCTGCACCATGCCATCCTCGACACGCGCGGCAATGTCGAGTCGCGGCGACTCGCCGCCGGCGGTGGCATCCAGTGCATTCTGCACGAGGTTCATCAGCACCTGCTGCATCTGGCCCGACGAACCGGTCACCGGCAGATCGGCGGGCAGGTCGACATCGACCTGAAAATTGCGTGGCCCGGAACGCACCACCCAACGCACCGCCCGCGCCACGACCTCGGCCAGATTGAACGGCGCATCGGCACTGCGGTCGAGGGCCGAGAAGCGCTTCAGGCCATCGACGATGTCGCGCGTGCGCTCCGCACCTTCGGTCATGCCATCGAGCAGCGGGTTCAGGTCGACCATGATGCGGTCGATACGCAATTTCTGGCGCAATTCGTCGAGTTCCGGCGAACGCTGGCGGGGTTCCGAGTGCACCGCCTCGAGATAGGTCTGCAGCCGTGCAGCGTAACGCCGGATGGCCAGCACGTTGCCGAGAACGAAACTGATCGGATTGTTCAGTTCATGCGCCACGCCGGCCACCAGACGGCCGAGCGAGGCCATCTTCTCGGCCTGCAGCAGTTGCTGCTGGGTGCGTTTCAGATCGTCGTGCGCCTGGCGCAGGGCATGATAAGCACGCCGCAGTTCGCCAACCGGCCGGCCGGTGACGACCATGCCGACCAGCTTGCCGGTGCCCGACAGACGTGGCGTACAGTTCAGCGAGACCGGCAGGGGGCTGCCGTCGCGCCCGCTGATCAGCAACTCGCAATCCTGCACGGTCGCCGGCCGCGCTGCCGAGAAGAAACCGTGCACCCGCTGGCGCGAGGTTTCGTCGGCGAAGAGATCACCCAGCGGCCGGCCGCGCAGAACGGTTTCGTCCTGACCGATGAAACGGCGCAGCGAGTCGTTCACTTCCTGGATGGCGCCGTAGCGGTTGCAGACGATCAGGATGTCCGACATCGATGCCAGCACGCTCTCGATGAACTGCTGCGAGTCTTCAAGGGCGGCGTTCTTCTGCTCGAGGACCACCTCGTATTGCAGGAGGTCGTTGTACACCTCGTCCATCTTGCGGATGACTTCGACCCACACCGTTTCGTCCACTCCGTCGAAGCCGGATTGCGCGTCGGGCAGCGCATCCTGGCCAATCGTCACGCGGCGCAGGGGACGCTCAGCGGGCAAGGCGGGGCTGCTCATCAGGCGAGCCGGTACAGGAAGCAGAGTGAGTGATCCATGACTGGATCGTAGAACCAATCGATGCCTGTTGCAACGCTCGGGCAGCGACCCCGCCGGACACGCCGGAGGACCCGGCCTGGAGAAATGCGACTCCAGGCGTCATGGAAAGAAACTTTCCACTTCGAACGAAAGGCGAAAACCATGGCGCCGCATTGCCGATTGACAAATCGCCGACCCTCCTGTTTTGCCTACAGATTTCTTGATGGCACGATTCTTGTATGCATTAGACGTGATGGCTGCATGCGCGCTGATCGACACACCCGGTGTACACCTTCTGACCACCGGTCGGACGACGAGAGAGGGGACAGGAAGATGGCAAATACCAGTCTGCTGAAGCTGGAGGAGGATTCCCGTATCGATTCCCATATCGCGGCGGTGAGCAAGCGACTCGGCATGCCGCGGCGCGCGTTCCTGCAATTCTGCGCCACCCTGGCAACCAGTCTCGGCTTGCCACCCGGTGCCGATGCGGCCGTTGCCGAGGCGGTGGCGAGCAAGAAACGACCCTCGGTGATCTGGCTGCACTTCCAGGAATGCACTGGCTGCACGGAGTCGATGCTGCGTGCCGAACATCCGACACTGGAAAAGCTGATTCTCGATGTGATTTCGCTCGACTATCACGAAACGCTCTTCGCCGCCGCCGGCCATCAGGCCGAACAGGCACGCAAGAGCGCGATGATGCAGAACAGGGGTAGCTATCTGCTGGTCATCGAAGGCGCCATTCCGACGCGCGACGGCGGTATCTACTGTAAGGTCGGCGGCCAGACGGCGATCGAATTGACCAGGGAGTGCGCGGCCGACGCGGCAGCGATAATCGCGATCGGTTCCTGCGCGAGCTGGGGAGGCATGCCATCGACCGATCCCAATCCGACCGGCTCGTCGGGGGTCGCCACGGTTCTCGGCAAGCCGGTCGTCAGCATTCCCGGTTGTCCGCCCAACCCGTACAACTTCCTGTCTACGGTCGTGCATTTCCTGGCGTTTGGCAGTCTGCCGCCGGTCGATGAGCTTGGCCGGCCGAAGTTCGCCTACTCGCGACTCATTCACGAGAGCTGCGAGCGCCGTGCCCATTTCGATGCCGGGCGTTTCGCCATGGAGTTCGGCGACGAGGGACATCGCAAGGGTTATTGCCTGTACAAGCTTGGCTGCAAAGGCCCGGAGACCTACGCCAACTGCCCCACCGTCCTGTTTGGCGACGCCGGTGCCGGTACCTGGCCGATCGGCTGCGGTTGCCCGTGCATCGGCTGCACCGAGCAGGGTGTTGGCTTCAGCAAGCCACTGCACATGCTGGCAAAGGTGAAGAACGTCGACCCACCGCAGCAGTATCCGCGCATTGTCGAGGAGAAAGGCATGGGCGCAACGCTCGGATCGGCTGCCCTGCTCGCCGCGGTCGCCGGTGCGGCTGCCGGTGGCGCAGCCATGGTGGCACGCAATCTGGGGCTTTCGCATCAGGCCGAGGAAGCCGAGCGCGCCCGTGCTGCGGGCCAAGGGACGGAGGTGTGAGATGCCCAAGACGATGATTGACGAACGTTCCGACGAGCGCTCCCGGCGCCACTTCCTGAAAGGTTGCGTCGGTACCGCCGGCGCGGCGGTCGCTGCCGTTGCCGTGAGCACGACGGTTGAAGCGCGCGACACTTACCAACGGCCGCCAGAGGCTCTCGGACTGCTCTACGACGCCACACTGTGCATCGGCTGCAAGGCGTGTGTCGCTGCCTGCAAGCGGGCCAACGACAACCCGCCGGAATTTTCGACCAGCGACAGGCTGTGGGATACGCCGCTCGACACCAGCGGCCATACCTTCAACATCATCAAGATGTACCGCAGCGGAACGATGGCCACCAAGGACGACGAGAGCAACGGTTACGCGTTCATGAAGACCTCGTGCATGCACTGCGCCGACCCGTCCTGCGTCTCGGCCTGTCCGGTAACGGCGATGACCAAGGACCCGACGACGGGCATCGTCGCCTACGACCCCGAAGCCTGCGTCGGCTGCCGTTACTGCGTCGTCGCCTGCCCCTTCGGCATCCCCAAATACCAGTACGACTCGCCGACCGGCAAGATCGGCAAGTGCGAACTCTGCCGCCATCGCTACCGGGATGGCCACTACTCGGCCTGCGCCGAGGTCTGCCCGACCGGCGCGACGCTCTATGGCCGCACCAGCGATCTGCTGAATGAAGCCAGACGTCGCCTGGCTCTCGAACCGGGCAGCGTGACCACCTATCCGCGCGGCAAGCTGAACGACGGTCCCGATCAGAGCTACGAAGGCCTGGTCGGCAACTACCAGCAGCACGTCTACGGTGAGACCGAGTATGGCGGCACACAGGTGCTCAAGCTGTCAGCCGTCGACTTCGAGAAGGTGGGCATGCCCAGGCTGCCACCCAGATCGTCGGCGGCGACCTCGGAAACGATTCAGCACACGCTTTACGGCGGGCTGCTGATGCCGTTTGCGGTGCTTGGCGCGATGACCTACGTCGCCAGGCGCAACGTTCATCATGAAGACGACACGCCGGCCGACGAACCCGTGAAGGAGGAATCATGAGCGCTCAGCAGCATGCCGCAGCGGCACCGGTTGGTGGCGATCTGTTCAACGCGACAACCCTGATCTGTGGGGTGCTGATCGCGGTGATGGCGACCGTCATCGTCGTCCGCCTGTTCTTCGGCCTCGGCTCGGTGACCAATCTGAACGATGGCTACTCATGGGGCCTGTGGGTGGTCGGCGACGTGTTCATCGGTTCCGCCCTGGCTTGCGGCGGGTTCTCGGTCGCCCTGCTGGTCTATATCTTCAACCGGGGCGAGTACCATCCGCTGGTCCGTCCGGCGCTGCTGGGCAGCCTTTTCGGCTACACCCTGGCCGGCGCCGCGATTACCGTCGACCTCGGACGCTGGTGGAACTTCTGGCACATCTTCTGGCCGGGCTACTTCAACGTCAACTCGGTGATGTTCGAGGTGGCGGCATGCATCACCTTGTACATCATCGTCATGTGGATCGAGTTCTCGCCGGTCTTCCTCGAGAAACTCGGCCTGCGCGACGTGCGCCGCAAACTGAACAAGGTGTTGTTCATCTTCATCGCACTGGGCATCGTCCTGCCGATGATGCATCAGGCTTCGCTGGGAACGATGCTGGTGGTCATGGGCGACCAGGTGAACCCGCTGTGGCAGACCCCGCTGCAACCGCTGATCTACCTGCTGTCGGCCATCACCCTGGGCTACGGTGTGGTGCTCTTCGAGTCCTGCGTTGCCGCATCGGCCTACCGGCGGGAAATCGAGGTGTCGATGCTCAACCCGATGGCCCGGGTGATGCTCGGCATCATGGCCTTCTATCTGGTCGTCCGCTTTGCCGACCTCGCGGTGCGCGGGGTCCTCGGCGAAGCATTCAAACCCACCTACATCGCGCTCACCTTCTGGATCGAGAACGCCTCCTTCATCGCGCCGTTCCTGTTGATCGGCAGCGTCGCCGCACGCCGCAATCCGGCCCGGCTGTTCCTCGCCGGCATCGCGGTCATGCTTGGTGGCATCCTGCTGCGCCTGAACGGCTTCCTGATCGCCTTCGACACCGGTCCGGGCTGGAGCTACTTCCCGTCGGTGCCGGAACTGCTGGTCACTTTCGGCATCTTCGCCGCCGAAGTCTTCGGCTACATTTACATCACCCGCCGATTCCCGGTCCTGCCGCGTGAAGAAGCGTATGCTCAGCCAGCGCGCAGCTAACGCTCTTTTCAGGAGACAAGAAAATGTCGCAACGAGTCACGATTGACCCGGTCACCCGAATCGAAGGTCATCTGCGGGTCGACGTCGAAGTCGACGGCGGCAAGGTCAGGAAGGCCTGGGCCTCCGGCCAGATGTGGCGCGGAGTCGAAAACATCCTGATCGGTCGCGATCCGCGTGATGCCTGGGCCATCACCCAGCGCATCTGCGGTGTCTGTACGACAGTACATGCGCTGGCCTCGGTGCGCTCCGTCGAAAACGCGCTGCAGCTCGAACTGCCGGCCAACGCCCAGTACATCCGCAACATGATCATCCTGGCGCATGCGGTGCACGACCATATCGTGCACTTCTACCATCTCTCGGCACTCGACTGGGTGGATGTCACCAGTGCGCTGAAGGCGGACCCCGCCAAGGCCGCCAGCCTCGCCGAAAGTCTCTCGAACTGGTCCGGCAACGGCAAGGCCGAGTTCACCAAGGTCAAGGAAAGGCTCAGCGACTTCGTCGGCACCGGCCAGCTCGGCATCTTCACCAATGGCTACTGGGGACACCCGGCAATGAAGCTGCCACCCGAAGTGAATCTGATCGCCGTGGCACATTATCTGCAGGCGCTCGAGGTGCAACGCCATGCCAACAAGGTGGTCAGCATTCTCGGCGGCAAGACGCCGCACATCCAGAACGTCGTCGTGGGTGGCGTCGCCAACGCGCTGGCGATCGACTCGCAGGCGGTGCTGACCGTCGAACGGCTGCTGGCGGTCAAAGACTGGATCGACCAACTGGCCGATTTCGTGAAGAACGTCTACCTGATCGACGTGGCGGTGGTCGGTGGCTTCTACCCCGAATGGACGACGATCGGACGCGGCATCGTCGATTACCTGTCGGTGCCGGACATTCCCCTGGACGGCAAGAACACGCAATTCGCACTTCCCGGTGGACACATCGCCGGTGGTGAACTGGCCAGCTTCAAGGAGATCAGGACCCATGACGACGTGTACTTCAAGGACGGCGTCACGGAATCGGTCAAGCACTCCTGGTACGAGGGAGGCAAGGGCCCGCTGCATCCCTACAAGGGGGAGACGCGGCCGCAATACACCGACTTCCAGGACAACGGCAAGTACTCCTGGCTGAA
>NZ_JAEUOL010000136.1 GCF_016789985.1 Accumulibacter sp.
CCCACAGCGACGGGTAGTCGGCTCGGTGCTCCTGCACCATGCGAACAGCACGCTCGCGGACTGCGGGTGAGAACTTCGGTGATTTGTTCATGGCTCCCTCTTCTCAAGAGTTGGAGCCTCCTCAAAACCTGGGGCGGTTCACACAGACTTCTACCAAAGTCCAAGAGTACCTGCCAGCTTCACGATGGCGGAAGCCGAGACGTGCTGCCCTGATGTCTAAAGTCAGACAAACCTCGCTTACAATGATTGTGAGTACCGTTGTCGCGATGGTTCAGCCCAACCCCGTTCCGCTGTTGTCTCCCGGCGAGACCGACCGTTAGCGCCCCAACCGGCCGCGACCCGGACGACGGTCGGAAGAAGTTGGTCGCTCGCCCGCTGACTTTATTGACTGTTTCTTACTAACCCTGCACGGAGTGCCCTATGTCAACACATGGCTCATTTTCTGGCAATCCAAAGACCGAGTGGCTTGTTGACGCCAATGGCGAGGACAGCGACATGCGGTTACTTGAAGACTTCTCTTTTACAGATCCCGCTGGTCGCATATGGCTAGCCCCAAGAGGTGCTGTCGTAAATGGCGCGAGTATTCCGCGCCCACTGTGGTCCACGATCGGCAGCCCATATACAGACGACTATCGACGGGCATCTGTAGTTCATGACGTGGCGTGCGATACACCAAGTGTCGCGCGGAAGGACGCCGATGTCATGTTCTTTCATGCTTGTCGTGCCGGTGGCTGCAGTCCAATCCAAGCTCGGGTGCTCTATGCAGGGGTACGCATTGGAGCATGGACGTCTGCAAGTCTGCCGGCCAGTGCTCTATCTCGGGAAAGAATGCTCTTCCGTAAGCGCCTCGACATCCCTGTGCTGGAAGAGCAGTTCCTTCAGGGCAAACTCGCAGACATCTCACGCGAAATGGAGTCTCTACCAGAGGAGGCGCCAATTGAGCAGATCGATGCGATCATCGAACAGCACCTGAAGTTCTAGTCCGGTAGCCGGCGGGTTCTCCACCTGGCTTCCATACCACCCACCATGCACATCTGCATCGAGCGTTTCATGGAGGGACCACTCCGTGCCACCTACGAGTGGAGCCGGACCCAAGGGAAAACGGCAAGGGAATCGCCGCGGGTGTGATGAGAGCGAAAATGCACTTCGGATACTTGCTCCCCCTGATACTCCTGATCAGCATCGCCGCTCACGCTGAAACGCTGACCGGTACAGTCGTGGGCGTGGCGGACGGTGATACCGTCACGGTTCTCGACGCCAATCATCAACAATACAAAAGATCCGGCTCTCCGGTATCGACGCTCCTGAGAAAGCCCAACCGTTCGGGCAGCGATCGAAGGAGTTCATGTCAGCACTCGTGATCGGGAAAGAGGTCGATGTGCAGTGGAACAAGCATGACCGTTACCAGCGAATCGTTGGCAAAGTGATGGTACAACCTTCCGACTGTCCGAACTGCCCCAAGACGCTGGATGCGGGCCTTGCACAACTGACCGTGGGTCTTGCGTGGTGGTACCAGAAATACGCGAAGGAGCAGTCACCCGAGGATGCTGGCCGGTATGAATTCGCCGAACATGAGGCAAAGGCGAAGCATGTCGGCCTGTGGGCTCATGGTCAGCCGATACCCCCCTTGGGATTGGCGGAAGGGCGAACGTTGATGCATCCGAAGCGGTGGCCGGCAACGATTGACGAAACCGTAGGTGTGGTGATCGCCGCTCTGTCGGACGACGAGAGGGCGAGCATTGCCGCCCTGACGTAGGCTCAACTCATGGGGCTACACTTCGGGCTGGGGATGTGGATTCGGAACAGCCTGGGGCTGTGGAAGGGCAACGACGAGTTGATGCAGGCCATCAAGGAGCGTAACCAGTCGATTCACCCTGACGAAGCCTCGATGGTGATCGTCGAGGCGGTCTGGGAGAGGCTGCGGGAAATGGTACCGAAGGTGCATTGATGAGGGGCGGCTTGCGGCTACCAGGAGTCATTCGTTGGTTGCTGAAATCGGGGAAATGAATGGCATCAGCGCGTTGGGGTGAGATTGCGAACCCCAACCTTGCTACAAGGGCAACCGCAGCGAGGCGTATCAGGCGATGGAAATTTTGATAGACATCATCCTCAAGGCTGGCCGTTCTGCCGTTGAGCTTGCTTTCTTCGTCCTGTTGCCGGTCATGGTGGTCATGCTCACCCTGATGCGTATGCTCGAGGCCCGAGGCATACTCGACTGGTTGGCTCAACGACTGGCTCCTGTGTTGAGACCCTTCGGGCTTGGCGGATTGGGTGTTTTTGCTGCACTACAAATTAATTTTGTCAGCTTCGCAGCCCCCATTGCGACCTTGACCATGATGGAGCAACGCGGTGCTTCAGATCGTCATATTGCAGCCACTTTGGCAATGGTTTTTGCCATGTCACAAGCCAATGCAGCGTTCCCAATGATGACGATGGGTCTGCACTTTGGCACAACTTTGGCGTTCTCTCTGGTTGGCGGGTTGGCAGCAGCGTCGGCAACATACTATCTGTTTGGCCGCCACCTCTCTGCAGCAGAGGGAGTGGTAGATGAAACACTTCCACACCAGTCGGTGGACGGTGCGAAGGGTGTGCTCGACGTCATCAATCGGGCCGGTGCCGAGGCCTTCAAGATCGCCGTTGGTGCCATCCCCATGCTAGTGCTGTCACTGGTGGTGGTTATCGCCCTGAAGCGTTTTGGTGTCATTGATCTACTCACGCAGTGGCTGACTCCGCTCCTTGCTATCATGTTTGTCGACCCCGTTCTGATCCTACCCTCACTCACCAAGTATCTAGCCGGTGGAACGTCGATGATGGGAGTGATGGACGACCTGCGCCGCTCCGGTCAAGTCAGTGTTGAACTGCTTAATGCCAGCGCCGGATTTCTGATTTCCCCATTCGACCTGCCTGGGGTTGCTGTCCTTATCTCAGCCGGAAAACGTATAGCCTCCGTATGGAAGCCGGCTGCCTGGGGGGCCTGCTTCGGTATTGCACTGCGCACTGTGGGACATGCGTACTTTGGATGACGACTAGCTGATCTTCACGACGCCCAAGACCGAATGGCTCTTGTGGGTCGTTAGCCGCCAAGCCGCCATTGATGACGAATTTCACGGCAGACGCAACGGCGATCAGCGACAATGGAGCACAGATCGGCGTCCAGCCCGCATTTGACCATGGCTGAGCGTGTGCTGCCGGGCAGATTGGCTGGATCAGCGGGCGCACTCGAGTGGCTCGGGCTGTGCTCCGGAGAGAGGCAGAGGCTGCTCTGTTTGGCGTTCGGTGGTCGTCGCAATGCTTGGGGCTGGCCCACTGTAACAGGGTCTGTCATCATTGACGGCTGTCGCCGGCTGGCAGTGTCCCGTCAGACAGGAGAGCCGGCATTGTTTTCAAGGAAGAATTTGGATGATTAAGCCATTCCAGCAACGCCCCGAACTTGCGCAGGCGCTGCTGTGCTTTCGTCAGGCGTTCATGACGGTTGGCGCGTTCAGCTTTTTCATCAATCTGCTGATGCTGACCCCCTCGATCTACATGTTGCAGGTTTACGACCGAGCGCTCGGCAGTCGCAACGCGACCACCCTGCTGATGCTGACCTTGATCACTCTCGGCCTGTTTGCCTTGATGTCGCTGCTCGAGTGGATCCGGTCGATGGTCCTCGTACGGATCGGCGCGCGCCTTGATCTCGACGTCAATACACGGGTCTTCGATGCGACTTTCGAGCGCAACCTGCGACAAGCCGGTCAGAATCCGGCACAGGCGCTGAATGACCTCTCCTCGATGCGGCAAACGCTGACCGGTGCCGGGCTGATCGCCTTGACCGATGCGCCGTGGATGCCGATCTACGTCATCGTGATCTTCATGCTGCATTGGCAACTGGGGCTCTTCGCGCTGGTCGGGGTGACCGTGTTGTTCATTCTGGCCGTGGTCAATGAGCGGGTTTCGGCGGGACCGCTGGGTGAAGCGCAGAAGCTCGCCATGGCCGCCAATGTGCAGGCCAACAATCATCTGCGCAACGCCGAGGTGATCGAGGCCATGGGAATGCTGCCGGCGATTCGTCGCCGCTGGTTTCACTTGCACCAGAGATTCCTGATGCAGCAGGCTCTGGCGAGTGACCGCGCCGGGGTGCTCAACGCCTTGACGCGCTTCGCGCGGATCTCGATGCAGTCGTTGGCACTGGGCTACGGCGCCTTGCTGGCGATCGACGGCAGCGTCACGGCCGGGATGATGATTGCCGGTTCAATTCTCGTCGGGCGCGCACTGGCGCCGGTCGAGGTTCTGATTGCCAACTGGAAACAGCTGGTATCGGCGCGCGCTGCGTATCAGCGGCTGACCGAGCTGCTGCACGCCCATCCGGCGCGCGTCGCCGGCATGCCCTTGCCCAGACCGCGGGGCGAGGTGCTGGTCGAGAACGCTGCCACCGCGGCACCGGGCAGCCGGACGCTGATCCTCAAAAACATCAACTTCAGCCTCAAGGCTGGAGAAGTGGTGGCCGTGATCGGGCCGAGCGCGTCGGGGAAATCGACCCTGGCACGCCTGCTGGTGGGCGTCTGGCCACCGCTGGCCGGCTCGGTGCGGCTGGATGGCGCCGAGATCTTCAAGTGGAACAAGGATGAACTCGGTCCCTATCTGGGTTACCTGCCGCAGGATATCGAGCTGTTTGACGGTACCGTGGCCGAGAACATCGCTCGTTTTGGCGAGCTTGATTCGGACCTGGTTCTGGCGGCGGCACAGGCGGCCGGTGTGCACGAGTTGATCCTGCTCCTGCCCAAGGGCTACGACACCCCCTTGGGCGATGGTGGTAGCGCGTTGTCGGGTGGCCAGAAGCAGCGCATCGGGCTGGCGCGGGCGCTCTACGGTGACCCGGCGCTGATCGTTCTCGACGAGCCGAATTCCAATCTTGACGATCAGGGTGAGGCAGCACTTGCCGAAACCGTTCGACGGCTCAGGGCCAGGAAGCGAACGGTGGTGATCATCACCCATCGGGTGACCACGCTGGCGGTGGCGGACAGCATTCTGGTCATGCATGAGGGAACGGTCAAGGCGCATGGTCCGCGCGACCAGGTGCTGGCGGCGATGCGAGCAGGCAACCAGACGAGCGCGGATCGCTCGGGGAACGTGACTCGTCCAGGGCCGGTGGCGGTGGCAGGCAGCCTGTCGGCGGCGCCACGAGCCGGCGTCTGACTGGGGGGAGACCGGAGCATGTCGATCAACCTGTTTGACCGGAAGAAAACCGCCGACGAGGGCATCACGGATGTCAGCGAGGTCAGCGAAAAGAAGGCGCCGAGCGTCGATATCAACCATGTCCGTGCCTCGCGCCTGGGCTGGCTGGTGCTGGCCATCGGCTTCGGGGGCTTCATGTTGTGGGCGGCGCTGGCACCGCTGGACCAGGGCGTGCCGGCCAGTGGCCAGGTGGTGGTGACGGGTAACCGCAAGACTGTGCAGAACCTGGGCGCCGGAATGCTTGAAGCCATCCTGGTCAAGGACGGTGACGAGGTGACGACCGGCCAGGTGCTGGTCCGCCTCGATCCGACGCTGGCACGCTCGCAGTACGAGGTGGCGCGCAGTCAGTGGTTCGTCGTCAAGGCGGCCGAGGCCAGGTTGCTGGCCGATGCCCAAGGCAAGTCCGAGATCATTTTCCCGGACGAGCTGTTGCGGGAAAAGGACGATCCACGGGCCGCCAGCGCGATGGCCGTGCAGGCGCAGTTGCTGCGTTCGCGGCAGGCGGGTCTGCAGGCCGAGCTGGGCGCCATGAAGAACATGCTGGCCGGTCTGCAGTCGTCGGCCAAGGGCCTCGAAGCGACCCGACGGGCCAAGGAGGAGCAAAGCAAGTTGCTGCTCGACGAGCTGAAGGGACTGCGCGAACTGGCTGCGGACGGCTATTTGCCACGCAACCGCCTATCCGAGCAGGAACGCCTTCTCGCCCAGCTCAGCGGCGCCATTTCGGAGGATATCGGCAATCTCGGCCGTACCCAGCAAAGCATCGCCGAGGTCCGGATGCGCATGCTGGCGCGCCAGCAGGAATACGACAAGGAGGTCGAAAACGGCCTGTCCGACGTACAGAAAGAAGCCAGTTCGCTGGACAGTCGCCTCAAGGGATTGGCCTTCGAGATGGCCAACACCGAGGTGCGCGCTCCGGCCGACGGGATCGTTGTCGGGCTCAGCGTGCATACGGTCGGCGGCGTTGTTGCGCCAGGCACGCCGCTGATGGATGTGGTGCCGAAGCATGAGCCCTTGCGTATCGAGGTGCAGATTCCGACGACGCTGATCGACAAGGTCAGGATAGGTTCACCGGTGGACATCACTTTTCCGGCCTTCAACCAGAAGACCACGCCGCAGATTCCGGGTGATTTCATCCAGGTGGCTGCTGATGCGACGAACGACCCGCAGGGCAGGATTCCGCCGTTCTACCGTGGCCAGGTGATGGTCACCGAAGCGGGCATGAAGAAACTGAAGAGTTATGAGATCAAGGCCGGGATGCCCGCCGAGGTGTTCATCAAGACGGGTGAGCGAACGATGCTGAACTACCTGTTCAAGCCCTTGCTCGATCGCATGAAGTCGGCTCTGACCGAGGAATGAAGATGGGGCGTTGGACTGCCAGTCTGGTCGGCTGCGCGCTGGCCTTGTCGACGTCGGGGGGGCTGGCTGCCGGCCTGATGGAAGCGTATCTCGCCGCCCGGCAGAACGATCCGACCTTTCGCGCGGCGCGTTACGAACGTGATGCCGGACAGTACGCGATGGCCATCGGTCGTGCCGGTCTGTTGCCGAACGTCGGGATGACCGGCTCCTACTCGAAGAACAAGGGCGAGCGGGAATCCACGCGGGTTGACCTGAGTCAGGACCTCGATTACCGTGACAAGGCCGCTGCCGTGGTTCTCCGGCAACCGCTGTTCAACCTCGACAGTTACATGCGTTACCGGCAGGGGAGCGTCCAGGCGGCTTTCAGCGACGCCGTCTTCGATCGCAAGGAGGCGGAGCTGGCGGTCAAGCTTTCCACCGCCTATTTCGACGTTCTATTCTCGAGTGAAAGACTGGCCCTCACCGACGCCGAAATCGCCGCCTATCGGGCGCAACGCGACCTTGCCGAGCGTCGCCGCAAGGGTGGCGAGGGTACGCTGACCGAGATCGCCGAGGCCGAGTCGAGGCTGCAGCTTGCCCGGGCCGGGCGCGCCGATGCGCTCGACCGTCTGTCGGTTGCCATGCTCAGGCTGGAAAGCATGACGGGGAAAGCGATGGCCCCGCTCTGGACCCTGCGCCCGGACTTCGCGCCGGAAGCCGTACAGCCAGCCAGTTTCGACGAGTGGTCGGCCTTGGCGCAGGATAGCAGCCCGGAAATTCGTGCCCGGCGCAAGTCCTATGAGTTTGCCAGCCTGGAGGTCGAGCGCAATCGCGCCGGCCATTATCCGCAGCTCGACTTCGTGGCGCGTGCCACGAGAGCGGAGAACGAGACGATTTCGACGCTCAACCAGAAAGACTCGATCAATTCGGTTGGCGTTCAGATCAACATTCCACTGTTCGCCGGCGGCAGGGTGAACGCCCTGACCGGCCAGGCAGTGGCCAATCGCGAGCGGGCACGTGCCGAACTGGATGCCGCCGTGAACGAGGTGCTGATCGAGGTCAAACGGCAGTTCATGGCGGTCGAGACGGGCGGCAGCAAGATCACCGCCAATCAGAAAGCGGTCGAGGCCAGCGTGGTGGCGGTGGAGGGGACGATGCGCGGCATGAAGGCGGGGATCCGGACCAATACGGATGTGCTCGATGCCGAGCGGGTGATGTTCATTGCCAAGCGCGACCTGGCTCAGGCGCGTTACGAGTATCTGGTCAGCGTGCTGCAGCTCAAGGCGGCCGCCGGAGTGCTGTCGGAAGAGGATGTGTCGGCCATGGCGACCCTCCTTTTGCCAGTGAACTGAGCGATGGCCGGCGGCTTCGCCGGGCTCTCCACGCTTCCTGTGCAACGATCTCCCGGCTGTGTCAACCCCGGCGCCAGGCATGGAAGCGCGCCACCCATTCGAGCAGCTCCTGCGGTGCATGCGCCTTCTTCCAGTTGCCGGCGACGTACTTGTTGGCTTCGGCAAGGGTTGGGTAGATGTGGATGGTGCCGAGGATCTTGTTGAGCCCGATGCCGTGCCGCATCGCCAGCACGTATTCGGCGATCAGATCGCCGGCATGCTCGCCGACGATGGTTACGCCCAGGATGCGATCCTTGCCAGGGACGGTAAGGACCTTGATGAAACCATGCGCTTCGCCATCGGCGATCGCTCGGTCGAGGTCGTCGATGCCGTAGGTCGTCGTCTCGTAAGCGATGTTGCGTTCGCGCGCTTCGATTTCATTGATCCCGACGCGTGCCACCTCGGGTTCGACGAAGGTGGCCCAGGGGATTACCGAGTAATCGACGCGGAACTTGCGGAAGGGGTCGAACAGCGCGTTAACCGCGGCATACCATGCCTGATGCGCCGCCGTATGGGTAAACTGGAATGGCCCGGCGACATCACCGGCGGCATAGATGTTCGGATAACGGGTTTGCAGGAACTCGTTCGTATCGATCGTCCGGCCAGAGGTGATGCCGAGTTCTTCGAGTCCGTAGCCGCCGAGATTGGCCACCCGACCAACCGCAACCAGCAGTTCGTCGAAGGCAATGCGGACATCGTGACCAGCGTGCTCGGCGATCAGGATCTTCTCGCCACGGTCGACAACGAACTCCCTGGCGCGGTGATCGAGCAGTACGGCGATGTCTTCGGCGCGAAAGCGCTGCTGCACCAGTTCGGAAACTTCGGGGTCTTCGCGAATCATGATGCGCGGTGCCATTTCGACCTGGGTCACGCTGGCGCCGAGGCGCGCGAAGGTCTGCGTCAGCTCGCAACCAATCGGCCCGCCACCGAGGATCAGGAGCCGGCGCGGCAGTTCGCGCAGCTCCCAGACGTTGTCGGAAGTCAGATAACCGACCTCCTCGATGCCCGGGATCGGTGGCACGAAGGGCCGTGCGCCCGCTGCGATGACGATGCTGCGGGCGCTCAGCCGATTGCTCCCGCCACTGTGGCGGGTGATCTCCACCTCCCAGGGTGAAACCAGACGGGCCGAGCCCTCGATCACCTCGACGCCGAGCTCGGTGTAGCGCTCGCGCGAATCGTGCGGTTCGATCGCCTTGACCACCCGTTGGACACGCTCCATGACCTCGGCGAAATCGAACTGGGCGTTGGCGCTGCGGATACCGAATTCGGCTGAGCGCCGCAGTTGCGACAACAACTTGGCGGAGCGGATCAGGGCCTTCGATGGCACGCAGCCGGTGTTCAGGCAGTCGCCACCGAGCTTGTGCTTCTCGATCAGCGTCACCCTGGCCTTGACCGCGGCTGCGATGTAGGCGGTGACCAGTCCGGCTGAGCCGGCACCGATGACGATCAGGTTGCGCTCGAAGCGCGCCGGCTTCTGCCATCCGGCATAGATCTTGCGCGCCGCCAGAGCGTCGACGATCTTCTTCGCGATCAGCGGAAAGATGCCGAGCAGAACGAAGGATCCGAGCAGTGCCGGCGAGAGAATGCCGGCCAGCGAATCGATCTTCGCCAGTTGGGTGCCGGCGTTTACGTAGACCAGCGTGCCGGCGAGCATGCCGAGCTGGCTGACCCAGTAGAAGCTCCAGGTCCTGAGTGGCGTCAGGCCCATCATCAGGTTGATGACGAAGAAGGGAAAGATCGGTACCAGACGCAGGGTGAACAGGTAAAAGCCGCCGTCGCGCCCGATGCCGGCATTGATCGCCCGCAGGTGTTCGCCGAAGCGTTTCTGTACCCAGTCGCGCAGCAGGAAGCGTGAGGCAAGAAAGGCGAGAGTGGCGCCCAGCGACGAGGCGAAGGAAACCAGCAGGAGGCCCCAGAAGAGGCCGAAGACCGCGCCGCCAGCCAGGGTCATCACCGCTGCTCCGGGCAACGACAGGCCGGTCACGGCGACATAGACAATGAAAAAGGCCAGGGCCGCCTGCAGCGGGTGGGCGGCCCGCCAGCTCTCGATCGCGACCTGTTGGCCCTTGAAGTAGTCGAGGCTCAGGAATCGACCGAGATCGAGTGCAAAGTAGGTCACCAGCAGCGCAGCCAGTGCCCCAAGCAGGAGCAGTCGTCGAGCGTTCATGGTTGGCTTTCGAGGTTAGGTCTGTCGGCGGACTCCGGGTGCGACAGTCGACGTGCTGGCGACGCCGGCGCGGATCTGGGGGAAGATCGCCGCGGGCAGCTCGGAGAGGTTCCCGAGTTCTCCGTCGGGCGTCGCCGGGATCCTCTCCGGCGCCTGGGCGAAGCGGTTGCACCACAGGACACGCAGGCCCGAAGCCTTGGCCGAGTAGGCATCCCAGGCATTCGACGAAAGGAAGCAGATCGCCTGCGGGGCGATCTGTAGTCGTTCGGACACCAGGCGATAGACCGCCGGGTGCGGTTTGAAGACGCCGACCTCCTCGACCGAGAGGACCGCGTCGAAGACGTCCTCGAGTCCATTGTTGCGCACGATTGCGGCAAGCATGGCTGGTGTCCCATTGGAGAGGATGGCCAGCTTCATCCCAGTGGACTGCAGTCGGCGCAGGGTCTCGGGTACTTCGGGATAACATCCGAGTTGCAGGTAGAGGTCGAGCAGGCGAGCGCGCAAACCAGTGCGTTCGATGGCTAGCGAGTTCAGGGCGAAATCGAGCGCGTCACCGGTGACTTGCCAGAAATCGGCATGCCGACCAGCCAGTCCGCGCAGCCAGGTGTATTGCAGTTGCTTCTGCCGCCAGAGATCGGAGAGCCGCTGCCAATCGTCGCCCAGTTCGTCGCTGGCGGCCTGTGCCGCACTGTTGAAGTCGAAGAGTGTGCCGTAAGCATCGAAGACACAGGCCTCGACGCCGGTAATGCGGGGTTTGGTGATCATCCTCGAGTTCTCCTTGGCTGGTGTCGGAGCGGGGCCGGATGGCCGCGCGGGGTGGCCGGCATGGTCATGTAATCAGTTGGCACAGCTTGGCGCCGCGGCCGACTCATCGCCCAGCGCTCCGCCACAACTCGATCCCTGCCCGGCCGTGCAGCCGTAACAGTGTTCCGCAACCCGGATCGGGTGGCCTTCGAGGGCGGCGGCGTTCAGGTCGGTGACATGCAGGCGAGGCCGTCCCGGTTGGCCGACCGGCAGGCCAAGCTGCTGGTTGAAGTCACAATCGTACAGGTAACCCTGCCAGTCGATCGACAGCAGATTGCGGCACATCACATGTTCGACGTTGTCGTTGCGGTGCGCCTCGCGCAGCAGTTGCATATAGCTGTTGAACTGGCCTTTGGAAACCAGCATGGAGCCGAAGCGCTGGATCGGCATGTTGGCCAGGGTGAACAACTGATTGAAGACGACACCGAACTGATCGGCAAGGTGGGCCTGGTAGGCTGCCGCCAACGGACCCTGTGCCGGCGGCAGGCTGGGACCCTGCGGATTGAACACGAGATTGAGCATGAGACCACTGCCGGCCGCTCCATAGCCGAGGGCATTGAGGCGCTGCAGGCCTCGTATGCTGGCCACGAAGGTGCCCTTGCCGCGCTGCCGGTCGACGTTTTCCTCGAGATAGCAGGGCAGGGAAGCGACCACCTCAAGGCGGTGCGCAGCGAGGAACTCGGCCAGATCCTCCTGTCCGGCTTCTTCGAGGATGGTCAGGTTACAGCGGTCGATCACGCGCAGGCCGCGCTGGCGGCCGGCAAGAACCAGACGACGGAAGTGCGGGTTCAGTTCTGGTGCGCCGCCGGTCAGGTCGAGTACCTTGACTTCGGGGCTGGCGGCGATGAAAGCGAGGACTGCGTCGACCGTTTCGGCGGTCATTTCCTCCTTGCGCCGGGGACCGGCGTTGACGTGGCAATGCAGGCAGCTTTGGTTGCAGCGGTAGCCGAGATTGACCTGGACCATCTCCACCGAGCGCCGGGTCAAGGCCGGGAAAGTAGTGGTCGACAGCAGGGGCAGGGTGGCATGCATGTGTTGTTCTCCAGTGGGTTCTCGCCTTGGTCGGACAGGCGCTGGCTTTCCTTACATGCGATCGTAATCGCTTGTACGGAAGTGGACAGCCAGGTGCAGGGAAGGTGGCCTCCGGATGACATGATGTTTCGCGAGAACGTTGCGTGGATCCCACGCTTGGTCGGGTGGTGCCTGGCGGCCGGATTTCTGGCTGGCCCGCGGTGGCGGACGGGCCGGTTAGTTAGCGTCGTGGTGCCTCCAGAGCCCCGATCCGGTAAGTGTCCAGGAGGTGGTCGGCGCGGACCGAGTGCGGTCGGCCCTTTTGCTTTGTCCGGTAGGCCTCGCTTGCCTCGCGGCCGCACCAGGCAAGGATGACCGCGGGGTCGGCGGGATGGTCGGGCAGGTAGCTGCTCAGATCGTAGACCTGGCTGTCGATCGCCATCCAGCAGTCGTCGGGCGAGGCATGCCTGGCTACTTCGGCCAGCGAAAGGACTCGCGCGGCAGTCGCGGACAGCGGCACGGGGGCCGGTGCCGGCAGCCACCAGGCGGTGAACGCGAAGCTGATCACGGCCAGCCAGAAAGTAATCGTGGCGAGAACGAACAGCCTGCTCGTCATCGGAAATCGAAACTCTCGAAGTGGATCGACGCCGACGGAATGCCACGGCGGTACAGCGCCGCGATCAGTGTTGCCAACATCGGCGGCGGACCACACATCTGCACCTCCCTCTCGCTGAGCCGGCTGACCTGACCGAGCAGGCGATCGACGTCGGGGTCCTGGTTGCCGCAGGCTTCACTCAGCAACTCGAAGAGTGGGTCTTCGGCCGCCAGTCCATGCAGTTCTTCGAGAAACATCGCATCGGGGAGGCTTCGGTACAGGTAGATCAGCGTCGTTGCTTGTTGGCAGGGATGTGCGCGCAACCCGGCGATGAAGGGCGTGATGCCAATTCCCCCGGCGACCCAGAGCTGCGGTGTGTTGCCGAGGTTGGCGAGAAAATTGCCGAAAGGGCCCTGCAGACGAACCAGCACCCCCGGTTCGACTTTCTGGATACGGCGCGAAGCCGGGCCGAGCGCCTTGACGCTGATGCGCAGCCGACCCTCGGGATCCATCCCGCTGACCGTGAAGGGGTGATACTCGTGGTCACCACGATAATGCACCCCATCGCCGAAAGCGGCGAGCACGAACTGCCCTGGAGTGGGCGAGAGCGCCGCGGCGCAGGGGGCCAGAGAGGCTTCGATCATGTTGACCGCGCGGGTTTCGACCTGGGTCACGCGATAGGGATGGGCGAGGAGTCCGAGATCACTGGCCAGGGCGCGCCAGGCGAGGGCGATCCCGGCAATCGCCGACAGGCCGAGCAGCAGCGGCTCGTGACCGAGCAGAACGTAAACGTGGGACAGCCCGAGCAGGACACCTCCGGCGAGCACCCAGTGCAGGCCACGCCACTGCCGGTAGGGCAGGTGGATGGCCAGCGTGGCGGTCAGGCCGAACATCAGGAGCAGCAGCCCCGCCCAGCCCAGCCACAGCGGCCATGACTGCGCCAGCGGATTGAGCGTCTGCCAGGCCAGTTGCGGTGCTTCGCCCCAGGCGTCGATGGCCAGTGCCAGCGGATGGCCGAGCAGGATCAGGTAAGCCAGCAAGCCACAGCGATGATGCCAGCGGTAGCTTGCCTCGAGTCCCCCAAGCAGTCGCGCCAGATGTGGCTCACGGACCATCAGCAACAGGCTGGTGACGAGCAGGCCGCTGGCCGTCCAGCCGCTGATGATGGCGGCACTGCGCCAGGCCGGCAGTTGCTGGGGCCAGGCCCACCATACCCCCGCCAGGGTGACCGAACAGGCGGTCAGCGGGGCTGCAATGCGCCCGACGATTCCTCTCGTGGGCATCGCTTTCATGGCAGTCGGCTACGCGCGCGCAGCCTCTCGCAGGCGGACTCCTGTCTTGGCTGCAGAACGATGCCGGCGCGGCGGGCGCGTTCGACCATCTCGGCATGTTGTCTGGCCTGATACTCCTTGCAGTCATCGTAGGTGGCGAAGCTGCGCATGCGGCGCTGATGCTCGATGCGTTCGTCGGGAGTCATGAGCTGCCAGCCGGAGGTGTTTCCGGTGTCGGCCCGCCAGGGACCCTCGGCGTGAGCGTCAGCAAGCAGTGCGGGCATTGACCAGATTGTCAGAAGCAGGTGGATGGCTGGTCGGTTCATCACGCAGCCTCGGCGGATTGGTCTTGTCATCTGGTGGCAGAGGTGGATTGGTTGCGTTGCCCGGCTTCTGTCGGGTGTAAAACCGGCTTGGCGGGAACGCTTTGGTGCGGTCTGCCGGTTCCGATGGGGCAATTAGACCATGGTCGCGCGCGCCCGGCGCAATGCCCTGCATTTTTCAGAGCATTCTCTAGTTTCACCCATAGTCGTGCGCGGCGCAATGTACAGGGCTCTTGGCCCGATGATCGGTCGTTCAGCGCTGGCTGCATCGGCGACCGGCACTGACAACGCAGATCGGCAAGGTTGGCCGTACCTTACCACCCATCACTTTTAATGTAATCTCTGATTATTACGAGGCAACACATTGAGAGACGATGGGAAAGACAGATAAGTTAGCGGACGAGGTACGGTTTGGTCTGGAAGAGGCCCTCCCTGGGATGCGCAAGACGATC
>NZ_JAEUOL010000137.1 GCF_016789985.1 Accumulibacter sp.
GCCTGCGCCTTGTCTCCGCCCTTCTGGCAGAATGCGACGAGGAATGGATGACCGGGAAAATCTACCTCAACCTGAATGACTGATGGCTATATCCCGATGGAATCCCTTGGGGGCTTTTACAGAAAAGAAGTTGCGCTGCCACCGCTCGACGGTTGGGCTGCTCAATCAGTTGTGCCGCCTGCCGCTGATCGCCATCGACGAACTCGGCTACCTCAACCTGAAGCCCGAGCAGGTCAATGCGTTCTTCCGCCTGATGGACCAGCGCTACAGCTTGCGTCTGTCGACGATCATCACAACGAATCTCGCCGGCAGCAATGCCGGTATGGTCGCCGGACGGATCGCTTGCGTCTGTCGACGATCATCACAACGAATCTCGACCTGCCCGACTGGTACGAGCTGTTTCAGAAGAAGCCGCTCGTCGATGCGCTGCTCGACCGCCTGCAGCATCGGTGCACCATCCTGCGCCTGAGTGGTGCGAGCTTGCGCAGCAAGCCCGTCCTCCAGGCGACCCAGACGGTGGGCTCGATGGCTGCCCCCACGCGCGCAAGAAGACCTCGCCAGACGAGTCCACGTAGCGCTGGCCAGCACCGGCGAACGGCGGCAGCGGTTCACCCAGAGCATCACCGTTGCTCCTCGCTGACCGCGACGCGGGTCCGACGTCCGAAAACGCCGGTCGGCAGGGCAGTCAGCGCGATACTGCCGCTCTGACTGCCATGCCCCAGCGTATCGCCCCTCCGCTGCGTCAAGGGACGCTGCGCCAGGCTGCAAAAAGCCGCAGCCTGCCCTTGACCCAGCTCCAGGGCGCCTCTCCCACACCGCCAAGGCTGCACACCACAGACGGCAGAACACCCTTCGCACGACTTGCCGAACACCGCTTCTTCAACCGCTTCAACCCTCGTCTGCAGCCGCGCTCAGTACCGCGACCTGCGCCTCCAATGGATCCATTCTCGTGAGCGAAAAAGAGTCAGGTTTCCTGAGCGTCAAGGGCGCGAAGAATCGAAGCGCTGCTTCGGGCAGGGGCTGAGCGCCCTGGAGGCGTCGAAGAAGATCGATTTCGGACCGTACGGCGGATGGAAGGCTCCGGCGCGTTTGTTCATAAACGTCGAGCGGGCCTACCGCGAGTTCCGCAACGAGGCCACGGACGCACCTTGGGACCGTGCGAAAATCTTCGACGCAGTCCTCGCCGTGGCGAAGGCAAAGGGGATCGAGGTCGAGTTCTGATTGGGGTGCGCGTTTCCAATCAATCCGGGCCATTCCCGGTAACGGCATGCACGAAAACCAAAAATTAGCAGCAGGAGAAACAGAAATGAAATTTACTCAGACGAACAGGGCGAGACGCACATTGGTGTCTGTGACCGCCCAGAGCATGAGGCACCGTTCGGGCCAATCAGAAGGGTACCGGTTCAGACAGACTCTTTCGCCGGCACTTTCGCATTCCTGCATTGCTCAGGCACCCCTGGAGATCGCCAGCAACGCCTCGCATTCGTATGCCCGCCGGTGCGGGCTAGCGCACTCAGGCGGTACGCAGCTTGAACCAGCCCATCAGCCAGATCGCGGCGAAGGGAAAGACCAGACCAAGCGTCATGGTGACGATGAACAATGCGCCAAGATCGCCATAATCGGCCGGTATCCTGAGCGCATTGGTAAAGGGGTCGCGGACTTCGCGGCTGACGTGAAAGATCTCGTTGAGATACTTGGTGCCAAGCTGCGAGGCCGACAGCGCCAGGTTGGTGAACGACGCCATCACCGCGAAGTAGGTAGCTTTCAGGTTGGCCGGCGCCGAGTTGGCGATCCAGGCCAGCATTGGCACCATGGAGATCTGCCCGAGTGGCGATTCCAGAGCGGTGTCGATCAGGGCGATGAAACGGGCGTCGACAACGGCACCGGTATGGGCCGCCGTCCACTCATGTAGGCCGTAGTACATGCCCAGCGTCGGCAGGCTGAGGAGGGTGCCGGCAAGCGTCAGGAAACCGACGATGTAGGCGATCGAATGCTCCCCAATGAAGCGGCGGAACAGGAAGAGACCGAGCAGTGTCAGCAGGCTGGCGATCAGCGACAACTTCGCCAGGAAGGACTGATCGAAGTCGAGCGCGTCGATCATCCACCAGGTCGATCCGGCACCAGGGCCGGGCATGGCGCGGAAGACGAAGATCACGATCGCCGTCCCGAGCAGCGTGCGGCGTGCATCCTCATCCAGTTCGCGCAGCAACTTGGCCATCAGAAAGGTAATCACCGCGAAAGAGCCGACGAAGATGATTTCCTGGCTGAACTGGACTTCCGCCAGCCCGACCGAGAGACTGATCGTGACGAAGAGCAGGCTACCACCGAGGATCCACCAGTTGGCTTTGACCGCTTCGAGCGGAGGATCAAGCATCGCGCGCAGGCTGGTCTCGTCAAAGCCGCGGGCACGCAGCCGGCGCGCGTCGCGTCGCTTGAGCAGCGTGGCCAGCAGCACGCCGGCGACCGAGATTGCCGGAATGACCAGAGCCAGCGTGTAGACCCTGGCGTAGATTGCTGTCCTGGCGACCATGGGCAGGCTTTCGACACCCGCGAACATGAGTACGTTTACCAGCGAGACAAGAACGCCGCCACCGATGATGGCGACGCGGCCGAGCGTCTGCAGCGTCGTGTTCATCAGCCTCCGCGCTTCGGTTGGTAGGGTGCGGCCATGTTGGTCTACGCGCGGCACGGCTTCGACGGTCATCGCGTCAGCGACCACGTCCTGGACGACGTAGCCGACTGGCGAGAGCAGGGTGGAGAGGACGAACCAAGCTTCGAGTGACATCACTTCGCCCATGCGCAGCGGCTCGGCCACCAGGCCGAGCATGATCAGCAGGCTGGCAGCGATCAGCCCGGCACCGAGCCATACCAGCCCTGCCTTGTAGCGCCAGATCAGGTCAACGAGATGCCCGAGCGGCATCTTCAGCGCCCAGGGAATACCCGCCCAGAAGCCGAGCGCGGCCAGGAAGGCGGCGGAGAGCCCGAGATGCTCCTTGACGAAGAAGGTGCCGACGATTCCGGTCAGCCCGGAGACGCCGGCAGCGACATAGACCATCAGCGGAGGCAGGTAGGAAAGCCGCATTTCGCGGCCCAGTTCAATGATGTTGTCGTCGAACCAGCGACGGATGAAGGTAAGCAAGACTTCGACTCCACAAGATGTCGCGAGATGAGCGCCTGGTCGCCTGTACCACCGCAATGACGTCGCACGGGGCAGCGTCCGGTCACCACGCTGGAGCAGGACGAGTTCCATTGAACACCAAGCGCGAGCCCTCGTGGTGGGCCGACCGGCAAGCGTCGCCTGCCGGTCGAGCCGAGCAGTGCCGCATGGTGAAACCGGCCTGGTACCTTCCGCTGCGGGCTCAGCGTCTGCAGGGGTCGTGGGCGTTTCGCCACTAGCCATATTTAACCATACTGTGGGGTTGGCGCTACCGGGTAGTCGAGCGAGATACAGGGAGGGAAACCCTTTGCGCTCCGCACCTTGTCAAACTCCTGTACGATGATTCTCTCGTCATCATATGTCGGTTTTTTTTACATTAGCGCTCGATGCAGCATAGCCAAGGCAGACTTCAGAAGCCTGTTTGTCACAATAAATCATATGGCTAATCTCTATATAGAGTGATTGGCACAAAAAGTGCTTAAACTTGGCTGGCGCAGTGGCAAGAGGGATTCTGGCTGACCTTCGCAAGCAGCCAGGGGGGATCTTGGAAAGGTTCGCAAAGCGATTTTCGAACCTTGCAAACGCGGCTGGTAAAGTGTGCCTCCAGGATAAAGCCGGCATGCGCTGAGAGGTGTGTGCCCGGCCTGGGGTGTGGCTCGTTTCCATGCGCACTGTGGCGCGAATTCAGATGAGGCAACACTGGTGATCGCGGGTAGGGTTCTGTTCAGAGAGTTGCTTGGTGGTGAAGTCATCTATAGAGGCTGGCATGCAAGACTAACTTTGGGAATGTACAAGATGAATACCGAACACGAACAGGTCAAACAGCTTTTATCCGAAAACGATGGTCAGGCTAGAGAGCCCAGAAAGATCTCCCGCCGCGAGGCGTTGGCTATCGTCGGCAAACATGCCGTCTATACAGCACCGGCCGTCTTGGCGGTGTTGTCGGTGACCAAATCAAATAGCGCTCACGCCGAAACGAGTTTTTAGCGCTGGGGGGTCGGACTGATGCTTGCTGGTCACGGCGCAGCATCATAATTCCGGCAGTTGATGCTTCCCTTGGTTTTTTGTCGTCCAAGGGGCGTGTTTCATGCTGCCCGCCTCTTCCCTTGGCGAACGCGGCCCCCAGTGCTCCACAAGAGAACTGGGGAGACCAAGACACCAGCGGCGAATACTGGCACTTGCCGCTGTAGCAGTCGAAGAATTCGATCAGACTCCTCTTCTGTGTGAGGCTGTTTCCCATCGGGCGTCGATAGACTCAACTCGTGCTCGACCGTGCACCGTAGCCGTTGGACGAAAAAGGCTGTCATGGCAGCGACAGCGCCTGTCCATGCTGGTCGCGATCTGGTGTTGCGCCAGGAGGCCGTTGAATTCCTCTCTGTGATCGGTGTTGAAGACCTCCCTTACCACCCATCACTTTTAATGTAATCTCTGATTATTACGAGGCAACACATTGAGAGACGATGGGAAAGACAGATAAGTTAGCGGACGAGGTACGGTTTGGTCTGGAAGAGGCCCTCCCTGGGATGCGCAAGACGATC
>NZ_JAEUOL010000226.1 GCF_016789985.1 Accumulibacter sp.
GCGGTCGAGGATTCCCTTGCCGATCAGGAACTGGGCCCATTCAAAGTCGCTGTCCCCGGCGATCAGGGTGTTGTCGAGGTCGAAGAGGGCGAGATCCATGGGGGTGCTTTCGGGCAGGTCAGAGGTCCAGCGGGGTCTGCAGAACCTCGCGCAGAAGCGGCAAAGTGATCGGGCGCTTGTGCTGCAGCGAGTAGTGGTCGATGGCGAGCAGCAGGGACGACAGGCTGCGCATGTCTCGTGGTGCGCGCGAGAAAAGGTAGCTGAAGGCCTCGGGCGGCAGGTTCAGGCCCCGCGTCCGCGCCTGCTCGGCGAGCGCGGCCAGTTTCTCGCCGTCGCTCAAGGCCTGCAGGCGATAGACCAGGCCGTTGCCGAGGCGGGTACGCAGGTCTTCGCGCAGCGTCAGTCGCCGGGGTGGTAGGCTGGCGGCGGCGAGCAGGCGCCCCGAACGGCTGCGCAACCGATTGATCAGGTTGAAGAGGACAATCTGCCCGCCATTGCCGAGTGCTTCGAGATGATCGAGCGCGTGGCAGTCGCACTCTGCCGGCAGCCTGGAGAGTTCCGGGTCGAGCCGCGCATCACTGTAGGCGGCCGGGCAGGACTGCAGCAGATGTGACTTGCCGGCGCCGGGCTCGCCCCAGAGGAACAACAGGGGTTCGCGGTTGGCCGGCGCCAGCCAGGCAGCCAGTGCGGTGAGCGTTTCGCCGTTGCTGCCGGTCACGAAGTTGTCGAAGCTGGGTGGCGCCTGCGGCAGCAGGTCTAGGATCAACTGGCGCATGGAGCCTGTTTCGAGCTGAAGCGTGTGCGAGCGGTCAGCGCGCGGGAGGGCCATTTCGGATAAGATTCGTGGTTCAGGCAATCGGAATGGCGCATTCTATCATTGCGCAGCCTTCGCCAGTCTTGCTCGGGATACCCTACCAGATGACCCAGGAAGCTCTCTCCTATCGTGCTGCCGGTGTCGACATCGACGCCGGCGATCAACTCGTCGAACGGATCAAACCGCTCGCCCGAAAAACCATGCGCCCGGGCGTGCTTGGTGGCATCGGTGGCTTCGGTGCCCTGTTCGAAGTGCCCAGGAGCTACCGCGAGCCAGTGCTGGTCTCCGGTACAGACGGCGTTGGTACCAAGCTCAAGCTGGCCTTCGAACTGCAGCGGCACGACACGATCGGCATCGACCTGGTGGCGATGAGCGTGAACGACATCCTTGTGCAGGGCGCCGAGCCGTTGTTCTTCCTCGACTACTTCGCCTGCGGCAAGCTCGACGTGGAGACCGCCGCCGATGTCGTCAAGGGCATTGCGCGCGGCTGCGAACTGGCCGGCTGCGCGCTGATCGGCGGCGAGACCGCCGAGATGCCGGGCATGTACCCGGCGGGGGAATACGATCTGGCCGGTTTTGCGGTCGGTGTCGTCGAGAAGTCGGCGATCATCGACGGCTCGACGATCATTCCCGGTGACGTGGTGATTGGTCTGCCGTCTGCGGGCGCACACTCCAACGGCTACTCGCTGGTCCGCAAGATCATCGCGCGCGCCCAGCCGGACCTGACGGAAGTCTTTGACGGCGGGTGTTCGCTGGCCGAGGTGATCCTCGCGCCGACCCGCATCTACGTCAAGCCATTGCTCGCACTGCTGCGGGCGCTGCCGGTCAAGGGCATGGCGCACATCACGGGTGGTGGCCTGACCGGCAACGTACCGCGCATCCTGCCCCCGCAGGTCAAGGCCGAGATCGTCGAAGCCGCGTGGCAGCGACCGAAGCTGTTCGACTGGCTGCAGCACGCGGGCAGCATCGCCGACAGCGAAATGCATCGTGTCTTCAACTGCGGCATCGGCATGGTCGTCGTCGTGGCCCGCGAGGACGTTCAGCAGGCCGTGCAGAGGCTGCGCGACGCGGGTGAGGCAGCGGTGGCGATCGGCGCCATCAAGCCGCGGGCCGAGGGAGAGGCGGGGACAGTGGTGGTTTCCGGGCGGTAATCAATCTGAGGTCTGTTGACAACCCATGTCGGAAACCTGAGCAGAACAGAGGGCCTGAGCGTGGCCTGTGGCCGATGGCAGGGGCGTGCCGTCAAGACCCTGGGGTATGGGGCGAGCGGTCGATGACTGAAGTGAGGTGCCTCAGGTTTTGGCGCCGCCACATCTTTTGTCGTCCTTCGCCGACATCGTCCGACATTTTCAGCCAAGCAGCGAAGTCCTGCCAGAGGGATCGGCGGGCGCGTTCGGTGCCAATCACGACCCGTGCCGGGAGGCGGGCGACCGTGCCTTGCGGCCCAGCATGGTCGGTGCAGTCACAACCGTAGATGTTCTCGGCAGGCCAGCAGCCCCTGCCGAAGACGCCACGCCGGCCCGGGTTGTGGCTCAGGATGCTGCGGGTACCGCCGGTTCATCGCTCTGCGCATTGTTTAGTCTCTGCTGCGCGCTGCCATGGCCACTGACCTTCCAGCTCAACCTGCAGGGCAGTGCTCAGGAAGGTCCGGATCAGGACGATCAGACCGAGAACGAGGACACCTTCGAGCGTCGGCGTTACCGCCACCGTTCGGATGATGTCGGCTGCGACCAGAAACTCCAGGCCAAGCAGGATGCCCCGTCCGATGTCCTGGCGGATCTGCCGGTAGGTGTCGGCTGCGCGGCAGCCGTAAATGGCACAGCGGGCGATGGCTACCAGCATGCCGAGCACGATGACGAGAATCCCGGCCCCGTCGAGCACCACGCCGACCATCTCGGCCATTTCGTTGAACGATGGCATCGTAGTCTCCTTTCAGTTGCTATCCAATACGGGGCAAGCAAGCAGTGCTTGCCCGACCCACTGACAGGATTCGGCTCGAACAACGCTGGGCTGCGGCCGATCCACTGCGCGGCCATCCGGTGCTGGTCTGCAATGCCTGGACGGATTGTAAGCGACGAGTGCCAGCCGGCAAACCCGGTTCAGGGTGTCTTCGCTGCGTTGCGGCGCCGATTTCTCCAGAAATGGATCGACAGGTAGATCATGAAGCCGACGAAGGTAACGAAGCCGGCGAACTGGAAATAGAGTGAGTAGTTGGTCCGGTACCTGCCGGTGACGGGATCGTAGATCGAGCAGAGGATGCGAACACGTTCCATGATTTCCTTCAGCGTGCCGGCCTCGGGCGGGATCGGCGAGCCGGTGATCAGCCGCTTGAGTGGCTCGGCGAGGTCTTCTGCGGTGAATTTCTCGCCATAGACCTGACGCACGATCTTTCCTTCGGGGTCGACCAGCGTTACCTGATTGATGTGGTCGAAGCCAGCCGGGGTGGCGACATAACTGAAGCCGAAGTTGGCGGTCAGGTCGCTGACGATCGCCGGGGCAGGGCTCAGAAACTCCCAGTTGGGCAGGTGAATGCCGTAGTGTGTGGCGAAGTCCTTGAGTGCTGCAGGTGAGTCGAAGGGCTGGTTGAAGCCGATGCTGACCACGTTGAAGCGATCGGCACCCATCACGCTGACGGTGTTCTGTACGGCTTTCTGCAGATTGCGCGTGATGGTCGGACAGACCTGGAAACAGGCGGTGTAGATGAAGGTGACCAGCAGCGGCTTGCCGCGGTAGTGCGACAGTTCGACCGGTCGTCCCTGGCGATCGAGCAGGACGAAGTCGCCCACCGTCTTGCCGATGACGCCTTGGGACAATTCGAAGGCCGACTTTTCGTCGAGGGTGGTCAGCGCCAGTCCGCTGTTGACACCCTGCGGACGAGCCGTGAGCTTGGGTTTCTCGGGTGCCGTGTCGTCAGCGGCCAGCGGACCGTTTGCCAGCAGGAAGAGTGTCGCGACAAGCGCGTGGGTGAATGGCCCGATCACCGGTGGGTGCGCCAGTCAACGATCAGAAGTGTAGCTGAGCATCCGCAATCGCGGCGAGCAGGACCAGCGTCAACTGCATCAGCGAGGCGTGGAAGCAGACCATTGCCGACTTGCGGTTTGGTTCGCGCGTCAGTCGCCAGGCCTTCTGGATGAAGAGAAATCCCCCGACAGCAGCGCCGGCGAGGTAGATCGGGCCAAGGCCGAGGGCAAGCGGCAGCAGGCTGGCGGCAACCAGAGCCAGGGTACTGTAGAAGATCGTGTTGGCCGCCCGCTGGTCACCGACGACCACCGGTAGCATGGGTACGCCGGCGGCGGCATAGTCGTCACGGAAGGCGATCGCCAGGCTCCAGAAATGCGGTGGGGTCCACAGAAAGAGGACCAGTGCCAGTGCCAGCGGTACGGCACCCAATTGCGGGTCGGCCGCCGTTGCCCCGGCGAGCACCGCCCAACTGCCGGCCAGACCGCCGAAAACGATGTTCAGCCAGGTCCGTCGTTTCAGCCAGACGGTATAGACGATGGCGTAGAAGAAGGCGCCGAGGAAGACGAACAGCGCCGACCAGGCATTGAGGGCAATCCAGGCGGCGCCCACCGACAGCGCCATCAGGATGGCAATCGCCAGCAGCCAGATCGGTCCATGGCGGATTTCTCCGGTGACGAAGGGTCGCTTGCTGGTGCGCGACATCAGGTGGTCGCTGTCGTGCTCGTAATACTGGTTGAAGGCGCCGGCGCTGGCCGAAGACACCAGTACCGACAGGGTCAGCACGAGCAACTGCGGCAGGCTGAGGGCGGGACCTGCACTGACAGCCAGTCCGGCAAGAGCCGTGAAGGTGATGACGACGCCGATGCGCAGCTTGAAAACGCCCAGAATGGCACGGATTGGGAAACCGGGGGTGCTGTTCGATGGGGGTGTGGATTGCATTGGCGGCGATAGCGTAGCGATCAGGTGAATATTGAGTAAAGGTCGGGCCTGCTTGAATCGGGCCTGTACTCCAGGCCCGATTCAAGCAGGCCCCCACGCCCGGAGGCGCGGGGGAGGCTTGCCGAATCAGCTGAGCAGCCAGACTTCGGAAAGGTACTTCCAGTTCACGAAGTAGTAAAGCACGAACGAGACAAAGAGCAGCAGAGCCAAGACCACGGTACCGGGAACGCCGACGTGGTCGCTGCCGTGCGCGACGGCCGAAGCCGCCTGCGTGTTGCTCGGGATCGGCGTCGGACGATCGGAAACCTTGCCACCGTCCAGTTTTTTGCCGAACAGCAGCGAACCGACAACGAGCAGGATCCAGAGTCCACCACCGATGACCGCGATGACCCCGAAGATGCCGGTCAGGCCCATCATCAGGTAGGCAGCACCCGGCCATTCATACTGGAACGGTGCACCCGAGAAGGCCATGTCCCAGTGCCGGCGAGAGACGCCGAGCGTGCCGGCGCCCATCATCACCAGACCGAGCACCGACATGCTGATGCCGAACAGGTAGGGCTGGATCTGGCACAGCTTGGGCAGGATCATCTCGCGCCGGAAGAGTACCGGGACCAACAGGTAGGTGATCGACATGAAAGCCAGCGTGGTGCCGGTGACGACCGTGGTGTGGAAGTGGCCCGGAACATAGAAGGTGTTGTGCATCAGCATGTTGATCTGTTCGGTACCGAGCACGACCCCGGAGATGCCGCCGAGGAAGCCGAAACTGACCAGCGAGATGAACATGCCGGAGAACACCGGATTGCCCCAGGGTGCCTTGCGCAGCCATTCGAAAAGGCCGTTGGTATAGCCCTTGCGCCGTTGCGCCGCTTCGACCGCGCCGGGTACGGTGAAGCCGTGGATCATCGAGGCCATGACCGCGAAGTACATGAAGTACGAGGTGTTGAGCACCTTCCACTCGGCACTCATGCCCGGATCGGAAAGCAGGTGGTGCGCACTGGCCAGTTGCAGGAACAGGATGTAGAGCAGGAAGGCGAAGCGCGACACTTTCTCGGACAGCGGCTTGGCGCCGAACACGACGGCGGCGATCAGGTACCAGATGGAGACGTGCGCGGCGACGTTGATCTGCTGTGACGAGTGCCCCAGGCCCCACCACACCATGCGGTACAACTGCGCGTCGATTTCCTTGATCAGGCCGACCGACCAGAAGAAGGTCGGCACCAGGATGCCGGCACCGGCCAGAATGGTGAAGGTGGCGATGATGGCGGCGGTCAGTGCGCCGAAGGTGACCAGCGGCAGTGAGCCCTGATAGGTCTTGTCACGCCTGGCGACGACCAGCGTGCCGAAGAACACGGCAACGCCGAGCAGCGCACCGACGGCGACCAGGATGATGCCGAGGTAGAAGTGCCAGGCCGCCTGCATCGGGACGTAGGAGGTGAACATCACGCTCGATTCGCCCTGGAAGATGGCGATGTTGGTCGTGATGCCGCCGACGACCATCAGCCAGAAGGCGAGCCAGGCAATTTTAGGCGTCGCCAGTCGGCAGCGCAGCAGGGTCGACGAGGCGAAGTAAAGCACGGCCATTTCGAAGAACAGGATCCACAGGATCAGCATGTCGATGCCGTGAGCGGTCAGGATCAGGTAGAACTGATCGGCCGGCAGCAGTTTGATCGCCGGCCAGCGGGTCAGGATCACCAGCAGCGCGGTGATGCCGCCGACCAGCAGCCAGAGGACGCCGGCGACGGCGTTCCAGCGCATCAGCTTCTCGGCCTGGTCCTCGAACTGCAGTCCGGAGACGGGACAGGTGCGGTAAGTCGTTGCCATCTATTGTTTCCCCC
>NZ_JAEUOL010000191.1 GCF_016789985.1 Accumulibacter sp.
CTGAACGTAGCATTGCCCCAACCTCTTCATCAAGTTCGAGATGCCATCGGGCGCCTCGCCGGTGACGAGCAGGTGAACGTGGTTGGTCATCAGAACATACGCGTGGACCGCGACGTTTTCCGAGGACGCGGCAGTGGCAAGCGCCTCGAGATAGAACCGGAAGTCGTCCTCTGAAAAAAAGCACGCGCCCCGATCGATCCCCCGCTGGATCACATGAAGGGGGGTATCTGCAGCAACAATCCGTGCTCGCCTTGGCATCTTCGCCTCACTTTCTCACCGCACAACCAACGAAAACCGACTATAGCAAAAAACGTGGTCTGTCCCCCTTTATTCCTAATGCCCCGCTATCGTGCTACGTTGTCATCACACGGGAAGGCCGCGCAAATACAAGGTATCCGGCGAGATGTCGATCTCGTCGGTCCACGCGACGGTTCCGAGGACGACATGGGCCTTCATGAACAGCGAGCCCTCCGTGAGGGCCGCGAATGCGGGATAAGCCAGGTACGGCCGCATGTCGAACACACGCCATTCCCCCGTAGCGAACTCCGCCTCGAGCTGATAGTCGGGCAGCAGTCTGACGCGGACGACATCGGGTGTCATGGCCATCTCCTTCAGCGCAGGGGATCGATCTTGTAAGGCGTCTGACCGCTGGAAGCAAGCAGCCAGTCGGCCATCAGCTCGTCGCGGTGAAGCTCGATCCACGCTTGGACGAGCTTCATCTGGCGGGCCTGAAGGCTTCCTTCGAGCACATCACCTTCAGGAATGCCAAGGACAACCTTAAACTCGTTGTAGCGAACGTGTATGTGAGGAGCGTGGTGTTTCTCGATATCCAGTGCGTACATCGATACCAAGATGCCATAGAACATGCTGATCGTTGGCAAGGCTCACCCTCCTCGTGGAACGCCGGGCACAGTAGATCCCCGTAACGCCGCGACGATGATGTCACGGCGGGCTGGGGAAGGCAAGATAATCGGGTTCTGTCCCCTATAATGCTCTCGTGCTCGCCTTGGCATCTTCGCCTCACTTTCTGACTGCACAACCAACGAAAACCGACTAAAACAGAAAACGTGGCCTGTCCCCCTTTTCACCTTTTCAATTTTAGACCCCGGCTGCCTGTGCCTTTGTCTGCTGTCCTGGGCTACAATGTAGTCCGCTAACTTCGAGGAACAAGCAATGCCAACGAATGCTGTTGTGCGTGCCCGTATCGACGAGCACATCAAGGAAGAGGCGACCGCCGTACTGGCAGCGATGGGATTGACCGTGTCAGACGCCTTCCGGATCCTCTTGACCCGTGTCGCCCACGATAAAGCACTGCCGTTCGAACCACTGGTGCCGAACGCCGTCACTATCGAGGCGATGAAGGAGGCGCGCCGTGGTGGATTGAAGTCGTTCGCCACCGTCGAGGATCTGATGGCCGACCTGAATGCGGTCGATTGAGCAAACCGGCCAGTTCAGGCGCGATTACAAGCGCAAGAGCAAAAGCCCCCATCGTGAGACGCTGGCAAGCAAGTTCGTCGCCATTGTTACCGCCTTGGCGAATGACCAGCCTCTGGCCGAAAAGCACCGCGATCACGCGCTGATTGGCGACTGGAAAGACCACACCGCGGTTGCCACATCAAGCCCGATCTGGTGTTGATTTACCGCAAGCCCAACGACAATGCCTTGCAGATCGTCCGCCTCGGGTCGCATAGCGAGCTTGGCCTGTGAGCAACAAGTTCCACTCTTCAGCTCAGGAATTTTGGAACGTTGCCCCTGGCTGGCTGCGACTGCTCGGGGGAACTGGTTCAGAAGCAAGGCCTTGTATCTTCCCGAGAAGTGAGTTTTTGGTCTTCAGGTGTTTCATGAACTCGTGGTGGTCGAAGGCTGTGGGTAAGTGGGCGGAGGCCCGCGCCGTGGGCAACGCGCAGCGTTGTCCACGGCAAGTGGGCCGGTGCGCCAGGAGGACGCAGTCCGACTGCGCACTGTCCGCTTATCCACAGCCTGGCGCCGCGAAACATTTTCGTGGTCGGTGCGCCAAACCCGGTAGGCCTCTGAGCAGGCAGCTAACCCCGATTGCGGAAGGCAAAAAGCTAGACCTGACCCCAACTTCGCCACCACCATAGCAGAAAACGTGGTCTGTCCCCCTTTCTCCGAAAACGTGGTCTGTCCCCCCTTTCTGTCCCCCCTTTCTCGAAGCCCGTCAGGCTTATCCCATGCGAAAGGTGGCCTGAGTTGCAATACCGTGTCCAGACAATCCGAGCCGGTACAGAAACGGCTGCCGCGATTTCCGGCGAGATCTGCGGAAAGAGAAACTTGGCACCCTTGGTGTCAAATGCGTACTATCAGTCTTCTCTGGTCCTTCTCGATGTTTCGACAAGGCAGCCATTCGCGCCTCCCCCAGAGTATATGCTGATGCACTTTGTAACGACGTGCTGCTTGTCACCGTTTCTTGGCGCCATATGAAGACGGCAAGCGCCCAACCCAGGCGTTGCGCGTGTCCAGAAGGAGAACTGATCATGACTACAGGCACTGTCCGACTTCATCGCGTGCTCCGGGCAAGGCCGGGGAAGGTCTACCGCGCGTTCTTGGATGCCGGCGCGCTGGCCAAGTGGTTACCACCGTACGGTTTCACCTGCAAGGTCGAGCACCTGGATGCCAGAGTGGGGGGAGCCTTCAAGATGTCGTTCGAGAACTTTTCGACGGGCCAAGGTCACTCGTTCGGCGGAGAGTATCGAGAACTGGTGCCAGGCGAACTGATTCGATACACCGACAGGTTTGACGATCCAAACTTGCCTGGTGAAATTCAGGTCACCGTGGCCTTGAAACCGGTCTCTTGCGGAACAGAATTGCACATAGTGCAGGAAGGATTACCCGAAGTAATTCCGCTGGAAATGTGCTATCTCGGTTGGCAGGAGTCACTTGCGCAACTCGCTAATCTTGTTGAACCGGAAATTCCGGCCTAGCGCAACCGAAGGCAACCAAAGGACAGCGAACCTTGAAACCACGAGTCAGCGTTATCACCCTTGGCGTTGATAACCTTGAACGTGCGCTCCAGTTTTACCGAGATGGCCTTGGTCTGAAAACCGAAGGCATCATCGGGAAAGAGTTCGAGAATGGCGCAGTGGCCTTCTTCGACCTACAGGCAGGAGTGAAACTCGCAATCTGGCCTCGCCAGAGCATTTCTCACGATACGGGCATCCCTCCGGGAATCCCGGCTCCCACCGAGTTCACCCTCGGACATAATGTCGCGTCCCGGGCAGAGGTCGATGTGATTATGGCGGAGGTGAAGATTGCCGGAGCGACTATCGTGAAATCTGCCCATGACACCTTCTGGGGCGGTTACGCGGGCTACTTTCAAGACCCTGACGGTCATTTGTGGGAGGTAGTGTGGAACCCCCAGTTATTGCCGAAGGACTAGGCGCTATCAGCCCTTGAACAGCGGCTTTTCTGAACTTCGATCTCAAGGTCATCCTGCCACATCTGATTCGCGCCGCCGTCACGACGGGCCAGCAGTACACGGAGACTTTGGCGCCGACTGGCTGAAGTACAGCGCCAATCAGGAGTGCCGTTGCACCCGGGATGGCGCGCAGCCAGTCGGCCGACCGCGCGGCGAATGCATTGGCGACAGTCGCGTGGCGCGCCGAGAGTGGCGAAGTTCTTGCGCACCTGCGACAAGGTCGACGAGTCGTGGTGAGAAACGAGCGTCGGCGTCGACACACCCAGGGGGTGTCGGACGCCCGTCAGACTCGTCGTTCGACAGCTCGTGCAAGGGGTGGGCACGAGCCGCCGGATGGGAGGAACGGTCCTCACGACCGATCCGGAATGAAACCGCGGCACTCCGTTCGAGTGCCGCGGCAGTCGCCTGTCAATCAGCGGACGGTTTGCTGCAGTTCACCGCTGGCATAACGCGCAGCCATCCTTTCAAGCGGGATGACCTGGATCATGCTCGCCTGGCCGGCGGTACCGAAGGCCTCGAAGCGGGCGCGGCAGATCTTCTTGGCCGCTTCGCGCGCTGGCTTGAGGTAGTCGCGCGGATCGAACTTGGACGGGTTTTCGGCAAAGTAACGGCGGATCGCGCCGGTCATCGCCAGGCGAATGTCGGTGTCGATGTTCACCTTGCGCACCCCATGCTTGATGCCGGTGACGATCTCTTCGACCGGCACGCCGTAGGTCTCCTTCATGTCACCGCCGAACTCACGAATTTCGGCGAGCAGTTCCTGCGGCACCGAAGATGAGCCGTGCATCACGAGATGGCAGTCCGGGATGCGTTCATGGATCTCCTTGATGCGCTGGATGGCAAGAATGTCGCCGGTCGGCTTCTTGGTAAACTTGTAGGCGCCGTGCGAGGTGCCGATGGCAATGGCCAGTGCGTCGCACTGGGTCTGCCGGACGAAGTCGGCCGCCTGTTCGACGTCGGTCAGCAACTGCTCGCGAGTCATCGTGCCTTCTGCGCCGTGGCCGTCTTCCTTGTCGCCGCGCATCGTTTCGAGCGAACCGAGAACACCGAGTTCGCCTTCGACCGAGACGCCGATGGCGTGCGCGAAATCGACCACCTTGCTGGTCACCTCGACGTTGTATTCATACGAGGCGACACTCTTGCCGTCGGCCATCAGCGAGCCGTCCATCATCACCGACGAGAAGCCGGAGCGGATCGCCGCCATGCACACGGCCGGCGACTGACCGTGGTCCTGATGCATGACGATCGGGATGTGCGGATAAGCTTCGAGAGCTGCCAGGATCTGATGACGCAGAAAGGGCTCGCCAGCGTACTTGCGGGCGCCGGCAGAGGCCTGCATGATCACTGGCGCATCCACTTCCGCGGCGGCTTCCATGATCGCCCAGACCTGCTCCATGTTGTTAACGTTGAAAGCGGGAAGACCATAGCCGTTCTCGGCAGCATGGTCGAGCAACTGACGCATCGATACGATTGGCATGATTGATTTCTCCAGTGATTTGCCCGTTTGGCCGGGCACGGAAAACGGCTGCTGCCGATTCCCAAAAAATGATTGCACAGTACGTCCTCCGAACCCGGAGGGCGGCGTGACGGTACGGTCAGACCTTGTACGGTTGTTGATCCCCGACGCGAACGATCTTCAGCGTATTGGTGCCACCGCTGGTTCCCATCGGGTCACCTGCGGTGAGGACAATGAAATCTCCCTTCTCGACGATTCCCGCGTCGGTCAACAGTTGTTCGGCGTCGCGCAGCAGTTCGTCGCGCGTCGTCGGCCGCTGTGTCATGAACAGGGGGAAGACCGCCCGATAAAGGCTCATTTTGGTCACTGCTTCGGGTCGCGGGGTCAGTGCGTAAACCGGAACGCCGCAGTTGAGGCGGCTCATCCACAGGGCGGTGGCGCCCGACTCGGTAAGGGCAGCGATGGCCTTCACCTTGAGGTGGTGAGCCGTCCAGATCGCAGCCAGTGAAATGGTTTGGTCAATCCGCGTAAACACCTGATTGAGAAATGCGCTGTCGAGCGTCACTTCGGCCGACTGCTCCGCTGCCAGGCAGATGCGTGCCATCGCCTCGACCGTTTCGACCGGGTACCTGCCGGACGCTGTCTCGGCGGAAAGCATCACGGCATCGGTTCCGTCGAGCACGGCGTTGGCGACGTCCGAGACTTCGGCACGGGTCGGCGCCGGCGAAAGGATCATCGATTCCATCATCTGGGTTGCCGTGATGGCCAGCTTGTTCTTCTCGCGGGCCAGATGAATCATGCGTTTCTGCAGCGCCGGAACGGCGGCATCGCCGACTTCGACGGCGAGATCCCCGCGCGCCACCATGATGCCGTCGGAGGCCGCGATGATCTCCTCGAGCGCCGCCACTGCTTCCACCCTCTCGATCTTGGCGATGGTCTGCGCCTGCCCGCCGGCAGCGTGAATCAGTTGTTTGGCCATGTACATGTCGGCCGCACTCTTGGGGAAGGAAACGGCCACGAAATCGACGCCGATGCCGGCCGCGGTACGGATGTCGTCCATGTCCTTGGCGGTCAGTGCGGGAGCCGAGAGACCGCCACCCTGGCGGTTGATCCCCTTGTTGTCGGACAACTCGCCGCCGTGCCGGACGACGGTGAAGATCTCGGAACCGACGACGCGCTCGACGTCGAGCACGATGCGGCCATCGTCAAGCAGCAGGACGCTGCCCGCGGAAACATCACGCGTCAGGTCCTTGTAATCAAGACCCACGCGCTCGCCATTGCCCATCTCACACCTGGCGTCGAGGACGAAAGCTGCGCCTTTCTCGAGCCAGACCTTGCCATCGGCAAACTTGCCGACGCGGATCTTTGGCCCCTGCAGGTCAGCGAGGATGCCCACCGGTCGCCCCATGCGGGCTGCCACCTCGCGCACCATCTGGGCACGTTCCACGTGATCCGCCACTTTGCCATGGGAAAAATTGAGGCGCACGACATCGACGCCGGCGCGAAACATCCGTTCCAGGACTTCGCTGCCGGATGACGCGGGACCGAGCGTGGCAACGATCTTGGTATCTCGTGACATGGTTCTCCTCTTCTTGCACAGGGACTCCTGCGGACACCCGAGGCGCTCTCGTCAGATCGGGTCGACTGCTTCGCCAGGTTCGCCAACACTCGCGGCAACCCACGCTGAGCGTACCTGAACCCCAGCGGATGGCAACAACGCGACGGGAAAAATATCACTTCCCTCGTGTCGTCAGAGTGCTTGGCCGACTCGCGCTCCGCTGCCGTGAGCGGCCAGCACTGCCGGCAGACCGGGCACGCGGACATGGCACCCCGCGGTCGTTGGCCGTCGCACAACGTGGGGATGCTTCATTCTGCCGCCGCCCATTACCGGGCTGCGATCAAACTACAGAAGCCGAACTCGCTCGATGGCGGTCGCCACCAACTCCAGCAGCGCAGTGCCCACACCCAGAGTCCACAGGAACCAGCTCGTCTGCTGAAAGCGGGGTAGCTGCGGGGCGCCCGCAGGCGCCCCGGACTGCCAATCAGCGAGTCATTACACGGACCATCTCCAGCACCTTGCAGGAGTAGCCCCACTCGTTGTCGTACCACGAGACAATTTTGACGAAAGTGCCATCGAGAGCCATGCCGGCTTCGGCGTCGAACACCGATGTGCAGCTCTCGCCACGGAAATCGGTCGCCACAACCTTCTCGTTGGTGTAGCCGAGAATGCCCTTCATCGGACCTTCGGAGGCCGCCTTCATGGCGGCGCAGATTTGCTCGTAGGTGGCTTCCTTGCTCAGTTCGCAGGTCAGGTCGACGACCGAGACATCCGAAGTCGGAACGCGGAAGGCCATTCCGGTGAGTTTCTTGTTCAGCTCGGGAATGACCTTGCCAACCGCCTTGGCGGCGCCGGTCGAGGACGGGATAATGTTCTCGAGAATGCCGCGGCCACCGCGCCAGTCCTTGTTGGACGGGCCATCGACCGTTTTCTGGGTGGCGGTGGCGGCATGCACCGTGGTCATCAGGCCGCGCTTGATACCCCAGTTGTCGTTGAGCACCTTGGCCACCGGCGCCAAACAGTTGGTCGTGCAGGAAGCGTTCGAGATGATCGTCTGGCCAGCGTAGGTCTGGTCATTGACACCGAACACGAACATCGGCGTATCGTCCTTGCTGGGTGCGCTCTGGATCACTTTTTTGGCGCCTGCCGCGATGTGTTTCTGGCACGTATCGAGCGTCAGGAAGAGACCGGTCGATTCGACGACGACGTCGGCACCCACCTCGTCCCACTTCAGTTCTGCCGGGTCCTTGACGGCAGTCAGACGGATTCTCTTGCCGTTAACCACCAGCGTGTTGCCGTCGACCGAGATGTCGCCCTCGAAACGGCGATGCACCGAGTCATACTTGAGCATGTATGCCAGATAGTCGGGCTCGAGCAGGTCGTTGATGCCGACCACCTCGATATCCGGGAAATGCTTGGCTGCAGCACGGAAAACCATGCGGCCGATGCGGCCGAATCCATTGATGCCTACCCTGATAGTCATTGAAACGGTCTCCTTGAGAAATTACAACAGTGATCTCACGACCCTGGCCACGTTGGCCACCGTGAAACCGAAAAAGTCAAACAACTGGCCGGCGGGTGCCGACTCTCCAAATCGATCGATGCCGATGACGGCACCATCAAGTCCGACGTATTTGAACCAGAAACTGCTGACGCCCGCTTCGATGGCCACACGGGGAACAGTCCGCGGCAGAACGGTCTCCCGGTAGCTGGCTTCCTGACGGTCGAACGCCTCGGCGCAGGGCATCGACACCACCCGTACCGCGATACCCTCATCGGCAAGCACCCCTTGCGCCTCGAGTGCCAGCCCGACCTCCGATCCAGTAGCGATCAAGACCACCCGGGGCAAGGCACAGTCAGCCAGAACATAGGCCCCGCGGCGCATGATCGCCGGCGCGACGGCACCGCTGACGGCCGGCAGATTCTGCCGGGAGAGCGCGAGGATCGTCGGTCCATCGCTGCGCTCGACCGCGGCCACCCAGGCTACCGCCGTCTCACCGGCATCGGCGGGACGCCAGACATCGACATTGGGGATCAGGCGCAGGCAGGCAAGGTGTTCCACCGGCTGGTGTGTCGGCCCATCCTCGCCGAGACCGATCGAATCATGGGTGTAAATCATGATCTGGCGCAGCTTCATCAGTGCCGCCATGCGGATGGCGTTGCGCGCGTAGTCCGAGAACACCAGGAAGGTGGCGGTATAAGGGAGCAGGCCGCCATGCAGCGCAAGGCCGTTGGCGATCGCCGTCATGGCAAACTCGCGCACGCCATAGTAGAGGTAATTGCCACCCTGATTCCTGCTGATGCCCTTCGAACCTTGCCATAGCGTCAGGTTGGAACCGGCGAGATCGGCCGAGCCGCCGATCAGTTCGGGCAAAAGCGGTGCGAAGGCGGCGATCGCGTTCTGCGACGCCTTGCGGGTGGCAATGTTCTCGCCCTTGGCCGCGATCCCGGCAAGGGTCTGTGCGGCGCCGTTGCTCCAGTCAGCCGGCAGTTCGCCGCGCATGCGGCGTGAGAACTCGGCAGCGAGCTCGGGGAAGACCACCGCATAAGCCGCCAAACGCGTTCTCCAGTTGGTCTCGAAGACGTTTCCGCGAACCCTGCCGTCCCATTGCGCCTGGACCTCGACGGGAATCTCGAAAGGTTCGTGTAGCCAGCCGATATGGTCGCGAGTGGCGGCAATCTCGGCCGCTCCGAGCGGCGCGCCGTGTACCTCGTGGCTGCCCACCTTGTTCGGAGAGCCGAGTCCGATGCGTGTCTTGCAGCAGATCAGGCTCGGCCGCGTGTGGTCGGTGCGCGCGGCGAGTACGGCGTTGTCGATCGCATGGCAGTCGTGCCCGTCGACGCCGGCAATCACCTGCCAGCCATAGGCTTCGAATCGTTTCGGCGTATCGTCGGTAAACCAGCCATCGACATGCCCGTCGATGGAAATCCCGTTGTCGTCGTAGAAGGCGATCAGCTTGCCCAGCCCGAGCGTCCCGGCAAGCGAGCAGGCCTCATGCGAAATGCCTTCCATCAGGCAGCCATCGCCGAGAAAGACATAGGTCGAGTGGTTGACGATCTCGTGTTCCGGGCGGTTGAACTCGGCAGCGAGAATCTGCTCGGCAATCGCCATGCCGACGGCGTTGGCGAGACCCTGACCAAGCGGCCCGGTGGTGGTTTCAATGCCCGGGGTATGTCCGACTTCCGGATGTCCCGGGGTTTTCGAGCGAAACTGGCGAAACTTTTTCAGATCGTCGATCGAAACATCATAGCCGGTGAGATGCAGCAGTGCGTAGACCAGCATCGACCCGTGGCCATTCGAGAGCACGAAACGATCACGATCTGGCCACTGGGGATTGGCCGGGTTGTGGCGCAGGTGGCGGCGCCAGAGGACTTCCGCGATTTCGGCCATTCCCATCGGCATACCTGGGTGACCGGAGTTGGCTTGTTGCACCGCGTCCATGGCAAGGGCGCGGATGACACTGGTCAAGGGGGTAAACGTAGTGGGCACGATGTTTTGCCGA